>NZ_CP022254.1:107500-473333 GCF_003119195.2 Azospirillum baldaniorum | reverse complement strand
CGCGCTGGAGATCGAACAGCGGCAGGTGGCACGCGAGCTGGGCACCCACAGCATGGCGCTGATCGGGCATGTTCACGCCACCATCCTCGCCCGCGCCGGCCAGTATGCTGCCACCGCGACGGCGGAGCGGCTGGACAACGTGATCTATGTCGACATGCCCGGCGGCACGATGGACCGGCTGCGCACCGAGATCCTCGCCGCGAAGTACCGGCACCGCTGCGCCGGGGTGATCGTGGATTACTGGCAGCTCGTCACCGGGCGCCCGCCGGGCACGTCGGAGGAGGAGCACCTGCGGCGCGTGGCCGAATGGCTGGCCGCCACGGTGAAGCGCCTGGGGATCTGGGTTCTGATCCTGGCGCAGCTCACCGACGATGGGGAGGCCACCGCCGTCAGCCGCACCGGCATGAACCGCAACGCCGACCAGCTCTACTTCCTGCGGGACTGCAACCTCGATGGCGCCCGCTGGCTGGAGGGGAAGGCCAGCCGCTACACGCCCACCACGGACATCGGGGCGCAGGGCGAGCCGGCGCTGAAGCTGGTCTATCCGGGGCCGCACTTCGAGGATTGGGCCGCCCGCGGGAACGAGGATACGCGGCAGGCGCAGATTGACATGGCGGAGGGGGAGACATCCTGACAACGCAGGATTAGCAGGCGTCCGATGTATTTGGTAACTTTACGACTACCATCATTGGCGGCGTGCATGCGGCGGCAGCATGCATGCTGACTCCCAAGCGAAAATGGGTGGACGAATGTTAGAAATTTTACAGACAGCGTACCAATTTTCTGAAAAATACAACGTATGGATCCTGTCTTCTTTGATTTCTTCAATCATAGTCGGATGGGCGGCGCGTGCCCCATTTGTGAATGCTGACAAATGGATGCCGGAGTTTGTGAGTCGTATTATGGCAGAGTATATTGATATTGGAGTTAGAGAAGCAGGAAAAATTGGTGGGGTAGCGCTTATAGCGCGAAAGGTCTTTGAACATATGTTTGGGGAAAACCCCGATAGCTTGAAATTCTTTTTCAGGAGCGCCGCATTCTCCGTTGCCGCGCTTATGATATTCTCCTGCGTGTTTTTTGCTCGTTTGTCTCACCTGTATTCTTCTAACGTACTACAGGCAGAGGTCATTTACAATTTCTTAGAGATTTTGTCTGTTGTCGGTGTTCTTGTGAATGTGATCGTTGACTATATGATATTGGGGTATTTTCTCAAGACATTGAATAGGATCGAGGCTTCTAATGGTGTAATTGAGGTGATGAAAAATTTATTTAAAGACTTATTATATAAATTGTGCGTATTCTCTTCTTCATTTTTTCTCGTGTATTATATTGGAATACATGGAAATGGGAATGACGCGGCCGCATCGGCTCGCGCTGTTGCGGATACTGTTGTCTCAGGGCTTGGGTGGAACGACATGTCTTCTGTTTTTTTGTATTCTTCGCTGTTTTCATCATTTTGGTTAGCTTTTGTTTCTCTGTCGGTCAGGATTGTGTGTTATGTTGATGACATCGCAAAAAAATCACCAATAATTGCTTGGTTGCTGCCATTCTCAAAAAAGCCGTTTTTGGCGCTCGGGAATTTGGTGGGAATGGTCGCCGCTGCTTGTAACTTATTAACGATTATTCTGTTTTGATGACGACGAGGTGTTGGGGGGGTGAGGGAAGGTTCACCCGACGTGCTGGGCCAGCCGCATGAACTGCTTGCGGCGGTCGGGCAGCAGCCAGCCCCACGCGGCCAGATTGGTATGGGCTCACTTCCAAGGCCAGAGTGGGCTGCCGTAATGCTCGTTACGATGGCAGTTCGGGCACAGCGCTACTGCGTTCGCCACGGTATCTTCTCCTCCTGCTGCAAGAGGGACTTTGTGATGGACCTCCAGAAACGGGGTGCCATCAGAACTACGAAAGAATGGAGCGGGACTTTTGCATCCTTCACAAACCCCTGCAGCACGGTCGAGGACCTCAGCGACCACATCAGGATTTCTTACAAAAGCCGTCGTGACGACGGTAACAGAAGAGGGGATCCGTTGAGCAGTAGCAAGACGCCGTTGCCGATCGGAGCTAGAACCAGCCTGGGCGCGAATCACCGCCAGCTTGTGGTTCTTCTGTAGTTCATGGGCGTCCATAGGGGCGTCAGCTTCAGGAACGCGAATCGCTAGCTCAAACCATTTCGAGCCATCTTGCTCTGTGTGGACACCCATATTCTTGAATATGCCGGCAAGACGGAACTTTTCACCAGTAGTCTGTCTTACAAAGGCATAAACCGGAACCTGCGGGTTCTGAATAATGGCTGCATTGACTTTAAAATCTTCTTTGAAAACTTCGCTTATGCTTTTTAGGTAATACTTTAAAGAAACGCCCTCCTCAATCCACTGGTTTTGGTACTTTCCGCCGTTAAGAGTTGCTTTGATAAATACAGCTTTGTAAGCGCCATCAGAGCCAATGGGTAGAATGCCGCCGCTGCGATTATCGTAAACCTCTGCAAAAATGACCAATTGACTTGATGTATAATCAAGCCCAATAACGAAATCATCGAGCCGCGTGCGATCATTTTTCCATGCGCCGAATCGCTCAAGAAGGTTGGCGCGAATATCCTCAAATGTATTTAACCCTGCGGCTTTCAAACCATTAAACACGGGGCTGTTGGGTGTTCCCTGAAATCGATCCATGTAATTTAATAGGTCACCAACTCTTGAGAACTGACGCAGCCACATGGCTGAGTTCCTAATGGTGCTCTTCACCTCATCCGGTAGGGTTGGGTGCCTTAAAGCCGGCGCAAACACTTGCTCTTCAATATAATCGCGGACTTGATCTATAACTGCAGGCATCGGCAAGGTTCCAGCGGATTGGGCGAGTGATCTATCGATATGCCTCACAAATGAGGTAAGCCCATGCTGGCATGCATCTTAGGGAATGGCGAGACGCAAAGTGTCTCATTTCGACATGTGGGGCTTCTCCGCGTCCGCCTGGCATCGCTGTAGCTTGACCACGGGTGGTTTCGATGGCTGTGGACGTGGCATCAACAACACGCGCCGCTTCTCGGGCATCAGTTCGAACGCCAGGAGGAGTGCGGTGGACTGCGGGTCGACTTCGCGGTTCAGCCGCTCCCAGTCCGCCACCGTCACACGGTGGCGCCGCACCAAGGCAGCCACCTGTTCTTGGGTGAGGCCGAGCCGCTTCCGGCGCCGTGCGAACTCCTCTCCGCTGATCGTCTCGAAGGCCACCTGATCGTCCGTCCTGTTGTAGCCCCTGAGGCTACAGGCCATTTGTAGCCGCAACCCAACGCACCCGGCGAGCGGCTACAATCGCATCCTCCGAACCCATTGGAAATGCTAGGCAAAACGCAAGTCTCTTGACAGGCCTTCCGAAACGTGAGCAAGCCTCGCGCGCGTTCCTCCCCAATAAACGCCTGCGGTGCGTTACGAACCCCGCCGGCCCGCCGCTATCCTCCGCGGCATGACCGACGCCACGCCCCAGCCCGACCGCATCAACCTCCCGGACCACACCGCCCCGAAGCGGCCACGTGTCTGGACCCCTGAACGCCGCGCCGAAGCGTGGGAGCGCCTCCTCCAGCACATCGCCGACGGCGGTTCCCTCGACGCCTTCTGCGCCCTCACCGACACGCCTAGCAAGCCGACCGTGTTCGAGTGGATCAGGAGTGATCCTCAACTCGCTAACGATTACGCGCGCGCACGCGAGGTCCAGGGCGACAGCTACGCGGACAAGGTGGCCGACGCCGCGCAGCAGGTGCTGGACGGCAAGCTGGATGCGCAGGCCGGGCGAACGGCCATCGACGCACTGAAGTGGCTGGCCGCCAAGCGCAAGCCCAAGGTCTACGGGGATCGGATCGACGCCAACGTGAACCTGAACGGCAACGTCCAGGTCGGTTGGGTCATCGACCTCAGCCCGTCAGGCCCGGTGATCGAAGGGGAGGGCGCCACGGTCATCGAGGGCCGTACGCCAGCCGATGAATAGGGCAATTTCCATAATTGAGGTTATGGATGCATATCGTACGCGCCGAAGCGGGCTCCATGGGCCCTGCGCGTACGCTCCCCTCCCCTCTCCCCTCTCGGCCAAAGCCGCGCAGGGGGTGACGCGAATAGGGGGCGAAAGGCACCAGCGCAGGTTGATCGCGCCCCCGCACAGCCCCAGCCGGCCCGGCGGCCCGACCCCCACCCCCGGGGCCACGCGGCGGGCAGGCGCGGGCGGGGGGAGGGGCAAAACCCGCGCGCCCTTCGTCCTGCGGGCCACCCCCTCACGATTTTGCCCAACCCCATGAACCCGCAACATTCTTTCCGATGGTGAGGCGATGAGCACGAGCGCGCAGCAGGCGATCAAGGGCGGGGCGAGCGTCTACAAGCCCGACGGCGAGACGCTACGCCAGTTCCTGCTGAACCGCACGGCGCTGCTGCTGTGCATCCAGGGGCCGGAGGGGTCCGGGAAGTCGACGGCTTCGGCGATGAAGCTGTGGATGTCAGCGATCCGGCAGGCGCCGCAGAAGGACGGCATCCGGCGGACGCGCATGCTGGTGGTGCGCAACACCTTCAACGACCTGAAATTGACGACGGTTCAGACCTGGAAGCGGCTGTTTCCGCCCGAAACCTACGGCCAGTTCCTGGAAACGGCGCCGTTCTGCCACAAAATCCGCGCGGGCGACGTGGAATGCGACGTGTGGTTCGTCGCGCTGGACGATGAAGGCGCCCTGCACAAGGTGCTGTCGCTGGAATTCACCTCGATCTGGGTGAACGAGGCGCGCGAACTGCCCCGCCGCGTCATCGGCGGCCTGTGGCGGCGTCGCGGGCGGTTCCCTGCGGTGATGGACGGCGGCCCGAGCTACCCGATCATGATCCTCGACACGAACGCGCCGGCGGATGACCACTGGATTCCCATCATGCGCGGCGACGTGCCGATCCCCTCCAAGCTGTCGGACGACGAAAAGCGGGAACTGGTGAAGCCGGAGGGCTGGGAATTCTGGAACCAGCCGGGCGGGCTGGTCGAAATCACCGATGACGCGGGAAACCACGTCCGGTTCGAGCCGAACCCGGTGGCGGAGAACACGGCGTGGCTCCCCGGTGGGAAGAACTTCTACCTGGAGGCCGCCCGCGGCCAGACCATCCACGACGTGCGGATCGCGCTCTGCAACAAGCTGGGCCGATCGCGCACCGGAAAGCCGGTTTTCCCCATGTTCCGGCCCGATCTGCATGTTGCCAAGCAGCCGCTGCAGCCGGTCGAAGGGCACCCGATCCTGGTTGGCGTGGATTTCGGCCTGACGCCCGCCGCGGTGTTCGGACAGCACGTCATGGGCCGGTGGCTGATCCTGCACGAGCTGGTGGCGGAGGATGACGCCGGAATGGGCGCGGTGACCTTCGCCCCGCTGCTGAAAGCGGAGCTGGCCAGCCGCTTCCCCGGCTTCAAATTCAGCCTGTTCGGCGATCCTGCTGGTGACCAGCGGGCGCAGAGCGACGAGCGGTCCCCGTTCATGATCTTCCGTGCCTGCGGCCTCCCGATCCAGCCGGCGCCGACGAACGACACCACGGTCCGGAAAGAGGCGGTGGAGGCGGAGTTGAACCGCCTGGTCAACGGCTATCCGGCCTTCCTGATTTCCCCGACGTGCCCCCGCTACGCCGCCTCGATGGAATGGGGCTACCGGTACCGGAAAATGAAGCTGGCGGGCGCCGACCGCTACACCGACCAGCCGGTGAAGGACGAGCACAGCCACGTGAACGATGCCGGCCAGTACCTGCTGATCGGAGGCGGCGCGGGCCGGGCGCTGCTGACCGGCTCCGCTGAACCGAAGAAGCCGACCAACACCCGCACCGCCTACCGCCCCTTCGCCAAGCCGACCGGGAAGCCGCGCCGATGGTGAGGGAATGGCTCGTCTTCTTCGCCGATGGCGAGCGGTTCGCGTGGTGGGACCTATTCACACGGCCCGGCTTTCGGCACGTGCTGGCCGCCGGCTATGACGCCGAGGCGGAGCGGTGGGTGATCTTCGATCCCCGAGCGACCGGCACGACGATCCTGCTGCTCGACCAGGGCGAGGCCGGCGCCAAGCTGGCCGAACTGATCGAGGCGTCCGCCGGGCGCGTTCTGCGCTTCGCCCCGCGGGCGTGCCGCCTGTTTCAGCCCGTCACCGGAGGGTGCGTCGGCGCCGTGTCGGCGCTGTTGGGCGTCCGGGGTGCGTTGTCCCCGCCCGGCTTGCACCGGCAGCTTCTGCGAATGGGCGCCACAGCCGCATTCGAGGACTCGCCACGCCATGGGATTCATGAAGCCGAAAGCCCCCGCTCCCGCGCCCGTTCCTGATCCGCCCGCCGCGCCGCCACCCACGCCGGCCCCCACCATCGATCCGGAGGTCGAGGCCCGCCGTCAGCGCGAGCTTGAAGAGGCCAAAACCGCCGCGCAGGCGGCTCAGAAGGCGGCGGACGAGTTGGCCGCGCGGGAGAAGGAGCGCTCCGACGCTCTGGCCGCGCGGGAGAAGGAACGGGCCGATGCCCTGGCCGCTCGCGAAAAGCAGGGCGTTCTGGCTGAAGAAACCCGCCGTCGCCGGGCGCGCGGCGATGGAGCGCGCGGCCTGCTGGGGAACATCGGTACCGCCGGCAGCACCGTGGGAGCCGGTTGATGGGCAACACCACCCCGCCGTCCGCCCCGCGCGACCTGACGCGCCGGATCGCGCGCGCTGACCAGGACAAGCAGCGCCGCCGCGGGCGTCTGGACGACTGCTACCGCCTCGCCATGCCCTGGCGCCACCTGACCGACCGGCACCAGGACGACCCGGCTGCACAGGACGACGTGTTCGACGGCACGGCGGTTGTCTCGGTGAAGGATTTCGCGGGCGACCTGCTGTCCACCTTCACCCCGCCGTCGGCAACCTGGATGCGGCTGGAGCCCGACCAGGGCTTGGGCGATGCGGCCTTGCGCGAGCTGGAAGGTCCGCTGGAGGAAATCGAGGCGACCGTCATGGAGGCCATGGCCGCGTCCAACCTTTATGAAGCGCTCCAGGTCGGGTATGCCGACCTCGCCGTCGGCACCATGGCGCTGCTGGTGCAGGACATCGACCCGACGGAGCCGATCCACGTCGAGGCCATCAGCGTGTCCGACCTGTTGGTCGACCGCGGCCCCTATGGGCGTGTCGACGGCCGGTGGCGAAAGTTCAAGCTGCGCGCGGACGAGGTGCCGATCCTCTGGCCCGACGCCAAGACGTTCAGCCTGCCCAAGACCGGCGATGCCGAAGTCGACGTGACCGACGGCCTGTACCGCGACCTGACCCGCCGCGATGACGAGGTGTGGAAATACGCCGTCCTGTGCGGCGGCAAGGCGCTGGTGCAGCGTGAACTGGTCGGGGAGGGGGCCTGTCCGATCATCGTCGCGCGCTGGGACACCGACGCCAAGACGGCATGGGGCCACGGCCCGCTGATGAGTGTGCTGCCCGAGGTCAAGACGGCGAATTACGTCACCGAACGCATGCTGGAGGCGCTGGACTACGCGCTCCAGCCGGTGACCTCCTACCCCGACGACGGCGTGATCGACGTGTCGGGCGGCATCGCGCCGGGGACGTGGATTCCCATGGCGCAGGGTTCCGAAATCCGGCCGATCGTGTCCGGCGCCAACTTCGACGTGTCACAGTTCAGCCTGCAGGATCTGCGCTCGCGCATCCGGGACGCCATGTTCCAGGACGCGCCGCGGCAGAACGGCCTGACCCCGCCGACGGCGACGCAATGGCAGGAGCAGGCCGCCGCGAAGGCCAAGCGCATGGGCGCCCCGGTCGGCCGGCTGGTGACCGAACTGCTGCGCCCGCTGTTCCTGCGCTTCGCCTTCCTGCTGCGCGCCCGCGGGAAGCTCCCTGCGCAGATCCGGTTCAAGGGCCAGCCGGTGAAGCTCCGGGCGCAGTCGCCCCTGCTGAAGGCCATGCAGCAATCGGAGGCCCAGCGCGTGGACCAGTTTCTGGTCACCACTTCGCAGACGGTCGGGCCGGAAACCACGGCGATGTGGATCGACATGGAGGAGGCCTTGCGGTACCGCGCCAAGCTCTACGACATCCCGGCCAAGCTGGTCCGCACTCAGGCGCAGGTTCAGCAGATCATAGCCCAGCAACAGGCGCTTCAGGCGCCGCCGGTGGAGCCGCAGCAATGAGTTGGGACGATTTTGATACGAAGCGGCGCGCTCGGAAGGGCGCCCCTTCGGACGAGGAGCGGCGCGCGGCGGCTGAGGCCCGCGCGAACGCCGAAATGGCCCGCCTGTGTGCGGCCGTCTTCGCCACCGGCCAGGGCCGCGAACTGCTGGTCGCCCTGCGCCGCCGGACGAAGGACCGCGTGCTCGGCCCCGACGCATCGGCCAGTGCGTTGTTCCATCTGGAGGGCCAGAGGCAGCTTGTCCACGCAATCGAAACGTGGACCGCCGATGGAACCCGCACCGATCCCTCTGACCTCCGCGCCGGCTTGGCCGGGACCGACTGACGGCCCGCGCTGCTCGTTCGCCAACCCCGGCGGCCCGCGCCGTCCCGGTTTCGTCTCCGTCGCCTTCGCCCCGGAGGGTGAGGGCGGCGGTCCCACGGACGACCCGCCCGCCCCGCCCCCCACTTCGGAAGCACCGCTCCAGCCGGAGAGCCTCCAGCCCGCTACTGCGCCGGCCGCGCCGACGGGGCTCGAGTCCTTCTGGGACGGCGAGAAGGGCGCGCTGAAGGTCGAAGACCTCGCCAAGCTGGTCTCCGACGATCAGGCGCGCCGCGCCAGCATCCCCGAAGGCCCCGACGGCTACAAGCTGGAGCTGCCCGCCGAATTCAAGCTGCCGGATGGTCTGACCTTCGAACCGGCGGACACGCCGTTGGGCCAGTCGGTCCGGGCCATCGCTCACGAGTTCGGACTGCCGCAGGCCGGCCTGTCGAAGCTGCTGGCCGCCTACGTCGACTCGCAGGCGAAGGAGCATCAGCAGGTGGCCGCGGATATCGCGGCGGAACAGGCCAAGCTCGGCCCGAACCGCGATGCCCGGTTCACCGCCATGGACGGCTGGATCAAGGCGAACCTGCCCGACCATCACACCGTCCTGGCGCAGCGGCTGCCCGTCGATGCCGGCCTCTTCCAGGCCGTCGAGGCGCTGATCGCGCGGGCGAACGCCGGCATCCCGTCGGCACATGGCGGCGGAGGCGAGGCCATGTCGGAAGAAGCCTACTTCAAGTCGCTCTTCAAGAATTAACGGAGTCCTTCCATGCCGCTCGATACCCTGCGCACGGTGGCGCTTGAGTACAGCAAGAAGCAGCCCAAGCAGATCGACCACCTGACGGAAGAGACTCCGATCCTGGACCTCATTCCTTTTTCGTCCACCACCCACGACATGTGGCACGTGGCCGAAGAACTGACCAACGCCGACGCGATGGGCTTCGTCGCGATGGACGCGCCGCTGCCCGCCGTCAACTCGACCACGAAGCTGATCCGCTTCGATCTGGCGAAGATGGGCGGTCAGATGACCGTGGCGGAGGACAAGGCCCGCCAGTATGGCGGCAAGGAGAAGTACTTCGCCGACCGCTCCGGCCCGGTTCTGAAGAACACCGGCATGAACACCGAGCGCGTGATCGTCTACGACAACCTGCGTCAGTATGCCATCGACCGGTTCCGTGCCGGCGCCACGACCAAGACCGTCTACGATGCGGGCGGCACGGGTTCGGCCAACTACAGCATCATCGCCGTTCGCTTCGAGGAAGGCGTCTGCTCGGGGCTTTACAATCCCAAGGGATTCGGCAACGGCACGATGTTCGACACCACGCCGATCAACGGCGGCGCCCTCTATGATATCGGCGGTGGGGTGCTGGGCTACGGCGTGCGCATGAAGTCGGATCTGGGCTTCCAGCTCACCGGCGTGCGCAATGTCGGCGCGATCGTCAACATCGACATCGCCAACAACAAGCTGCCGACCGACACCCAGATCGACGACCTGCTGGCGGACGTCCGAGCGACCGGTTCGGGCCGGACGATGCTGCTGATGCACCAGCGCGTTCAGAACCTTCTGGGCCGGACCTTCAAGAAGGACCGCGTCCAGATGCGTCCCGAAGACACCAACATCACGCGGAAGGTGCTCGCCTGGGATGGCGTGCCGATCCTGTCCAGCTACAACCTGTACGACGGCACCGAAGGCCGCGTCATCCTGTCCTGATCGAAGGGGAATCGGCCATGTACAAGGTCAATGGTCTGCGCCACTACGTGGATATCCACGGGCAGAACTTCGCCAAGGCGCAGACGCTGCCGCAGAACACGTCAGCGGACGGCAACGGCGGGGGCGTCGAGCTGTCGGGCATCAACGGCGCCGTCGAGGCGGTGGCCCGCGTCAACACCGCGGTGACCATCGCCAACGCCGCGACGCTGACGATCAAGCTCCAGCACTCCGCCGATGGCACGTCCTGGTCCGACCTGGGGACCGTCTACACGCTGGCGGCCTCCGGCGGCAACGGTGCCCTGGCCGCCGACACGGAGCTGGGCAGGTTCGCCCTGCCGAGCACCGTCCGGAAGTTCGTCAAGGCGGTCATCACCACCACGGACGCAGCGGCCTCCGGCAAGGTGGACGTGATCCCGGTCTATCTGCCGCGATAAGGAGCGCGTGATGTCGCAGAAGCTGTCCGTCACCGCCCGGAATGCGGGTCATTACGGCGACCGCCATCGTCGTCCCGGCGAGACCTTCGAGCTGTCCGCCAAGTCCGACCTCGCTCCATGGATGAAGCCGGTCGGTTGGGACGTGGAAGCTGCTGGGGCGCTGGAGCAGCCCGCGGTGGGCGTCATCCCGGAGCCCGAGCACAAGGCCGCGCTCTCCCGCATCGCCGACCTGGAGCAGGCGTTGGTCATCGTGCAGGAGGAGCGAGATGCCGCAGATGCGGCTGGTGAGGCGACGAAGGCCCGCATTGCGGAGCTGGAGGCCCAGCTTGCCGCCGCGACCGCGCCGAAGGCTGAGGAGAAGGCGCCGGCTCCGCCCGTTCAGCAGCCGAAGGCAGCGGCCAAGACCGACAAGACCTGACGGCCCACCCGCCTCCAGGGCCGTTGGAGAAGAAGGACGCCCCACCGCCTGGGGCGTCCTTCTGCATTTTTGGGTGCGTTGGTCGGCCCTGATGGGCGGCGGCACAGTCCCTCCGAACAACGGAGGTGCAGCATGGGCAAGAAACACCCGACCGCCCGCGACGATGCATACGCAGTTGGCGGCGCATTCACGGGCATCGGCAGCGGTGGCGAGGCCACGCCGCGCGGCAAGTTCAACGTGTCGATCTGGGGGGCCTTCGTCGCGACCGTGGCGCTGGAGCGCTCGTTCGACGGCGGTACGACGTGGCTGAACTGCACCCGGCCCGATGGCACGGCGAACGCCTTCACCGCGCCCGCGTCTTTGGTCTGCGACGAGCCGGAAACCGGCGTCCTGTACCGGCTGATCTGCTCCTCCTACACCTCGGGCACGGTCAACTGGAGGATCAGCCAGTGAGCGTGTTCGTCGCTCCCTCGCCACGGACCTACGGGGTCTGGCCGGTGGAGGGGGCGCTTGCCGTGCTGGATCTGAACTTCAGGCTGATGGCGGCGCTCGATGGCCGCGTGACGGTCACCCGCTCCGGCGGGGGCACGTTCAACGGTCCCACGGGGACGCTGCTGACCGCCGCTGCCGATGCGCCGCGCTTCGACTATCGGAGGGTCGGTGGGGTGTGGGTCCCCGCTGGGCTTGTGGTCGAGCCGGCGCCGGCCACCAATCTGTCCAAGGCCGTCAGCGACGCGGCATCCTGGGTCGATCCCCTGGGGAACATGACCGTCACCCGCGGCGTGGCCGGTTCGCCGGATGGCTCGTCCAGCTCCATGTCCATCTTCTCGTCGACGACAGGCGCCGACCGGCTGGTCCGCGAGACGCTGACGGTGGCGAACGACGCGGTTACGCGGACGGCCAGCATGTTCGTCAATCCGGGGTCTGGGGGATCGCGCTTCTCCATCGCTCTCGGTTACAGCGGGGGGACCACGCCGATCACGGCGGTGCTGTACGGCGACGCCTCCAACGGCAGCATCAGCACCGTGACGGGATCGACGCAGTACGGTGTGGACGCCGCCGGGGGCGGGTATTGGCGCTACTGGGTGGCGCTCGCCAACAACACCAGCGGCAACACCTCCCTGAGGTTCGACGGAAGGCCCTTCGTCAATCAGGCGATCAACGAGGGGACCAGGGTCCTCTGGGGGCCGCAGGTCGAGACCGGCTCGACGCCGACCAGCTTCATCCCGACCACTACGGCATCTGCCACCCGCCCCGCCGAGACGGTCACGCTGGCCGTGCCGGACGGCTCCTATGACGTGCTGGTGCAGGATTGGGCCGGGGCCGAATGGCGCAACGCCGTGGCGGTATCCGGCTCCTACAGCCTGACCCCGCGCGCCGGCATGCGCCACGTCGGGCGGGTGCGCTTCTACCCCGCTGGCCTTCTCTCCGCCGCCGCCAAGACAGCCCTGCAGGTGCCGACATGATCGACTTGACCTTGCGTGCCGACACGGAACAGGCGCTTGCCGCAGCGCTGCCCTGGCTGCGCACCGCTGATGGGTGGGTGCTCACCGGCCCGCCCGATGCCCGGCACGACCTGGACCCGATCGGCGCCCTCGTCCGCGTCGAAGCGGTGCTGGACTATGACGGCAACACCGTCACCCCCGCCGATGTCGACGGGCGGTTCCACGCGAACCTGCTGCTGGACGACGATCACCCCGACGCCACGGCGATCCTGGCCGCCGCCGGGCCGTTCGTCGTGGCCGTGACGCCGGAGAAGCGCCGGAGGGTCTGGGCATGAGCACCGCCCCCGCATCCGATCTGGACCTCTGCAACGCCGCGCTCACGCGTTGCGGCGCGCAGACCATCACCTCGTTCGATGACGGCACGACCGAATCCCTGATCCTGGCGCAGAACTACGGACAGGTTGTCGCCGACTGCCTGTCGGAGTCCCGCTGGAAGTTCGCCCGGTCCCAGCGGCTGCTGAACCGGCTTTCCGGGGTGGCCCCGCTCCCTTGGAGCGCGGTCTATCAGCTCCCTGTCGATGCGCTGGAGGTCGAGGGCGTGACCGTCTCGGGCGCGCCCATCGAGCATGAGCGGCTTGCCGACAAGCTGCTGTGCGATGCCGCGCCCGATGCGGAGGTGGTCGCGACGATCCTGTATCGCCCCGCCACGTCGGCGTGGCCGGCGCAGTTCCGCGAGTTCGTGATCCTGCGCCTGTGCGCCGTCCTCTTGCCGGCCCTGGCCGACAAGTTCTCGGAGGGAGCTGCAGCGGCCCAAGCCGCAGCGCTCAAGGGGCGCCGCGCGGCTCTCCGCTCCGCGCAGGGCGGCACGCCGACGAACCCGTTCACCTACCCGATCAAGGGGGCGCGTCGTGGCTAAGACGACCATCGTCCAGACCAGCTTCGCCGCCGGAGAGCTCGACCCCTCGCTGGCCATGCGCCACGACGTGCAGCAGTATCAGGCAGGCGCGCGGCGGATGACCAACTGCCGCCTTCTGGTCGGCGGAGGCGCCCGCCGCCGTGAGGGCACACGGTGGCTTGCCGAACTGGTCGCGGATGGCCGCGCGATCCCTTGGGCGGTAGACGAGGCCACGAAGTACGTGATCGTGCTGTCCACCGGCCGCATGGACGCCTTCCGTGAGGATGGCACCCCCGCCGGCACGCTGACGGGTTGCCCTTGGTCGGTCGCCCAGGCGCGCGCCGCGACGTGGTTCCAATCGGCCAACACGCTGTTCCTCGCCCATCCGGACTTCCCGGTTCAGCGGATTGCCCGAACCGGTCCGTCCTCATGGGCGCGCGAGGCCATCGCCTTCGCCATGCCGGCGGGTGTGGGGGGGCGCCTGCACCAGCCCTACTTCAAGGTCGCGCCCGACAGCATCACGCTGCAGCCCTCCGCCAGGGCGGGGGGCATCACCCTGACCGCTTCCGGGGGATGGTGGCAGAGCGGGCATGTCGGCTCCCGCGTGCGCTACGCCGGGCGCGAGATCGTGATCAACAGCATCTCCAGCAGCGCCGTCGCAAACGCCACCGTCGTTGACGAACTGCCGCCATCGCAGGACGTGACCGTGGACGACGCGGCCGGCTGGCGGGTCGGGCAGGTGGTCGAGGGGGACGAGACCGGCGCGCGCGGCGAGGTGGTCGCGATGCCCTCCGGAACCGTGCTGCGCATCGTGGTCGAGGAGCGGGTCAGCGGGTTCAAGGTCGGAGAATACGTCACCGGCCCGGAGAGCCGGGCGAAGGTGGCCGCTGTTGCCACTGTCGATCCGGCTCCGTCACGGAATTGGGACGAGCAGCTTTACGGCCCGGTCCACGGCTATCCGGCTGCGGTCGCCCTGCATCGTGGACGCCTGATCCTGGCCGGCGGTCGCGCCGTCCCGAACATTGTCTGCGCCTCCCGTACCGATGCGCTCTATGACTTCGACATCGGCGACGCCGTGGACACCGACGCCGTGATCGACCTGATCGGCGACGCCGCGGCGCAGCGCATCGTTCAGGTGGTCAGCACGGAACAGCTCCTGGTGCTGACGGACCGCGGGGCCTACTACAACGCGGAATCGCCGTCCCGCCCGTTCACCCCTACGAACTTCGGCCTGCTACCCTTCGGCTCGCCTTGGCCGGCCAGCAACGCCCGCGCCGAGACCTTCGACAACGGCGTGATCCTCGTGACGGGCAGCACG
Source organism: Azospirillum baldaniorum (assembly GCF_003119195.2). Classification (NCBI taxonomy): domain Bacteria; kingdom Pseudomonadati; phylum Pseudomonadota; class Alphaproteobacteria; order Rhodospirillales; family Azospirillaceae; genus Azospirillum; species Azospirillum baldaniorum. The sequence goes on along the minus strand of NZ_CP022254.1, from coordinate 458,686 downwards.
ATCGTTAAGCTGTCGCCGACGGGCGACACCACCGCGCAATGGACCGGCGCGCCGACCTCCCTTCTGGCTTCCCACACCATCAAGGCCCCTTTGGATGCGGCCTTCACCACAGGCTGGTACGGTGGCGTGGAGACCTATGGGTTCTTCGTGAACAGCGACGGCACCATGACGTGCATGCAGCTTCTGGAAAGCCAGCAGGTCAGATCCTTCGTGCCTTGGACCATCACCGGGTCAGTGCGTTCCGCCGCAGCGCTCGGGGATGAACTGTTCCTGGTCACGCACCGAAGCGTTGACGGCGTCGACAAGCATCTTCTGGAGAAGGTGGACCCGTCGCTGTCGCTCGATGCCGCGACGACGTACGCCGACCTGGACGACGCGGCGGCGCGCTACGGAACCTTACCCGGCGCGCATGTCGTTGCGGGGCGCTACGCCCTTGGCGGTCTGCCCCAGACCGACCCGGCGGCGGATGGCCCCTACGACGTGGGCTTGGATTTCCCGTGGGTGATCGAGACGCTTCCGCCGGTCGTGCAGGGGCGGGCCGGTCCGGTCGTCCACGACACCATGCGCATCTGCCGCGTGTGGGTGGAATTGCAGGACAGCTTCCGCCTGTCGGTCTCCGGGCAGACCCTGACCGCATATGCCGTCACCGACGACCTGTCGGAGGCCCCGCTGCAGCGCAACGGCCCGCAGGAGTTCCGCCTGTTGGGCCGCTCCCGCCGCCCGACGATCACGATCCAGGCTCCGGAACCGCTGCCCGTGACGGTGCTGGGCCTGTCCATGGAGGTTTCTGTCTGATGTCCCCCTTCATCGTTTTCGGCATGCCGCGCAGCCGCACGGCGTGGCTCGCGCGCTTCCTGACCTACGGGGATTGGGTGTGCGGTCATGAAGAGCTTCGCCACGCCCGCAGCTTGGACGACGTTCGGTCCTGGCTCGCTCAGCCCTGCACGGGCACGGCGGAGACCGCGGCGGCGCCATGGTGGCGGCTGGCCCGGCACCTCCGGCCCGACCTGCGCGTCGTGGTGGTGCGGCGTGATCCGAAGGAGTCTACGGATAGCCTGATGCGGCTGGGGCTGTTCGCCGATCGGACGGCGGTGGAGCGCCTCATGCTCCGGCTCGACCGCAAGCTGGAGCAGATCAGCCGGCGCGTTCCCGACGCGCTGTCGGTGCCCTTCGAGGATCTGGAGCGGGAAGAGGTTTGCGCAGCCGTGTTCGAGCACTGTCTTGGCCTGCCGCACGATCCGGATTGGTGGCGGCTGTGGGCGCCGGTCAACATCCAGTGCGACATGCGGGCCATTGTCCGGCACGCCCACGCTCACGCCGTGCAGTTGGACAAGCTGGAGCGGGTCGCCAAGCACCAGACTCTGGTCCTGATGTCCCGCGCATCCTCCAACGATCTGGACGGCCTGACCTTTCAAGTTGAGCCGTTCGACGCATGGCTGTGCGACGCCGAGAAGCTCTTCAACGATCACTTGGTCGCGGTCGGCGAGGCCCCCGGAGACTGGCGCAACAAGAACATCCCGCTTCTGCGAGCGCTGGACGACATCGGCGCCATGCAGATCATGACCGCCCGGTGCAACGGCCGGATGTTTGGATACCTGATGTCGGTGATTTCGCCGTCACTGGAATCCCCCGATGTGCTGTTGGCGCAGCACGCAACCTTCTACGCCGATCCGGCCTTCCGTGGCCTCGGTCTCCGCCTACAGCGCGCGGCTATCGAGGCGCTGAGGCAACGCGGCGTCGGCGAGGTGTTCGCACGGGCCGGCACGCGTGGCGACGGCCCCCGCATGGCCCCGCTGTACCGCCGGCTGGGCGGAGAGGATTTCGGCCAGCTTTTCCGCATCAATCTGACGGAGGTGTGACATGGGCTTAGCAGCAGTTTCTGCCGGCGCCGCCGTCGTTGGCGCCGGCGTGTCGGCCTACGGTGCCGTTCAGCAGGGTAAGGCGGGCGCCCGGCAAGCCGCGCTCGACGCCCGGGCTGGGAAGATCCAGGCCATCCAGGCGGAGCAGAAGGCAGCGCAGATCGAGCGGTCGCAGATCCCGCTCACCCTTGCCCAGCAGCAACAGGGCATGGCCCGGCGCGGCCTCTTCGACATGGAGGAGGTTGCCATCCGCTCCGGCGCCGGGCTGGAGGCGGGCCAGCTCGCCGACCGGCGCGACGCCTTGCAGGCCGAAGCCCGGCGGGCGCAGACCGAGGGCCAGTTCGCCATGGCCCAGCGCAGCGCGCAGTTGCGCTCTGGCCTCGCGACTATGGCCGCAGCCCGGGCTGGGCGGGGATCGTCCGCCGGCCCCAGCGCCATGGCCCTCGCCAACCGCGTGAGCCGGGACAGCCGCGCGCAGATCGGGCTGGAGCAGGCCGGCTATGCCGCCCGCTCCGCCGACGCCATGACCGGCGCCGCGCAGGCCGAGGCGCAGCGTGGCGCGACGCTGGTCGATTCCATCCGGAAAATCGCGGTGCTCGACCAGGAGCGGTTCGGCAACGAGTTGTCCATCTGGAAAGCCGGCGCCGACGCGGGGGACCTCGCGCACGAAGCTGCGATGGACCGGCTGTATGGGGTGCAGTCGGCCTTGGTGTCCGCCGAATCGTCTCGGCGCAGTCGTGAGAGTTTGGCAGCCGGCGGCGTCGGCGCGTTCGGCTCCTTGGTGCGCGGTGCCGGCGCGGTGGCGGAAATCTACAGACCGCCGTCAACGAAGAAGGACGGTTAATCATGACGATGGACCTGTGGGCCACGCTGGGCCAAGTCGGCAACCAGATCACCGACACGGCAACGCGCTTCGCCGTCCAGGAGCAAAAGCGCCAGGCCGTCGCCTTCCTGGGCGAGACCGAGGTCGCGGCGCGGACGAAGCTGCTGGAGCTTCAGGACAAGCACCGGGAGAACCCCGATGCCTTCCGCAACGAGTGGGACGGCTACCGGAAGGGCGTCATCAAGGGTGCCCCCGGCCCCTTCGCCCAGCAGCTCGACCTCATGCTGCAGGAGGAGGGGAACCGGGGTCTGGGCGTGGTCTTGAACGCCAAGCACTCCCGCGACGAACGGTTGGCCCGGCAGTCCACCACGGCGGTGCTGAAGCAGTCCGGTGACGACGTTATCGGGTTGGCCATGGCCGGGCGCGTCGGCACGCCGGAGTACCAAGAGGCCCGTCAGAAGCATCAGACGAAGCTGGCCGCTGCGGTGTCGTCTGGCCTGCTGGCGGAGGACGAGGCCGCGATCGCGCTGGAGGATCTGGACGGACGGGCGGCCGGCGAACACGCCATGGCTCTGATCACGCCGACCTATGCCGAGCGCGGCGCCGACGCCACCCGGAAGTGGATTCGCGGCGAACTGCTGAACCCGGAGCTGCGCCTGCGCCCTGCCCAGCGGATCGCGCTGGAGAACCGTGCGGACTCCCACATTGCGCAGATGGAGCGCGGGCGGAAGGCGGACCTCACGGAGGCGCGCGCAGCGGCACGGGAGCTGGGCACGAGCCTGACTGCCGGTCTGGACGTTCCGCCGGAAACGGTGGAGGAGGTGGCAACGCGCCTGACGGCGGCCGGCGGCGCCCGAGAGGCGGCGGCCCTGCGCGCCACCCACGTCCGCGCCGGGCTGTTGGCGGACCTGCGGAGCCTCCCCCTCGACCAGCTTGTCGAGCGGGCCGGGAAGATCACCGCGTCGATGGGGCTGGGCCTCGCCGACCGGATCATCGGCGCGGAGTGGTCGCCGACCGGGCCGGACAAGAACCCGAACAGCACAGCCGCCGGGCCGGGCCAATTCCGCAACAGCACGTGGGTGTCCACCCTGCGCAAGCACGCGCCAGAACTGGCCGCCGGCAAGACAGATGAACAGGTGCTGGCGCTGCGCGACAGCGGCACGAAGGAGGAGCGGCTTTCCCTTCATCGTCGCATGACGGACGCCTACGCTTCCGACAACCGTGCAGCCCTGGCCGCGAATGGGCTTCCCACCGACGACGGATCGGTCTACCTCGCTCATTTCCTTGGGGCAGGCGGGGCTTCGACTGTGCTGAAGGCGCCCGAGGACCGGCCCATGGAAATGCTGGTCGGGCCGGATGTGATCAAGGCGAACCCCTTCCTGAAGGACATGACGGCGGGCGACGTGCGCGATTGGGCTGCCGAGAAGGTCTCCGCCGTCCCCGCCCTCGACCCACGGCTGTTCAGCGGCGTCGCCAAGCTGGCCGGCGAGCGGGCGCACGCTCAGTGGTCGGAGGTTGAGGCCGGGCTGAACCAGGGCATCCAGCCCACGCGTGCCGCGGTCGAAACCATCATGAAGGGCGCCACGCTCGCCAAGGACTATCCCCTGCTTGAGCGCATCGCCACGCGCCTTGACCGGGCCTCCACAGTGGAGCGGCTTGGCCCCGCCACCCCAGCGCAGCAGCAAGCCGCCGTTGACGCGCTGGACCGGCAGGAGCGTGCGCAGGGGCTGGGGCCGGAAGACGCCGGGATGCTGGTCGCCCTGCGCAAGCTGGTGGACAGCACCCGCGAGGGGCTGAGGCGCGACCCTCTGGGCCTCGCCGTGGAACGTGGGGTGGTTCCGGCCCTACCGCCGGTTCCGTGGGGTGATCCCGCCGGCGCCGTGCAGGCACTGTCCGTCCGTCAGCGCGCCGCCGTGATGACCAGCGAGCAGTACAGCTTGGGGCCTCAATCGGTGTTCCGGCCCGACGAACTGCCCACGCTCAAGGCCGCGTGGGACCAGGGCGACGCGAAGGCCCGTGCCGGTCTCGTCGGCACGCTGGCCCGCTCCCTCGACGCCCAGCACCTGACCGCCACGCTGGAGAAGGTCGCGGGTGACAACCCAGTGTTCGCGGCGGCGGGCATGATCTACCGGCAGAACCCCGAGCTGGGCACCTCGATCATCCGCGGGCAAAGCCACATCGAGGCGGACAAGAAGATGCTCCCGCCGGATAAGGACGTGCGGAGCGAGGTGGCCGACTTCCTGGGTACCGCGGCCTCCAGCATGCCGCAGGCCCGGTCCGCCATCGAGCGGGCGGCCCTGGCCCGTTACGCGGACCTGTCCGCCGCGGCGCAGGACTTCAGCGGCGCCATGGACAGCACCCGCATGGTTCAGGCCCTGCGCGACGTGACCGGCGGCGTGGTGGAGTGGGGCGGGTCGGCTTGGAGCGTGACCAACCGCAAGATCATCCCCCCCGTGACGGGGATGGATCACAGCGGCTTCTCCAAGCTGATCGACAGCCTGACCGACGAAGACCTTGCCGGGGCGCTGACCGGTGGCGGAACCCCGATCACGGCCGCCGACTTCAAGCGGCTGGCCTCTCTGCACGATGCCGGGCCGGGCCGGTACATGGTGGAGATTGGCGGCGGGTTTGCGCGTGAGTCGGACGGCCAGCCCTTCGTTCTGGACCTGAGTGCGAAGGTGGCGCAGTAGGGTAAGGTCTATTCAGATGGAGAAGGGCGGTGGCTGAGCCACCCCTTTTCCTCCTCATCCTCTTAGCGTGAACATACCTGTGAAAGCATGCCCAATGCTTACAAACCTTTTTGAGGCGTTAGGTGAGGTGTAGAGGAAATTTTATGGCAAGTGTATAAAATAAAGAGGCGGGGTTGCCCCCGCCTCTTATTAAGCGTCTGAAGGTAACTAACTTTAGACGCCTGTTTCTTTGATCATGGCCATACTACGATACTCCTCCAGAAAGTGGTTCGTGTGACACACGTCATTTCAACGTGCACATCATAACACATCGTTAAACGCGGGCCAAATAGCAACCTGAATGCGTCGATTTAGTTTGGTTCCGACAGGGTGAACTCGAACGCGTCGGCGCCTGGCACATAATCCTTCGCGTCCGCCATAACAATCGGATGCCCTCTAACAAGACGCTCGGTTCTGACTAAATTTCCAGTTTTAATTGTTATATCCGGGACCCCATCATCCGTACAGTTGTAAATTATCTCCGACTTGATGTGTCGGGCAAACCGATTAACCCCAAAAGAATGGGGTTCGTTAGCCTTATAATAGCAGTAGTGTATTGTCCTAATGTGGCCTTCCCCTCCAGCTTGAATAGTATATGGCCAGATCTTGTCAATCCCTTGTTCTGGGATTGGTTCTGGTCTTGTTAGTCTTTCGTTATCATTAATCCTGACAGAGATGATTGATCCCATGGAATCGAGCGGTGGATTAAGCTTGTCCTCTTCGGTAAGCGTAAGTTTTATAGTGGCTTGATCCGGCGCGCTTACATCCCATAAGAAATTTTTATGGACTGCCTCATGCGTAATGGATATTTTATAAGCTTTTTGTTCATGACTATAGTTTTCAATGGTATAAGTGCGTTTTACGGTTTTAGCATAATAACCATTTTTTTGCACTGAAGAAGCGAGGTGATCGATAGCTGCCGTGTCATTGACATCAAAAAGATGGCTTACTCTTCTCTTAAATTGATCCTGTGATGGTCGATACACAGATACAAGTATTCCAGCGATTCCAAGGAATATGAATGTGACCAAACCTGCCGTCCACGATTGATAAAAACCAAACCAAAACCCTTTTTGATCTACCCAGTCAGCCAAGCTTGAAAATAGAGGCGTAACAATGATAGCAATAGAAAAAGCAGATAATATAACTATGTACTGCTTATTGTCTCTAAAATAGCTTATCTTTGCTGCTGTTGATTCTGTCTTTTTAAATATATCCATCACAATAAAAGCAGTGATGCTTACTGCAACTCCTGCTGCAGCCATAACAGCAATTAAAATCCAATTATCAGGATTCGTCAGACGTTGGTTTACTGTTATAAGAACTAGAGATAATGCAATCGATACTAGAGTCGGCAGGATTGATTTTAGGCCATACATTCTAGCTGCAGCGGTGAAGCTTGCAGTTAATATGAACGGAATCGCAATTGTAGCAAATTTTAATGCATAGGCTTCATGAGGCACTTTAACACCTACTGAGCTTGTATGTTTGAATGATGCAAGAGGTTGTCGCAAAACATCTATATCGGCTCTCTAATTCGTTGTCGAGACGTGTGTTGATAATCCGAGAAGGGCACATCAGTCAGATTTGCTACAGCCGGAAAGCGCCGTAGGGCTGTGTCAGAAGCGAAAGGGGTGCGGCAAAACGCCGCATCAAAGGGAGCTGTTTCCCGACATTCTCTTAGATTTGCCAGGATTTTATCGCCTCGCGTCTCGAGGCGTCGTCAGCCCCAACGCTGGACTCCTCAGAGTGTCTTCAGTGCGCTATGGCTTGAGTGTGGAGCGGGGCGGCGGAGTGGCCGCCGCCCGCCCACGCACTAGAAGGAGAAGGAGGATGCTTGAGCGAGCCCTCACCCTTCTGGTCCTTGTTCTGGAGATCGCCAAGCATCTGCTTGACCTTCTGAACTAAGACCGGGCGCGGAGGCGGTGGGGTGCCACCCGTCGCCTCCAAGGCCCGATAGTGGGGCCGTTCCGATTGGACGTCAACGCCGGTACTGGTTACCGCAGTACAAAAGCAACGGCAATAGCTGCAACTCAATTGGATACCACACCTTAAAGTCGAGCCGTGCAGGTGGCTCGGTAGCGCTCCTTGATCTGTTCTGCCATCACGGCCGCGGCTTCGTGCGTTGGGCGGCCCCTCTGACCCGTGCGGAAGTGCGCGGGATGGAGGGGCCACATGCTGCTTGGACTGTACCGAACCGACACCGCCGACACGCTGGGCCGGGCGCAGGCCGCCCCGGTTGCTGAAATTCCGCCTTCCTTCTCGGAAAGCTACCACGCCGCTTTCGCGGAGACGCGGGCCTACGCCAATTCGGACGCCCTGTGGCGCGCCCGGCACGAAGTGGTGCAGGCCGCGCTTGACCGGCTGGAGGATGCCACGGGGGAGGTCTACGCCAACCCGGAGGCGGCCTCCCGCGGACCGAACCGCGATGCGCTGGAAAAGTCCATCCGGGCGCGCTTCGACAGCCTGAAGGCCGAGCGGCCCGACTTGGATTTGGCCTATCCCGCGGACGAGGAAATCCAGGCCGGGGCGGTGGCGAAGGCGCAGAAGGTCAAGGGAGAGCGCGATGCCCTGGCTGCCAAGCCGGGCGACTTTGCCAGCGGTGCCGGCTTCCTGCTGGGCGACATCGCGGGCGCCATGACCGACCCTCTGAACATCGCCAGCATGTTCGCGGGCGCTCCGCCGGCCACGGGCATCCTGAAGACCGCTGCCATCGAGGCGGGTATCGCCGCCACGTCGCAAGCCGTGATCGAGGCCGGAACGGCACCGTTCAAGCGGCAGGTCGACCCGCAGTACGGGCTGGCGGAAGCGGCCGGGAACGTCACGGCGGCGGCGGCCGGTGGCGCGATCATCGGCGGGGGGCTGAGGGCAGCCGGCGGCGCTCTGGACTGGTGGCGAGGCCGCAACCGCTCCGAGCTGCCGCGCGAAGTGCAGGACGCCCTGAACGTCGCCGAGCGGGACCAAGAAGTGCGAGCGGCGAATCCGCTGGGGCCGGGTGTGGCTGCGGAGCAGGCGCACGCCGGAGCGCTCCAGAAGGCCGCGCAGGACATGGAAGCCGGGCGCTCGGTGGATGTGCAGGCCATCGTGCGGGAGGCACGGCAGCTTGGCGAGGCCTATGACGAGGTGCGCTCCGCTCCGCTGGGGGCGCCGGACAACCCGCTGGTCGAACTGCGCCCCAGCGATATTGAGCGGGTGCTGGTCGAGCGCGGACCGGTTCGGGAGAAGGACGGGGAAATCCAGGTCCGCTGGAAAGGGCAGCGTGGGTATGGGCTGGCAAAGGTCATCTGGCGCCATGGCGAGGAGGCTGCGGCGGAAGCGCCAGAATTCCGCGTCACGCGCGACGATGTAATCGCCCTGCCAGATGTGCTGCGCCGTTTTGAGGCCGACGCCGGGTCGGGCCGAGGGAATCGGGAATGGCGCGTCGAGCGGGAAGGGCGGACCGTGGTCTATGCGCTCGCCCCAATGCCCGAGGGGGACGCCGAGCGCCTTGTTACGATCTACGTCCAGCGCCCGGATCGATCCGGCGCCGAAAAGCCGCTGTCGAGGGAGAAGCCGGCCGCCGCCGAATCCCCTTTGAAGGTTGGGAGCCCTCTCCAGGATACCGGTCGGGAACCTTACCCCTCGTCTCTCGACGGTCGCGCGGGGCCGGCCAGTCAAAATGTAGGCCCGAATTCGGCTCGCGTCTATACCCCGTCCGGCAGGCCGGTTGATGTGGAATACCGGGCGGTCGAGGCCGAGTCCCTCATCGCCTCGCACGACGCACAAGGCGGCGTAAATCCTCAGTTTCCAGCCGAGTTGCAGCCGCGCGACCGGACGCGCATCGCGTCTCAGGCGCAGATTGCCGGCATAGCGGCGAACCTCCAGCCGGAACGCCTGGGCCGCTCCCCCGATGCCGCGACCGGTGCGCCCATTGTTGGGCCGGACAACGTGGTTGAGAGCGGCAATGGGCGCGTGGGCGCCATCCGCCGGGCCTATGAGCAGGGCGGGGAGGCAGCGGACCGCTACCGGTCGTGGGCGGTGCAGCAGGATCCCGCAGCGGCGCAGATGCGGAACCCTGTGTTGGTCGCGGTGCGCCGAACCAACGTGGACCGGGCCGCCTTCGCCCGCGAGGCCAACGCCGCCACCGCAGCGCGCCTGTCACCAACCGAACAGGCCCTCGCCGACGCCCGCCACTTGGACGACGCAGTGATGGAACGCCTCACCAGCGGCGACGTTGGCGCGGCCTCCAACCGCTCTTTCGCCCGCGGCTTCCTCGATCGGCTGCCTGCATCCGAACGTGGCGCCCTAGTGGACGCCGATGGCGCTCTGAACCAGGAGGGGATCAAGCGCGTGCAGGGCGCGCTGCTGGGGCGGGCCTACGGCGACGCGGGGATCATCGGGCGCATCATCGAGGACGCCGACAGCGACATTCGTGCCATCGGCGGCGCCCTCCTCGACGTGGCCGGGCCGTGGGCGAAGCTCCGCGCCGCGGCGGCGCGCGGCGATCTGGCGCCGGACATGGACGCCACCGCCGACCTGCTGGCCGCTGTGCGGATGGTCGCGGAGGCGCGGGGCCAGGGCCGGGCGGTTGCCGAGCTGGCGAACCAGGGCGGCTTGTTCGGCGACGACCTGCCGGGCAACGCGCGCTTGTTCCTGGGTGCCCTGTTCCGGGATGCCGACCTGTCCAAGCCCGCCGGCCGGCAGCGCGTGGCGGATTTCCTGCGCGGCTATCTGGACGAGGCGACGAAGAACACGAGCGGCGACCGCCTGTTCGGGGAGCCGCTGAGCGCGGAGCAGATCCTGCGCGGCGAGCGGATGACGGGGGAAGCTCCCACCGATATTGGAATTCCAATATCGCCCCGCCCGGCGGAGGAGGTGGCCGCCGCACCGGAGACGCAGGACGCACTTTTCCAGCAGGTGAACCGCCTGCTGGCCAGCCGTGAAATCGACGTGCCCATGGAAGAGGTCGTGGACGAGGCCGGAAAGGTTGTAGCGCTGAAGCGCAGCGCCATGGACCTGATGGACGAGGCGGACCGGGCAATCAACGACGCCGCGACGGTCGCGGCTTGTGCTTTCGGAGTGGCAGCGGAATGAAGGATCTGGACATCAAGAAGTGCCTCGACGGTCGGGTTGAGGCTGGATTGTTGTCGCGCGACGCCGCGGAGAAGGCGCTGCGGACCATCCGCGATCTGGAGGGCCGGTACGCCGCGGAGATGGCCCCGGACAAGGCTTTGTCCGCCGCAGTCGCGGAGACCGCCCGCATCATGAAGGAAGCGGCGGAGCGGGAGAAGGCGCGCACGGCTCGGCAGATCCTGACCGTGGCGCGCGTGATGGACGAGGTGCAGGCCCACCCGGACGGCGCTGTCGCCGGCGGTATGGCTGTCCTCGTCCGCGACGTGCGGGGCAAGGCGACGTTCAGCAATGTCGAGGCCCGGCAGGAGGTGGTTCTTGGCCAGATCATGCGCCGGATGGCGGACGGGTTGAACGCCTACCGGAGCAAGGCCGCCGGGCTGACGCAGAACACCGCGGGCATGCGGAACGTGATCCGCGAGATGCACGGCACGTCGACCAACGACGCGGAGGCGGCGTCGTTCGCCAAGAGCTGGCGCGAGGCCAGCGAGCTCGCCGCCGACCGCTACATCGGGGCCGGCGGCGATCTGGTGAAGCGCGACGACTGGCGGCACCCACAGGTGACCGACGCGCGGCGCGTGCGCCAGATCGGCCGGGAGGCGTGGACCGAACACCTGATCCAGGCGGCGGAGCGCGGCGACCTGCAGGTGATCGACTTCGACACGGGCGCCCCGGCCACGGGATTGAAGCTGGCAACGATCATCAAGACGGCTGGGGACAACATCCTGTCCGAGCTGCCGGCCCCGCCGGGCAAGGGCGGTTCCTACGGCCGGCACAACGAGCGCCGGGTCTTCCAATGGCAGAACGCGGACGCCTTCCTGGCCTACAACGACCAGTTCGGCGTCGGGAATGACCTGTTCGGCCTCCTGGTCGGGCACATGCAGGGCATGGCGCGCGACATCGCCCTGACGGAGGTGCTCGGGCCGAAGCATGGCGCGACGGTCCGGGCGATCCAGGAGGCCGCTTACAAGGCGGAGGGTGCGAGGGACATGGGCGTGCTGGCCCGGCTGAACCCGGTGCGGTCCGTCGAGAGCGCCGCCGCGATCGGGCGGACCTATGACGTGCTGTCGGGCCGGCTGGGCGCCGCGCAGTCCGAACTGACGGCGGCGATCTTCGGGGGCGTCCGGAACTGGATGACCGCGAGCAAGCTGGGGTCCGCGCTCGTTTCCGCCGTGCCCGCCGATTCCGTCATGGCGACCTGGGCGGCCAAGGCCAACGGCGTCCCGGCGGTGAAGCTGCTGGGCTCCGTCCTGAAGCAACTCAACCCGGCCAGCGAGGCGGATCGGGCGTTCGCCCTGCGCATGGGCATCGTGTCGAGCGCCGTCATGGATTCGGCCATCGGCTCCAAGCGGTTCGCGGATGAGATCGTGGGGCAGGGGATCACCGGGCGCATGGCCTCCTTCGTGGTTCGGGCGCAGGGCCTGTCCGCCTGGACCAACGGCATGAAGAACGCCTTCATGCTGGAGATGATGGGGCACGTCGCCGACAACGCCGGGAAGCCCTTGGGGGAGGTGGACACGCCGCTCCGGAAGATGCTCGAGCGCTACGGCTTCAGCGCGGCGGATTGGGACATGATCCGTGCCGCGCCGCAGATGGAGCATGAGGGCGCCCGCTTCTTCGACCCGGCCAACGTCTCCGACCGCCAGCTTGGCGAGCGGCTCATGGAGGCGATCGTCGAGGAGCGGGCCTTCGCGGTGTTGGAGCCGGATGCCCGGGTGCGCCAGCTCACCACGGGCGGCCTGCAGCGCGGCACCTTCATGGGCGAGATGGCCCGATCGGCGATGCTGTTCAAATCGTTCTCGATCACCATGGCGACGACCCACCTTGCCCGCGCCTTCATCGATGCCAACGGTTCGAAGGTCGCGCAGCTTGCCGCCCTGTCCGCCATGCTGACCCTGGCCGGCGCCGTCTCGATACAGGCCCGCCAGATTGTCACCGGCAAGGACCCGCGGCAGATGGACGACCCGAAGTTCTGGGGCGCCGCGTGGATGCAGGGCGGTGGCGCGGGCATCTTCGGCGATTTCTTTGTCAGCGCGCTGGATCGGAGCGGGCGGGATTTCGCTTCAACGGCTCTTGGGCCAGTCCTTGGCATGGCGTTGAATGATGTGCCTCGCCTGCTGTCGTCTAATGCCCGCGCCTTCTATGAGGGCGAACCGGCAACGATGGGTTCTCAGGTGGCCCGCTTCGTGCGGCAGAACACCCCCGGCGCGAACATGTGGTATTGGCGGCTTGTGGTGGATCGGGCCGCCATGGACACCATCCAGTCCCTGGCCGATCCCGAATACCGGCAGTCCTTCCGGCGGATGGAGGAGCGGGCGCGCAAGGACTATGGGCAACGGTTCTGGTGGCGGCCGGGCCAGGGCGCTCCCGACCGTGCGCCTGATCTGGGGATTGCACTGCCTCAGTAACCCAAGGCAGGCTTGGGAGGGCTGGCGCTCATGTAGTAGCGGCGCCAGCCCTCCTTAAATCAAGAAAGGATGAATGCGAGATAGCTTGAACCGTTCACTTCACCAGGAACAGAGATAAGGGATCCGGATGTTTTGCCAGTGAACGTTATGCTCATATCGACGGTACCATTGTTATCTAAATCAATATGAGCTGTTGCGCCCTTGGCGTTTTCAGCGCCGTTCATTTCTTCCCAAGTCAACTTCGATGTTCCCTGCTTCCAACCCCAAGCAGTTACCCATTCCCCTTTTTCAAGATCGGTGATTGTCGACCATGTAACGCCTTCTGATCGACCATCGATAAAGAATGTGTCCACGCCGGTGCCGCCTGTTAGGAAATTCGAACCGGTTCCCCCATCAAGCACATCATTGCCGCCTCCTCCATTAATTGCATCATTGCCACCAAGGGAGTTGATGAAATCGGCAAATTCAGTTCCAGCCATTGCCTCGTTTTCATCTGTTCCAATATGCATGTTTTGCAAGCCGCTTACTGGTCCCACATAAGGAGACATATCTGTCTCTAGGCTGTTACCATTAACCGTAATGGAAAGTCGACGATTAATTCCAGAAGCGGAGCCTGCGCCACCAGAACCACTTGCGTTGCTGCCAGTGCTTGTGTTTGAAGATCCGGAATTATTTGATCCGGAAGGACTTGTGCTGTTTTGTCCTCCTGGTTTTGTGCCAGCCTCGCCCGTGTAAGGATTTGTATTTCCGACGGTGGAGTAATTGTTGTCCTTTGTGCCATCGGGAGCTGTCCGATAGTAACCCTTCACGTATGTTCCGTCTTTTTTGTAGTATCCGGAAACGTATACGGTTTTTGCCAATTCTTCCTCCGGTGGTGTTTTTGCGCCATTCTGGGCTACTGGGGGGGCTCTATGCGCATAGATATGCAAAAATTATCGCTATATTCATTGGTTTATACAACCGAAAAATAAGATATGACGAGGGTGGCGTCCATTGCCGATTGGTTTGGTGGTGATAAAAGCCATTCCTAAGTCGTGGCTGAGCGTTTGACGTGGATCAAAGGGTCAAACTACGCATTGGCAACCCTTATTGAAGTCTGCAAACTTGCAGATACTGCAGCGCAAATGGCTAACCAGACTCTAAAAAATACACTTTGGGTTAGTGATGTCAGTCGTGGTGCTCTCATAACCGCCGCATTGTCTCCAAATTCACTAGGAATAGGAGCATCTTGAATATGGCGACTGTCCAGCGAGCACCAGGGCCGCCCTTCACCGGGTGGCCTTAGAGCGCAGATCAAAACCCTGTCTCTACGGACTTAAGCCGTTGATCTTGCTCGGACTGATACAGGTTTTGATCGGCACTCTTACTTACGCCGGGGTGCGTTGGCCCGAATTTAACCCCGCTCCAATCCTGCCGCCGAACAGGAGGGCAGGGCATGGCGCACATCCAGATTGACGACAACGAGCCGCGACGCAGCTACGACGTGGGCGCCCCACAGACGGCTTTCGTGATTCCGTTCCCCTTCTTCTCGGCCGCCGACATTCGGTGCAGCGTCGGGGGCTTGGAGCTGGCGAGCGATGGTTTCAGCGTGACTGGCGCCGGGCAGTCCGCCGGCGGTTCGCTGGTCCTGGCCACCCCTGCGGCAAACACCGTCGTCACGATCTGGCGCGACGTGGCGATCAAGCGGACGAGCGACTTTCCGGATTCTGGCCCCCTGCGCGTGTCGGTCCTGAACACCGACCTCGATCGGCTGACCGCCATCAACCAGCAACTGAACGACAAGCTGAACCGGTCCCTCCGGCTGCCCGACGGCGACAAGACGGTCAATGTGGCCTTGCCGCCCGCGTCCCTTCGTGCCGGAAGGCTGTTCGGCTTCGACAGCGAAGGCAACCTCGTCGCGATCCCTGGGCCGCCGGAGGTCGCCGTCACAGGGACCGTGCCCGTCGCCGCTGAGCGCGGTGTTGTAGCGCGCACGCTGGCGCAGCACCTGGGCACACGCCTCACGATCTACGACGCGGGGTGCTTGGCCAACGGCGCGAACGACGACGCTCCGGCTCTCGCCCTGTTCTTCGCGTCAACGGCACGCAAGGGCGGCACGCTGACCATCCCCTGGGATGCCAAGCTTTACCTCGGCTCGTCTGTGACCATCCCCAGAAATTGGACGCTGGAGGGCCTTGGCGGCAACCAGGGCGTCACCAACAACGCCACCCAGAGCTATTACGATCGCGGGGCGCAGGTGAAGCTCGGGCCGGGTGCGACGCTGCGCCACGGCGGCAACGGAGGGGTGGTTGACCTGCTGGTGATCCGGGCCGGGTTGGTCCAGCCGGTTCCCAACGTTGCCACTGCGGCGACCTTGGTCTCGCAATTCTCCGGGGTCGCCATCGAGTGCGCTGGGGAAGACGTGACCATCCGCGGGTGCCTCGTCCTCGGTCACTCGGTTGGCATCGACAGCAAGGGATTTGCTCGGACCAAGGTGCTCGATTGTGGCGTGGACTGCCAAGCCGGCGTCCTGATCTCGGGCGGGTACGACATCTGCCGCCTGGAGCGGGTTCATGTGTGGCCGTTCATGACCGCCACCACCCCCGGCGTGCATGCCGGCTCCGATAGCTCTCACGCCCCGCTTCGCCGCACCGGCGTGGGCATTGAGTTCAGTTCAGACAACGTGGGTGGGGCGGATTGGTCCACCGCCATCGACTGCTTTTCCTACGGGCACGCCATCAACTACTCACAGCGCAATGTGTCCAACGTGTCGTTCGTCCGGTGCCAGGCGGATTATGGTGCCCCAAACACCGGGAGCCTGCGGGGCTACTCGATTACGGGGACGACGACTTATGCCGCACTGATCAACTGCACGGCGATTGCGCAGACGACCTGTGTCTATGTGGAGACCACAGGCGGAACCCTGCAGGACAACGGCGTCCGCATCCTCGGAGGGATTTGGGCAGCCTCCAGCACAAACATCTTCATCGCCAACGGCGCGGCCATCGTTCAAGGCAATCAGTTCTATAGCGGCTCAGTGGGCGTCCTGTTCGGTTCCGGGGCCGAACCGGGGAGCATCATCGGCAACTATTTCCAAAATGTTGGTGATCCCATCGTGATCGATGGATTGGTCGTGAGTAAGACCGAGATCCTGGGCAACAGCTACGACGGTGTTGTTGAGGCAGAGCCGAACCGGCTGAACACCCCGTTGCGTGTTGCGAGGGTGATCGATCTGGTGGACGCATCAGCTCCTGCGAACCAGAAATTCGCACGGTGGAACAACTCCAACAATGACCTGACGCTGGAGCTTGTTACTGATAACTACGCGACGGCGACCCCCGTTTATCGAGTAATCAAGAGTGGGAGCAGTGCAACAACCCATCAATTCTACATTGGCGTGACAAACCAGTTGGAGATCGGGGCGACGAACATCCGTCCGAACGCGCATATCCTTCCCTACGGGGCGGGCATATTCAACCTTGGTGGCCCGAGCAACCTGTTCCTCCAGCTCTACGCCTACAGCGGCACCATCAACACTTCCGACGAAGAGCAGAAGCAGGACCGTGCGCCGATAGATGACGCCCTCCTGGACGCATGGGCGGACGTGTCGTGGTGCCTTTACCGGATGCGCGATGCCGTCGCCGAAAAGGGCGACGCAGCCCGTATCCACTCGGGCGCCATTGCCCAGCAGGTGCACGCCGCCTTGGAGGCCAAAGGCATCGACGGGTTCCGGTATGGGCTCCTGTGCCGGGACGAGGTGTTCGAGGAGGTCTTCGAGGACCGCGAGACGGAGAACGGCCCTCGCAAGGTCCTGGTCGAGCGGCGCCCGCTCGGTCTGCGCTGGGGGCTCCGGTACACCGAATGCTTCGTCGTGGAGGCCGCCTATCAACGTCGCCGGGCCGACCGGCTGGAAGGTGGTTTAGCGGATCTGGCCCAGCGCGTCGCGGCGCTGGAAAGCCAGCCGCCATCTTCGGTCGGCTGACCGGCGGCTCTGTCCGCTCGTGCGTTGGTTCGGCAGGGCTACCCCGCGCAACCTCCCCTCGTTCGCCAATGGGAGATAGCAAGTGCAGCAGCCCGCCGACAGCACGGCCATCGCCGTCAGCCTGACCGCGCCCGGATGGGCTCCAGTGCTGACCAACGTCAACACCGCCCTCACCACCGTCAGTCTGCTCCTCGGAATCGCGTTCCTGGTCTGGCGCTGGGGTCGGCAGGTGCGCCGCGACAGCCGGGAGGACGGGCTGTGACCGCGCCAATCCACCCCGACGCCCTGGCCCTCGTCCGGCATTTCGAGAGCCTGTACCTGAAGGCCTACCTGTGCCCGGCCGGCGTGCCGACCATCGGCTACGGACGCACCGCCGGGGTGAAGCTGGGGCAGACCATCACCGCCGCTCAGGCTGAAACCTTTCTGCGCGCCGACATGGCCGCCGCTGCGGCACAGGTCGACAAGCTGGTGAAGGTCCCGCTCTCCGACCGGCAGCGCGGCGCCCTGGCTTCCTTCGTCTTCAACCTGGGGGCCGGCGCCCTGCAGTCCTCGACCCTGCTGCGCCTGCTGAACCAGGGCGACTACGAAGGCGCCGCCGGCCAGTTCGGACGCTGGGTCTATGCCACGGTCAACGGCGAGAAGGTGCAGCTTCCGGGCCTGAAGAGGCGCCGGGCCGCCGAGGCCGACCTGTTCGAGACCACCTGACGCCCGAAGGAGGGGCGCACATCATGAAGCTGCCGACCACCAAGAAGCTGGCCGCCGTGGCGGGAATCGTCGCCGTCGTCGCCGCTGCTGCCGCCGTGGACAAGTTCTTCGGGACCAGCCTGCTCCCATGGGTCCTTGCGTTCGTCGGGGGCTGAGAAAAAGCGAAGAGGCCGCACTGATGGGCGGCCTCCTTTTTCGGTTTGCAAGACCTTTGGGAAATGGCAGTTTTACGTTGGGTCTCAATTCCAGAATTCTGCAAACCAGCTTTGATTTCACAATATTTGCAGACAACTTTTAATCATGTGGTCGTGGGTTCGAGTCCCACCCGGATCACCATTCCCCTCAATGGGTTAGCGGTTTAACGGGGCATCCGTTCAGATTCCCCCTGCAAACCGGCCGGTGGCGGTTTGCAAATGACGGGGTACTGCTCCCGGTCGCGGCCTGTTTAAATGGCCGATCCCTCGTGTCACCCCGAGAGCAAGCCGGAACCTTCGGCCAATTTCCGGTGTTGCTTGGCGGCAGCGTCAAGAGGGGGAGTCGCCGGCATGAACCGAGCCACCGATCCGTATGCCGACACCATGGGCGGCGTCGCGGCGGGCAACACAGCAAACACCACACCCACATCCGACGCCCCGGCAGCGCCGCAGGGCCGGCGTGGGACGGACGAGATCGAGCAGGACATCCACGCCATCCGTGGCCGCATGGACGCGGTTCTCGACGAGATCGAGTTCCGCCTGTCGCCCGGCCAGATGTCAGGGGGAGTCATCGAGGTGGTGCGGGACGTGGTGGAGGGCAACCCGTCGCGCATGGCCCGTGCCATCCGTTCCAACCCCTGGCCGCTGGCCGTGATGGCGGCGGGCGCCCTGTGGTTCGCCTGGACCGTCTCACGCACGCCGGAGGTCGAACCCACCGCCTCCGGAACGCCGACGGGACGGGTCGTCGACGGGACGATCCAGGATGTGCTGAGCGTCCTGGTCGCCGCGTGCCGCCAAGGAGCCACCGGGTTCCGCCAAGCTGACATGGTGCTGGACGATCCCGATTTGAGGGCGCGGCTGACCCAGGTCGCCAGCCAGTTCGATCGCAGCGCCGCCGCCCTGGAGGCGGAACTGGTGCGCCGCGGTGGTGGGCGGGATCTGCGGATTCCCGTCCATGCGGTCTGGCGTGACCTGGACACGGAACTGGGGGGCGCGCGGACGCGCGGAGGGCTGCTCCGTGGGTTGGAAAGCGGAGTGGAGGGAACGTTGGGTCTGTTCCGCAACAGCCTCCACGATGACCTGCCCGAGGAACTGACGGTGATCGTCGGGGCCCATTTCCATGAGATCGAGACAGTGCGCCACCGTGTCGGCGCTCTGCGCGAAGCGGTCGCGTGAGGGAGGGGGCATGCTGGGGCTGAGCCGTCGCCACCGCAACCAGTATCCGCGCGTCGAGATGGGGGGCCGGGGGCGGTCGGCGGCCAAGCCCTCCGACATTCCCAAGGCGGGTTGGAAGGACATTCTCTGGCGCACCTGGGAGGAGCAGGGAAAGGACAACATCTCCATCGTGGCGGCAGGGGTGGCCTATTACGCCCTGTTCGCCATCTTCCCAGCCATCGCCGCACTGGTGTCGCTCTACGGCCTCGTCTTCGACCCGGCAGGGGTGGAGCAGCAGGTCAATCAACTCGCCGGGCTGCTCCCGCCGGAGGCGCTGAACGTGCTGCGTGATCAGGCGCGCAACGTGGCGTCCGCGCCGCAGGAAGGTCTGGGCTTCGGCGTTCTGTTCGGTCTCGCCCTGACGCTGTGGAGTGCGTCGCGCGGCACCAACTCGCTGATCACCGCGCTGAACATCGCCTACGGTGAGGAGGAGCGGCGCAGCTTCATCCGGCTTGCCGGCCTGTCGCTGGTGTTGACGCTGGCCGGTCTGGTCTTCGTGATCGTGACGTTGGCGCTGATCGTGGCGGTGCCGGCGGCCATCAATTTCCTCGGCCTGCGGGATACCCCGATCGGCTGGGCCGCCAGCCTTGCGCGCTGGCCCATCCTGGCGGTGGCGATCGTGCTGGCTCTCGCCGTGCTCTATCGCTATGGCCCTGACCGGCGGCAGCCGAAATGGCGCTGGGTCACCTGGGGATCGGCCATCGCCACGGCGCTGTGGATCATCGCCTCGGTGGGCTTCTCGATCTACGTCTCGAACTTCGGCAGCTACAACCAGACCTACGGGTCGGTCGGGGCGGGCGTGGTGCTGCTGCTGTGGTTCAACCTGACCTCCTACGTGATCCTGATGGGGGCGGAACTGAACGCGGAGATCGAACATCAGACCGCCCGCGACACCACGGAAGAGGATGGGCGCGGCCCGAAGCCGATGGGGCATCGGGATGCCTATGTCGCCGACACGGTGGGGAAGCGCCGGGCGTAGCGCTTCCCCCGCTCGGCGCTTTTCGGATCAGCGGCTGCCGCAGCTCTGAATGACGCCGTCGACCTTGCGGGCGCCGTCCGCGCTCAGCCGGTCGTGGACGAAGTCGGACCACAGGCCAGCCCGGTTCAAATCGTCGGCCACGCAGCGGCAGGTGGCGGTGCAGTGCGCCACCTCGCCGCCACTGCTGGTGCAGGTCGCCGCGCAGGAGGTCTGGAAGCTGCGGACGTCCGCCGGGTCGGCACCAATCCCCATCGCCAGCAAGGACAGCGAGCCGAACAACACGGGCTGGTGGAGGAGATACACCGCCAAGCTGTGCCGGCCGGCCCAGGCAAACCCGCGCCCGACCGCTCCGCCCGGAGCCCTCGTCGGGGCTGGACGCCACAGCCGCCCCAGCGCCATCCCGAACAGGAAGCCGCCGAACCAGGGGAACAACGGCACATAGTCGTTCGATTGCGGCTCGAAGGTCATCAACCCGATCCAGCGCAGCCAGGGCTCATCGAACAGTGGAAGGGCGACCGTCTCACCCAGCGCGATCACCGCAACGCCGAGCAGCAGAAGCACAGGCCAGGGTAGGCGCAGCAGGGCGAGGCCGAGCAGACTGGCCACCGCCATATGGTGCAGCACGCCGAAGACGATCGGGCTGTCCGGAAACATGACCATCGACACAGCCGACACGCCGCCTGCGGCCAGCACAAGCAGGGCGAAGCGCCGCAGGAAACGGCGCTGGTCGATGCCGCCCTCCGCCGCCAGGACGAGGCTGAGACCCGACAGGATCAGGAAGCTGCCGAGGATCCCGGTGCGCGCGGCCAGCCACAGCGGATCGCCGAACAGGTCGAAATCGGCCAGCCCGAGATAGGTCAGGTCCCAGGAGCCGTGATAGAGGGCCATGGCGAGCAAGGCCACACCGCGCGCCGTGTCGATGACGCCAACGCGCCGCGCCGTCGTGGTCGCCGAGGCCGCCGATGCGGATGAGGTGGGGAGGATGGGCATGGGCGCGACTTTTGCCGGATTGGCACGTCCCTGTCCACCGCCGCCCGTCAGGAGGCCATGGTCTGGGAAAGAACCAACCGGGCGGTGGTGCCCTGTCCGCGCGATCCGGTCATGCTGAAGCTTCCGCCGATCTGGGCGGCCAGCGAACTGACGATCTTCAGGCCGAGACTGGAGGGGCGCGCCAGGGTGAAGCCATCGGGAAGTCCCGCCCCGTCGTCGCGCACCGTCAGCACCAGCTCTCCGTCATCGGCGCGCAAATCGACGGCGATCCGCCCGGCCTCGCCATTGGGGAAACCGTGCTCCAGGGCGTTGCTGACCAGTTCGGCGAGGATCAGGGCCAGCGGAATCAGGGTGTCCGGCGGCAGGTCGGACTCGGCGGCGCTGACCGTGCAGTCGATCCGTTCCGCCCCGGAGGTCTTCAGGATGTCCTGACACAGTTCGCGCAGGAACGGCTCCATATCCATCGGGCCGTCATGGGGCGCGTGGAGCCGGCGGTGCAGACGGCCCAATGTGGACAGCCTTCCCGCGGCCTCCTCCAGCGCACGGCGGGCTTCCGGATCCTTGACCTTGGACTTCTGGATGGCGATCAGCGAGGAGGCGAGTTGAAGGTTGTTGGACACGCGGTGCTGAAGCTCGCTGAACATCACCTGGGTCTGCTGGGTCAGGCGGGCGCTGCGGTTGCGCTCCTCCGCCAGCCGCTCCAGCGCCACGTTCATGGTGTGGATCACGGCGATGTCCACCGCCACGACCAACCCGAAGAAGCCAAGCGCCAGTGCGCTGCCGGGCGCGAGGTCGAGCGATTGGGTGGTGCCGAGGAAGAAATACCAGGAGGCCAGTCCGCTCAGCAGTGCGGTCACGATGCCCGGCCAAAGCCCGGCCAGGAAGGTGGTGACGATGACCGCCGGGAAGAAGGTCAGGAAGGGGAACCCCGCCGGCAACCGGTCGTCCAGGGCAAGGCGCGCCACCATGGCGACGGCAAAGGTCGCCAGCGCGAACATGAACCCCAAACCCTTGTGCCCGCGCAATCGGGTGAGCTGGGCAAGAGTCATATGCGGCGGTCGTCCGTTTCGAAAGCGGGGAACGGACGCTGCCGTCCGCGGGGGGAAGCGACTACGATATGGAGATTCGTATGCGAACGCACCGCCTTTTATGCGGGTGCTTCACAAATTAAATTCGATCTTCGTAGGGATTGCGCGGCCTTTGGCCAGGGGTCTTCATGCGGGCGTTACGGTCTTGCGCAGATCGGCGCATTGCGCCAACAGAGGCGCCATCGAGCGTTGTGCGGCGATGCGGGCGGCGGCGTCCAAGGACTGCAGGGCCGCAGCGAAATCCCCTTGCGCGGCCAACCCACGGGCCAGTGCGAGTCGCGCCCAGGCCTCGTCGCCCGATTGTCTTGAGGCTGCGGCTTTCCCGGCCGCGTCGCGGGCGTTGCGGACGGCGTCTTCCGGCTGTCCGGAGAGCAGCGCGGCCTCGGCGATCCAGGTCAGGATTTGCGGCTCGTGGCGCCGGATGCCGAGCATCCGCGCGTGCTCCCGGCTGCCCAGCAGGAGGGACGCCCCATCGTTGAGCGCTCCCGTGCGGACCAGGGCATAGCCCAACGCACCGAGGACCAGCGGCTGGCAGGCGTGCAGCCGGATCGTTTCGGTGATGACAACGGCCCTTTTCAGAGGCTCCACAGCGACGGCGTAGCGCTGCGCGGTCAACGCGGCCCAGCCGAGATGCAGACAGGCCAGCGCGCGGGATGGGGCGTGACCGCTGCCTTCCGCCTGGGCGAGCGCCGCTCGGGCCAGCCGCAGCGCCTCTTCCGGCTCGCCCAGTTCCGCCCGGCAGCGCGCTTGGTGCGCGGCGATGCACACCGGCGCCAACGCGGTCGGACCGGGGAGGAGGCACGCCTTCTCCCGGGCTGCCAACGCGGCGGCGCGCAGGATGGTGTCGGCGTGGCGGAAACGGCCTTCTTCGGTCAAGCCGCGGCCCAGCTTGATGAGCGTTTGCACCTGTTGCCCAGGACTTTCGGTGTGCCGCCAAATCCGCAGAGCCTGCATGCCGGCCCGCCGGGCCCCCGGCAGATCACCACCGGCCCAGCGCAGCGTGGCCAGAAGCGACAGGGCGCGTGCAACGCGCAAACGGTCGCCGAGGTCTTCGGCGAGCATGAGGGCCTTTTCAGCCGCTTTGATCGCGTCGCTGCCCGACGGCGCATGGGTGCGGGTCAGAGCGGTCCACAGATCGATTCGGCGTTGCGCGTTCCGTTGGGTTTTGGGCAACCGGTCCAGCGCGGTCAGCGCGTCCCGGTAATGACGGGCGGCGTCGGCGGGGCGGCAGTCCGCCTCCGCCCGTCGTCCGGCGTGCCGTGCGCAGGCGCAGGCCAGCGCCCAATCGCCGGCCAACGGGGCGTGGTGGGCCATCCACTCGATCCGTTCCGGCCGCCGGTCGCGGCGCAGCGCGTTCAACAGGGCGGCGTGCGTTGTCGGATCATCCCGCCCGGCGCCATCGGACTCGGTCGGCCCGCCGTCCGGTGCCGGCAGGACGATGCGTCGTGCGGTGCCGGGCGGCATCCAACCTCTGGGCCGCTCGCACGCTGCGGGAGAGCGGATGACCAGCAGGCACAGCCGTGCGTCCTCCACGGCGTTGCCGAGCGCATCGAGCAGAGCCCCGGTCAGGCCGCGCGTCCATTGGGCGTTCTCCACGACGATCAGGATGGGGCGTTCGTAGCACAGGTCCAGAAGGGCGGCGGCCAGCCCCTCCACGTGGAATTCAGCCCTCTGCGCGCCGTCCAGCCCCAGCCAGAGCGGTTGAAGCAATGGAAGGCCCAACAGGCTGCGGACCGCCTCTCCGGCCAACTCGCCACCGCCGCGTTCGGCGGCCAGGGCGATGTTCTGACGGGCCTTGTCCGGAAGATCATCGGCCAATGGCAAAAGACTGGCGGCCACCGCTTCGAGATCGTCCGGTCCCCCCAGCGGCGGCAACAGGGATTGCGGCCAGCGCAGAATGCTGAAACCGGCGGAAACGGGGCTGTGGACAAGCGTGGCGATCAGGCGGCTGGCGTCCTCGTTCGCCGCGGTCAGGGAAAGCATGGAGCCGATGCCTTCCTCGGCATGGTGCAACGCGTCCGCGATGTCCATCAGCGCGCGCCGGAACGCGGCACCATCGGGTGGCGCCCCGGCTTCATCCCGAGCGACGGACCGCGGCTGTGCCATCGGTTTCCCCGTGGTGTTGGTCTTAGGGAACACAGATCCCGTTTCGGCATGCCGGGACATGCGGAAAGACAATGGCAGATTTTGAAACGGATGGCCTGCGCTTCTTTTGGTGATGGGGTGGGAGGATCGGAGACATACTGCCGCATGGCCCTCTGCGATCCATTGCGTCCGGAAAGCGAAACGGCGCCGCGGATTGCCGGGCGCCGTTCGTTATTGCCTTGTGCACTCACAACCTTGCCGAAAGTCTTAACCGGAAGGTTCTGGTTCCTTCGGTTGCGCTTTCGCTGCCGCGTCAGCGCTTCATGGCGATGCCTTCGACCTGCGACACGTCACGCACCGCGCCGCGGTCGGCGCTGGTGGTCAGGGCGGCATAGGCGCGCAGGGCCGGCGAGACGACGCGGTTGCGGTTGGCCGGCTTCCAGGCGTCGGCGCCCTTGGCGTTCTCGGCGTCGCGGCGGCGTTGCAGCTCCTCGTCGGACAGGGCGAGGTTGATCTTGCGGTTGGGGATGTCGATTTCGATCCGGTCGCCGTCCTGGACGAGGCCGATGGCACCGCCCTGCGCCGCTTCCGGCGAGGCGTGGCCGATCGACAGGCCCGAGGTGCCGCCGGAGAAGCGGCCGTCGGTGACCAGGGCGCAGGCCTTGCCCAGCCCCTTCGACTTCAGGTAGCTCGTCGGGTAGAGCATCTCCTGCATGCCGGGGCCGCCGCGCGGGCCTTCGTAGCGGATGACCACCACGTCGCCCGCCTTGACCGTGTCGCCCAGGATGGCCTCGACCGCCGCGTCCTGGCTTTCGAAGACGCGGGCCGGTCCGGCGAAGACGAGGTTGGAGGCGTCCACGCCGGCCGTCTTCACGATGCAGCCCTTCTCGGCGATGTTGCCGAACAGCACGGCGAGGCCGCCGTCCTTGCTGAAGGCGCTGTCGACGGAGCGGATGACGCCCTTGTCGCGGTCGAGATCGAGTTCCGGCCAGCGCTTCTCCTGGCTGAAGGCGATGGTCGTGGGGATGCCGCCGGGGGCGGCCTTGAACATGGTGTGGACGCCTTCGTCCTGGGTGCGCTTGACGTCCCAGCGGTCCAGCGCGTCGCCCAGCGTCTTGGCGTGGACGGTCGCGACGTCGCGGTTCAGCAGCCCGCCGCGGTCCAGCTCGCCCAGGATGCCGAAGATGCCGCCGGCCTTGTGCACGTCCTCGATGTGGACGTCGGACACCGCCGGGGCGACCTTGCAGACGTTGGGCACGCGGCGCGACAGCCGGTCGATGTCGGCCATGGTGAAGGGCACCTGTCCCTCCTGCGCGGCGGCCAGCAGGTGCAGCACCGTGTTGGTGGAGCCGCCCATGGCGATGTCGAGCGTCATGGCGTTTTCGAACGCCTCGAAGGTGGCGATGCCGCGGGGCAGGGCGGTGGCGTCCTCCTCCTGGTACCAGCGGCGGCACAGCTCCACCGCCATGCGGCCGGCGGCCAGGAACAGCTCCTTGCGGTCGGCGTGGGTCGCCAGGATGGTGCCGTTGCCGGGCAGCGAGAGCCCCAGCGCCTCGGTCAGGCAGTTCATCGAATTGGCGGTGAACATGCCGGAGCAGGAGCCGCAGGTCGGGCAGGAGCCGCGCTCCATCACCGCGGCTTCCTCGTCGCTCACCGTCGGATCGGCGGCGGCGACCATGGCGTCAATCAGGTCCACGGCCTTTGTCTTGCCGCGCCAGTTGACCTTGCCGGCCTCCATCGGGCCGCCCGACACGAAGACCGCCGGAATGTTCAGCCGCATGGCGGCCATCAGCATGCCGGGGGTGATCTTGTCGCAGTTGGAGATGCAGACCAGCGCGTCGGCGCAATGGGCGTTCACCATGTACTCGACGGCGTCGGCGATCAGCTCGCGCGAGGGCAGGCTGTAGAGCATGCCGTCGTGGCCCATGGCGATGCCGTCGTCCACGGCGATGGTGTTGAACTCCTTGGCGACGCCGCCGGCCTTCTCGATCTCGCGGGCGACGAGCTGGCCCAGATCCTTCAGGTGGACGTGCCCCGGCACGAACTGGGTGAAGGAGTTGGCGATCGCGATGATCGGCTTGCCGAAATCGCCGTCCTTCATGCCCGTCGCGCGCCACAGGCCGCGGGCGCCCGCCATGTTGCGGCCGTGCGTGGAAGTGCGGGAGCGATAATGCGGCATGTCTCTACCTCAGGGATCGAACATTGCGTGCGGATGCGCAGGGGCAGCAACACTAGCAATCCCGAAGACCGGAAACCAGACCTCTCGTTCCCTTTTCCGTCCCATTTTCCGGCAGGCGGGGCATAGGAGCTTTGCGGAGAACGGGGAGGGGGAGCGCTCCGCCCCCTCAGCCGCGCGAGGCATCCCGGCGCGACGCCTTGCCCGGCTTGCCGCTGGCCGCCCCGCCGCGGGAGATCTGGCCGCCGGTCTTGGTCGTTCCGGTTTGCTCCGTCCGTCCGGCGGCCACCGCTGACAGATTCTCAGCGGCCGCCCGCGTGCCGCTGCCGCGAGTGGCTTTGGGCGTGGCTTTGGGTTTCGCGGGGGCCGGCTTCGCTGCGGTCGGCTTCGAGCGCCGTTTCGGTGAAGCATCCGACGCGCTGCTTTCCGTCTCCTCGCTCTGCCGCTCGGCGCGGATCTCGTCGTCGACCTCGGCTTCGGCCTGAGCCCAATGCTCGTCATGCCGGCCGTCGGGGCGGCCATCCCGTTCCCAAATGTCGTGGGCGCGCCGGCGAACACGCTCGGCCCGATCCTGTTCCGGCTTTTGGCTCATGGGGCTGCCTCCTCCTGGTCATGGCGGATCACGGACCGGGCGGGTCACGGACCGGCCTGCCCGTCACAACGCAGGAGAGCGGCAGTGGTTTCAAACCATCCGAAACGACCGACCAAACCGCGGGCGATGCCCCGTCAACGGCTGTCCTGCCCGACGAACCGGCTTTCGAAGCGGGCGGCGTCGGCGGGGGCCAAGGCCACGTGCACATGGGCCTGCCCATCCTCGTCCCGGCGATCCAGCACCTGCCCATGCTCGTACAGCCACGCCAGGGCGCGTCCGTCCGACAGGTTGACGCTCAACTCCAGCACCTGCCGCTCGGCCGATACGCGGCGGTCCAGAAGATCCAGCAGGTCGTCCAGCCCCTCCCCGGTCAGGGCGGACACGGCGACGGCCCGTTCCTCTCCCTCCATCATCCGCTGGTTGGCGAGGCGCATGTGGAGCGCGCCGCGGGCCGTCGCCGGCATCTGGTCGGTCTTGTTCAAAACCTCCACCACCCGCGGGTCGTTGGCGGCATCGATCCCGAGGTCTGCCAGCACAGAATCCACGTCCGCCTTCTGCGCCGCCGTGTCGGGATGCGAGACGTCGCGGACATGCAGGATCAGGTCGGCGGCCTGCACCTCCTCCAGCGTGGCTCGGAAGGCGGCGACGAGTTGGGTCGGCAGTTCCGACACGAATCCCACCGTGTCCGACAGGGCCATGGTCTTGCCGGAGGAGAGCGCGATCCGGCGCACCGTGGGGTCGAGCGTGGCGAACAGCATGTCCTCGGCGGTGACCCCGGCGCCGGACAGCCGGTTGAACAGCGTCGATTTGCCGGCGTTGGTGTAGCCGACCAGCGCCACCAGCGGCGTGCCGCCGCGCTGCCGGGCGGAGCGGTGCAGCTTGCGGGTCCGCCGCACCTCCTCCAGGTCCGACTTCAGGCGGCTGATGCGCTCGGCGATCAGGCGGCGGTCGAGTTCGAGCTGGCTTTCGCCGGGGCCGCCCAGGAAGCCGAAACCGCCGCGCTGCCGCTCCAGGTGGGTCCAGGACCGGACCAGCCGCGACCGCTGGTAGGTCAGGGCGGCCAGTTCGACCTGCAACTGGCCCTCGCGGGTGTGGGCGCGCTCCCCGAAGATCTCCAGGATGAGGCCGGTGCGGTCGATCACCTTGGCCATGCAGCGGCGCTCCAGATTGCGCTGCTGCACCGGGCTGAGCGGATGGTCGATCACCACGAGATCGGCGTGGAAGGCCTCCACCATGCCGCCGATCCGATCGGCGGTGCCGCGCCCGAACAGGGTGGCGGGGTCGGGGCGGGCGACGCGGATCACCTCGGCGTGCGGCACCTCCAGGCGGATGGCCTGGGCAAGCGCGATCGCTTCTGAAAGCCGCGCGTCTGGCTGGCGCGCCGCGGCGTTTCCATCGTCGGGGTGCGTGGACAGGACCGGCAGGATGACCAGGGCGCGGCCGGCGGAGGGCGGACCCGCCCGGTCAGGATCGTTGCCCTGGACGCTGCGGGAAACCGAGGCGGCGGAACGGGGTGACGGGCGGTCGTCGGAATCAGGCATCGGGCTGGCACCGTTCCTTCTGGCGATGGGGTTGAGCGATCAAGAGTTGCAGGTCCGCAAAAAACAGCGCGCCGCTGCTGCGGTTCCAAAACCGTCCGGAATCGTGCACAAACCGGTGGCGTGTAACCTCTGGACATACTCCCATCATGTCATCCTTTGACCGCGGCGCCGCCTCACCCCATACGGTCATGCCCAACCGGTCCGCCGGAGTGCCCGGCAGCGGCGTGCTGGACCGCTGGCCCTGGTGGGGGCTGTGCGTGGCGCTGGCGGCGGTGATGGTGGTGTCGGCCCTGGCGATCGGCTTCCGCACCCCTTACTGGTCGCACGCCGACCAGGATCTGGTGCTGGCCTATCACGGGCTGCTGTTCAGCGAGGGGCTGCCCCAGGAGTATTTCGACCACCCCGGCTACACCTATTTCCTGGTGATCGAGGTCTGGTACCGGCTGCTGCACGCGCTTGGCCTGATGCCGGTCATCACCCTCTCCGGCCTGCCGCCCGCCGCCGACACCGCAGCCTACAACGCGGCCTGGCAGAATTTGGTGGAGGCCGGGCGGGCTCTGTCCATCCTCGTCACCACCGGCTTTGCGCTGATCTACGCCAACCTCGTCCGCGCGCTGGTCGGCGACCGTCGGGTGGCCTTCCTGGCGGCCGTGGTGATGGCCTTCGGCATCGGCCTGTCCACCCAGGCGCGGCAGATGCGCACCGATCTGCTGTCGGCCTCGTTCGTGGTGACGGCGCTTCTTCTGGTGCTGGTTGCCATCCGCACCGCTCCGGGCTGGCGTCCCCTTCTGCTTCTCGGGCTGGCCGGTCTGCTGGCCGGGCTGGCGGTGGTGACGAAGATCCAGGCGATCTTCCTGGCGCTGGGCATCCCGGTGATCGCGCTGGCCTTCGGGCGCCGCTTCACCGGGGACGGCGGGCGCCACTGGATCGCCGCCGGCATTCTGGCGCTGGCGGCGGGCGCGGCGGCGTTGCCCGCGGCGGCCCTGATCCAGCACGGCATCGCCAGCGCTGGCCAGTCGCTCTACCCCTACCGGCCGGTTGGGGGTGGTCTGTCGGGGGTCTATCAGGGGATCATCGTCGGCTGGGTGTTTCTCGGCATGGCCGTCTACGCGGCGGTGTGGCGGGTGCGCCTGTCCTACGCGGTGGCGGCCATGGCGGCGGTCGCCCTTGGGCTGGCGCTCGGCGTGCTCGCCCTGACGATCCGCCCGCACGAGCAGAACGTCATCGCCGTCGCCAACCTGATCGAGCACATGTTCGTCTTCACCACCTGGAAGCATCAGGCGGCGCTGCAGGGGCAGGAGCAGGTGCTCTCCGAGGGGCTGGTGACGTTGCTGGCGAAGGGGCTGTGGCGCACGCTGGCGATCCGCACCATCGTCTTCCACCCCGACAACATTCCGCAGACCGTCGTGGTGGAGTGGTTCATCATCGGCGGCTGCATCGTCCTGTGGCGCCGGGGGGAACGGGTGACCGCGGCACAGGCGGCGCTTCTGCTGCTGGTTGCCTGGGGTTTGGAGACGCTCTTCTCCCTGCGCGGCTTTCAGCGGGCCTACGCCGCCTACACCGACCCGCTGATGGGGCTTGCCGCGGCCTGGGTGCTGCTGCGCCTGCCCGGTTTTCTGGAGCGCACCCGGACGCGCCGCTGGATGTTCGGCATGGTGGCGCTGGTGGTCGTGGTCGCCCAGGTCTGGCCCGCCATCGAGGCCATCCGCCTGCCCAACCCCGCCGGCCAGTGCGGCTGGATACCCACCTATATGAAGCGGGTCGAGCCCTTCCCCTTCTGCCGCCCCGGTTGAGGTGCGGCGCGGGCGTCCCACATCATGGGGATAGGCTGACCACGAGGCTCGACCCCATGGACGACACCGCCGACACCCCCTGGAAGACCGATCCGGACGCCCCCGACACCGCGGAGCACGCTGCGGGAGGGGAAGGCGCCGATGACTTGGACCAGCGGGTGGCCGCCGCGGCGATGCGGCTC
Organism: Azospirillum baldaniorum; assembly: GCF_003119195.2. NCBI lineage: Bacteria > Pseudomonadati > Pseudomonadota > Alphaproteobacteria > Rhodospirillales > Azospirillaceae > Azospirillum > Azospirillum baldaniorum. Next base: position 428,257 of record NZ_CP022254.1, on the reverse strand, counting down.
GCCGCCGGGCGGGGCTGGCGCAACACCGGCCTGCTGGCGATCGCGCGGGCGGCGGGGGTGCCACCCGGCGACTTCTACCGCCGTTTTCCCTCCCGTTCCGATGTGCTGGCCGCCGTGTCGCGGGTCGCCGACACCGCGGTCCTTGCCGACGATGCCCCGGTCGGTCCGGACGAGAGCGCCCGCGACCGGCTCTTCGACGTGGTGATGCGCCGTTACGACGCTTTGCTGCCCTACCGGGACGGGTTGCGCTCGGTCGTCCGCGACCTGCGGCGGGAGCCGCTGACCGCGCTTGCCTTCTCCCGCCATTTCGGACGGTCGATGGCCTGGATGCTGCGCGCCGCCGGGGTGGAGGCCGAACGGACCGGCGGCGCCCTGCTCGTGGCCGGGCTGGGCGCGGTGCAGGCGCGGGTCATGCGCGTCTTCCTGGAGGACGACAGCGCCGACCTGTCGCGGACCATGGCGGCGCTCGATTCCGAGCTGCGGCGGGCGGAACGCTGGGCTGGGGCATTACGCCGCAGATCCGGACGTGCCTCCACAACCGAATCGCCCACAGCCCCGCAAGGCGCCGCGGAACCGGCCAGGGAACCAGGAAGCGCGTCCACCGGTTGAGGTTCCGTAGGACGCAGTGTAGCCCCTGGTGCGACGCACAAGGGCGTTGACTATCTTTTTGGCAATCTGCATAGTCGCGCCACAGGTTTGCTGCGCCGCAGCACGCCTAATGAATCCTTTCGTCGGGGGTGAGAACCATGGCCAAGCAGACCGGTAACCCGTTCCTCGAATTCGATCTGTCCAAGGTGCTGGGCGATTACAAGGTGCCCGGCCTCGACGTCGAGTCGATCCTGGCGAGCCAGCGCAAGAACATCGAGGCGGTGACCGCCGCCAACCAGCTCGCGATCGAGGGTCTGCAGGCCGTGCTCCGCCGCCAGGCCGAGATCGTCCGTTCCTCCGTCGAGGAGGCCGGCAGCTATGTGAACCAGGTCGCCGCCGCCGGCACGCCGGAAGAGAAGGCCGCCAAGCAGGCCGAGCTGGTCAAGGTCGCCTTCGAGAAGGCCCTGTCGAACATCAAGGAACTGGCCGAGCTGGTTGCCAAGTCCAACACCGAGGCCGCCGACGTGCTGTCGAAGCGCGTGTCGGAGAGCCTGGACGAGGTTAAGGCCGCCATCGCCAAGAAGTAAGCTCCTCTCCCATCGGGGAGACGTGCCGCAAAGGGCCGCCCACCGGGGCGGCCCTTTCGCGTTTCAGCTTCGGCGCCGCCGGTGCTAGCCTTGCCCGCAAGACCGCAACAGGGCAGGGACGAGACCCGTGACCATCAGTTACGACGATTTCCTGAAGGTGGACATCCGCGTCGGCACCATCACCGCGGCGGAGCCCTTCCCGGAGGCACGCAAGCCGGCCTACAAGCTGACCATCGATTTTGGGCCGGAGATCGGCACCCGGCGCAGTTCCGCCCAGATCACCCGCCACTACACGCTCGACGAGTTGGTGGGCCGGCAGGTGCTGGGGGTGGTGAATTTCCCGCCCAAGCGCATCGGCCCCTTCACCAGCGAGGTCCTGTGCCTGGGCCTGCCCGACGCGGACGGCGAAGTGGTGCTGGTCGGGCCGGGGCAGGGCGTGCCAAACGGCGGCCGGCTGTACTGAGGCTGCAAACAGCAAAAGGGCCAGGAGGCGTTGCCGTCCCGGCCCTTTTGTTTTTTGGGCGAAGCGCCTTACTCGGCGCGCTCGACGGAGCCCCAGAGGTCGTATTCGTCGGCGTGCTCGATGGTCACGTCCACGATGTCGCCCGGCTTGACGTTCGTCTCGCCGTTCAGGAAGACGTTGCCGTCGATCTCCGGCGCGTCGGCGTAGGAGCGGCCGATGGCGCCCTCCTCGTCGACCTCGTCGATGAGGACGCCCAGCGTGAAGCCGACCTTCTGCTGGAGCCGCTCGGCGCTGATCGCCTTCTGGGTCTCCATGAAGCGCTCCCAGCGCTCCTGCTTGATCTCTTCCGGAACGGCGCCGGGCAGGTCGTTGGCGGTGGCGCCCTCGACCGGCTCGTACTTGAAGCAACCGACGCGGTCGAGCTGCGCTTCCTTCAGCCAGTCCAGCATGAACTGGAAGTCCTCCTCCGTCTCGCCGGGGAAGCCGGTGATGAAGGTGGAGCGCAGAACCAGATGCGGGCATTCCTGCCGCCACTTCCGGATGCGGTCGAGCTGCTTCTCCTGGGCCGCCGGGCGGCGCATGGCCTTCAGGACGGTGGGCGAGGCGTGCTGGAACGGGATGTCCAGATAGGGGAGGATGCGGCCCTCCGCCATCAGCGGGATCACCTCGTCCACATGCGGGTAGGGGTAGACGTAGTGCAGGCGCACCCAGACGTCGAAGTTCGCCAACTCGCGGCAGAGGTCGATGAAGCGGGCCTTCACCTTGCGCCCGTACCAGTCCTCTTCCGCGTATTTGCGGTCGACGCCGTAGGCGCTGGTGTCCTGGGAGATGACCAGCAGTTCCTTGACGCCGGCGGTCGCCAGCTTCTCCGCCTCGCGCAGGACCGAAGCGACCGGACGGCTGACCAGATCGCCGCGCAGGGACGGGATGATGCAGAAGCTGCAGCGGTTGTTGCAGCCCTCGGAAATCTTCAGATAGGCGTAATGGCGCGGAGTCAGCCGGAGCCCTTCCGGCGGCACCAGATCGGTGAAGGGGTCGTGGACCGGCGGCACGGCGTCGTGCACGGCGTTGACCACCTGCTCGTACTGGTGGGGGCCGGTGACGGCCAGCACGTCCGGATGGACCTGCCGGATCATGTCCGATTCCACGCCCATGCAGCCGGTCACGATGACCCGACCGTTTTCCTTGATCGCCTCGCCGATGGCTTCCAGCGATTCCTTCTTGGCGGAATCGAGGAAGCCGCAGGTGTTGACCAGCACGACGTCCGCGCCGTCGTAGGACGGCGAGATCTCGTAGCCTTCGGCGCGCAGGCGCGTGAGGATGCGCTCGGAGTCGACGAGCGCCTTGGGGCAGCCCAGGCTGACGATCCCCACCTTGGGGGAGGAAGCCGGGTTGGTCTTGAAACCGGGAATGGACGGGGGCGTGCTGGTCATGGCGCGCATATATAGGCGAGTCGCGGCGCAACGCCAGACAAAACGCGCGGCGCAGCCCCGACACGAGGTGGTAGGTGCCCTGCGTTGTCTCCGCACCGGTCCGGCAATCCGCACGGCGCCACAGGGGGGTGCGACACCTTGTGCTGAATGAGGTTTGAGGTCAATGTTTCGTTTACCCTCCCGATACCGTAGTGTGCGGCTCGTCGTCGGGGGTGGGGAGTCATGGACTTGCCTACTGGGGTATGTTAGTTTGGTGTTCGTATAGTCTCTGAAACGTACAGACTCGCTGCCGGCATTTGCTGCGCCGCGCTTGTTTATTCTGTCAACTGTCGAGACCCCGCTGCCATGTCGAAAAGCCCGCCGTCCCTGGCTTCGGCGCAAGCGATTGCCGAGGTCATGATGCACATCGGCCACATCGCCGACAGCATGGGCTATACGCAGGGCTTGAAACCGTCGCAGTGGACGGCGTTGCGTTACTTCGCGCGCGCCAACGACAGCCAGCGGACGGTGTCCGCCTTCGCCGACTTTCACGCGACGACCCGCGGCGCGGCGTCCCAGATGGTCGAAGTTCTGGTGACGAAGGAACTGCTGACGCGCGTCCCGGTGCCGGAGGACCGCCGCGTCGTGCAGCTTCATCCCACGGAGAAGGCGCTGGCCCTTCTTGAATACGACCCGTTGAAGGATTTCGCCGCGGTCATCGCGGCCCTGCCGGGGCCGGAGCAGTTCCAACTGGCGGATCTGCTGTCGCGCGTGCTCAAGGGGTTGCTGAGTCAGCGGGCGTAGGGAGGACAGGCACGAGCCCCCTCCCTAAAGCGAACTTCCGTTCGCTTTAGACTCATATCGCCTCATTCGCCGGCGGGCTCCGGTTGCATGTGCGACCGGGACCGCCGGCGCGGTCCAAAGCGGATTGCAATCCGCTTTAACCCTCCCCCGCTGACGCAGGGGAGGGGACAATTTCTCCCTCCCCTGCGTCAGCGGGGGAGGGCCGGGGTGGGGCAACGTGTTCCTATGCGTTCCCCGCCGCCGGCCCCTTCAGCCGCTCGACCGCCTGGGTGACGATCTCGTGCAGCCCCTCGCCGCCGGCGCTGCTGTGCTCAAGCAGGCGCTGGCGCATGCGGGGTTCCCAGAAGGCGCGGATGTGGCCGGCGGTCTCGGTCACCGCCTCGTCCTGTGGGTAGGACTGGAAGTAGCTGGCGATCTGGTTCGCCATGCGGACGAGTTCGCGTGTGGTGTCCATGGGTCGGCTCCCGGAATAGCGTTTTATCGGAACAGCATGACGCCGTTGCCGCGCGCGCGCGCGGCCAGCGTCATGCCGGCGGCGCGGGCGAGCTTCAGCGCCAGCGCCGTGGGGGCGGAAATGGTGGCGAGCATGGGGATGCCGATGGTTGCGGCCTTCTGGACCAGCTCGAAGCTGCAGCGGCTGCTCATCACCGCGAAGCCGCCGGATGGGTCGGTTCCCGCACGGGCCAGCGCGCCGGCCAGCTTGTCGAGGGCGTTGTGCCGCCCGACGTCTTCCCGCGCCATCACGATGCGCCCGTCCGGCCCGGCCCAGGCCGCGGCGTGCAGGGACTTGTTGGCGCGGTTCATCGGCTGGTGGTCGGGCAGGGTGGCAAAGGCGGCGGCCACCGCCTCCACCGACGGGGTGAAGCCCGCCGTCACCCGCGGCGGCTCGCGCACCGCGTTGGCGAGGCTGTCGATCCCGCACAGGCCGCAGCCGCTCCGCCCTTCCATGGAACGGCGGCGGAGCGAGCCGCGCAGAAGACGCAACGGGTCGGCCTCGATGGACAGGACGATGCCGTCCTCCACCGGGCGGACGTCGATGCGGTCGATGTCGGCGGCGCTGCCGACGATTTCCTCGCACAGGCTGAAGCCCAGCGCGAAGTCCTCCAGATCGGCGGGCGTCGCCATCATCACGGCGTGGGAGCGTCCGTTGTATTCGAACGCCACCGGAGTCTCCTCGGCGACCAGCCACGTCACGTCAGCCTGATTGGCCGCTTCCGGAAAACCGGTGCCGCTGGCCGGCAGGGAATGGGCGTGGGTGAGCATGGCTGGTCCTCCGCTGCGCGTTGCCGCTTTACTCCGCCGCCACTTCCACCAGATCGCCGCGGCGGATCTGCCAGTCGGACGGGTGGTTGCTCAGCGTCACCTGCACCGCGGTCACCTTGTATTCGGGGCAGTTGGTGGCCCAGTCCGAATTCTCGGTGGTGACCACGTTGGCCCCCGTCACCGGGTGGTGGAAGGTGGTGTAGACCACGCCCTGCGGCATCCGGTCGGAGATGCGCGCCCGCAGCGTGGTGGCACCGATGCGGCTGGCGATGGACACCAGATCGCCGTCGCGGATGCCCCGCTCCTCGGCGTCGTGGGCGTGGACCTCCAGGATGTCCTCCGGGTGCCACGCCACGTTGGCGGTGCGCCGGGTCTGGGCGCCGACGTTGTAGTGGCTGAGGATGCGCCCCGTCGTCAGGATCAGCGGGTAGAAGCGCGAGGCGCGCTCCTCCGTCGGCACATACTCGGTGATCATGAAGCGGCCCTGGCCACGGACGAAGCCATCGGCGTGCATGATCGGCGTGCCGACCGAGTCCTCGTCGGTGCAGGGCCATTGCACGCTGCCCACCCGGTCCAGCTTCTCGAAGCTGACGCCGGAGAAGGTCGGGGTCAGGCGGGCGATCTCGTCCATGATCTGCGCGCCGCTGCGGTAGAACATGGGATAGCCCATGGCGGTGGCCAGATCGCAGACGACCTCCCATTCCTGCTTGCCGGTCTTGGACGGCATCACCGGGCGGACGCGGTTGATGCGGCGCTCGGCGTTGGTGAAGGTGCCGTCCTTCTCCAGGAAGGAGGTGCCGGGCAGGAAGACATGGGCGAAGGCCGCGGTCTCGTTCAGGAACAGATCCTGCACCACGACGATCTCCATGGCCCGCAGGGCGGCGAACACATGCTGGGTGTTCGGGTCGGATTGGGCGATGTCCTCGCCCTGGACGAACAGGCCCATGAAGGTCCCGTCCACAGCGGAGTCGAACATGTTGGGGATGCGCAGGCCCGGCTCGGGGTCGAGTGCTGCGTTCCACACCTCCTCGAACTGCTGGCGGACCACGTCGTCGGAGACGTGGCGGTAGCCGGTCAGCTCGTGCGGGAAGGAGCCCATGTCGCAGGAGCCCTGGACGTTGTTCTGGCCGCGCAGCGGGTTCACGCCGACGCCGTCACGCCCGATGTTGCCGGTCGCCATGGCGAGGTTCGCCATGCCCATCACGGCGGTCGAGCCCTGGCTGTGCTCGGTCACGCCCAGGCCGTAATAGATGGCCGCGTTGCCGCCGGTGGCGTAGAGCCGGGCCGCCGCGCGCATCTCCGCCGCCGGGATGCCGGTGTACTGCTCGGTGTTCTCCGGGGAGTGGCGCGGGTCGCGGACGAAGGCCTCCCAACGGGCGAACTCCATCGGGTCGCACCGGTCGGCCACGAAATTGCGGTCGACCAGCTCCTCGGTCACGATCACGTGGGCCAGCGCGTTCATCGCGGCGACGTTGGTGCCGGGGCGGAGCTGGAGGTGGTGCGTGGCCGAGACGTGCGGGCTGCGCACGAGGTCGATGCGGCGCGGGTCGATGACGATCAGCTTGGCGCCCTGGCGCAGCCGCTTCTTCATGCGGGAGCCGAAGACCGGGTGGCCGTCCGTCGGGTTGGCGCCGATGACCAGGATCACGTCGGACTTGTCGACGCTCTTGAAGTCCTGCGTGCCGGCGGAGGTGCCGAAGGTCTGCTTCAGGCCGTAGCCGGTCGGGGAGTGGCAGACGCGGGCGCAGGTGTCGACGTTGTTGTTGCCGAAGGCGGCGCGGATCATCTTCTGAACGACATACACCTCCTCGTTCGTGCAACGGGACGAGGTGATGCCGCCGATGGAACCGCGGCCGTATTTCTGCTGGACCGCGCGCAGGCGGGTGGCGGCGTAGGTGATCGCCTCCTCCCAGGACACGACGCGCCACGGGTCGTCGATGCTCTCGCGGACCATCGGCTGCGTCTGGCGGTCGGCGTGGGTGGCGTAGCCCCAGGCGAAGCGGCCCTTGACGCAGGAATGGCCCTCGTTGGCGCCGCCGTCCTTGTGGGGGACCATGCGGACCACGGTGGTGCCCTTCATCTCCGCCTTGAAGGAGCAGCCGACGCCGCAATAGGCGCAGGTGGTGATGACGCTGTGCTCCGGCTGGCCCAGCTCGATCAGCGACTTCTCGGTCAGGGTGGCGGTCGGGCAGGCCTGGACGCAGGCGCCGCAGGACACGCACTCGCTGTCCATGAACTGTTCGAGGGCGCCCGGCGACACCTTGCTGTCGAAGCCGCGCCCGTCGATGGTCAGGGCGAAGGTGCCTTGGACCTCGCCGCAGGCCCGCACGCAGCGCGAGCAGACGATGCACTTGGACGGGTCGAAGGTGAAGTAGGGGTTGCTCTCGTCCTTCACGGCGGCGCGGTGGTTCTCACCCTCGTAGCCGTAGCGGACGTTGCGCAGGCCGACCGCGCCGGCCATGTCCTGAAGCTCGCAATTCCCGTTGGTCGGGCAGGTCAGGCAGTCCAGCGGGTGGTCGGAGATGTACAGCTCCATCACGCCGCGGCGCAGCCGGCCCAGACGCTCGTTCTGGGTGTGCACCTTCATGCCCGGGGCGACCGGCGTGGTGCAGGAGGCCGGCGTGCCGCGCCGCCCCTCGATCTCCACCATGCACAGGCGGCAGGAGCCATAGGCGTCCAGCATGTCGGTGGCGCACAGCTTCGGCACGGTGATGCCGGCTTCCATCGCCGCGCGCATCACCGAGGTGCCTTCCGGCACGGTCACCGTGCGGCCGTCGATGTCCAGCGTCACCATGGTGGCGGACTCGCGGGCCGGGGTGCCGTAATCGATCTCTTGGATGGACATGGGGTCTGGTCCTTTCCGCTCACTCGGCCGCGACAGCCGCGGGGCTGCGGGTGAAATCCTCGGGGAAGTGCTTCAGGGCGCTGCGCACCGGGATCGGCGTCATGCCGCCCATGGCGCAGAGCGAGCCGTCGGTCATGACCTCGCACAGGTCGTTGAGCAGCGTGATGTTCGCCTGCACCTTCTCGCCGGCGATGATGTTGTCCATCACCTCAACGCCGCGCACCGCGCCGATGCGGCAGGGGGTACACTTGCCGCAGGATTCGGCGGCGCAGAACTCCATGGCGAAACGGGCCTGCCTGGCCATGTCCACGCTGTCGTCGAAGACGACGATGCCGCCGTGACCGACCATCGCCTCGACCGCCGCGAAGGCCTCGTAATCCTTCGGCAGCTCGAACAGCGAGGGCGGCAGGTAGGCGCCGAGCGGTCCGCCGGCCTGCACCGCGCGGATCGGGCGCCCGGTGATGGTGCCGCCGCCGAACTCGTACAGCAGCTCGTGCAGGGTGACGCCGAAGGCCTTCTCGACGATGCCGCCGTGCTTGATGTTGCCGGCGAGCTGGAAGGCCAGCGTGCCGCGCGACCGGCCGACGCCGAAGTCGCGGTAGTGGTTGGCGCCCTTGTCCAGGATGATCGGGACCGAGGTCAGCGACAGCACGTTGTTGACGATGGTCGGCTTGCCGAACAGACCTTCCAGCGCCGGCAGCGGCGGCTTGGCCCGGACGGTGCCGCGCTTGCCCTCCAGGCTTTCCAGCATGGAGGTCTCCTCGCCGCAGATGTAGGCGCCGGCCCCGACGCGGACGTCGAGGTGGAAGCGGTGGCCGGTGCCGTGGATCTCGTCGCCCAGCCACTTCTCGTCATAGGCCAGCCGGATCGCTTCGCGCATGGTCGCGACGGCGTGCGGGTACTCGGAGCGGATGTAGATGTAGCCCTCGGTGGCGCCCACCGCGATGGCGGCGATGGTCATGCCCTCGATCAGGCAGAAGGGGTCGCCCTCCATGATCATGCGGTCGGCGAAGGTGCCGCTGTCGCCCTCGTCGGCGTTGCAGCAGATGTACTTCTGGTCCGCCTTGGCGTTCAGCACCGTGTTCCACTTGATGCCGGTCGGGAAGCCGGCGCCGCCGCGGCCGCGCAGGCCGGACTCGGTGACCTCGGTGACGATTTCCGCCGGGGTCATGGCGAGCGCCCGCTCCAGCCCGCGGAAGCCGCCGTGCAGCCGGTAATCCTCGACCGACAGCGGGTCGATGATGCCGCAGCGGGCGAAGGTCAGCCGCTCCTGCTTGGCGAAGTAGGGGATCTTCTCGGTCAGGCCATGGGCCAGCGCGTGATCGGCGCCTTCGAGGAAGCCGGCGTCGAACAGGCCGGCCACATCCTCGGCCATCACCGGGCCGTAGGCGACGCGGCCCTCGGGAGTCTCCACCTCGACCAGAGTCTCCAGCCACAGCATGCCGCGGGAGCCGTTGCGGACGATGCGGAGCGGAATGCCGCGCTTTGTGGCCTCGGCGCGGATGGCGGCGGCGGTCTCGTCGGCGCCCACCGACAGGGCGGCGGCGTCGCGCGGCACGTAGATGGTGTGCAGGGGCTCGCTCATCGCGCGGCCTCCGTGGCCAGGGTGGAGGCGGTGATGGCGTCGAAACGGGCCGGGCTGACCCGGCCGTGCAGCGTCTCGTCCACCATCACGGCGGGGGCCAGGGCGCAGTTGCCCAGGCAGAAGACCGGCTCCAGCGAGAAGGCGTCGTCGGCCGTGGTCTCGTGGAAGTCCACCTTCAGGCGGCGGCGGATGTGCTCGATCAGCCCGTCGGCGTTCATCGACTGGCAGGCCTCGGCCCGGCAGACCTTGATGGTGTGGCGGCCCGGGCGGCTGCGGCGGAATTCGTGGTAGAAGGACACCACCCCGTGCACGTCGGCGCGCGACAGGTTCAGCTCACGCGCCAGCAGCGGGATGGCTTCCTCGTCGATGCAGCCGAACTCTTCCTGAAGAGCGTGCAGCATCGGCAGCAGGGCCCCGCGCAGGTGACGGTTGGCGGCAATCACCGCCGTGGCGCGGTCTTCGCTCCATGGAGATCGGGCGTTCATGGTCTCCTCCCCCGCGCCCACCTGGATCGGCGGCGCTTCGTTGGTGTCTTGTCCGTCAGCGTTACGGACATTGGGGGAGGCGCGCAAATTTGATTTTCTGATGCGGTGATAGGGTTTGGCTATCACCACACGAGCGGCGCGGTTATGTCGTTGAGATCATAGCCCTTTTGGCAGGTCCCAGGGGGCCAGCGCCTCGTCGGTCAAGGCGCGCACGCGCTCGGCGAGGCCCGGTTCCGCGGCGACGGCGGCCAGCGCCTTGGCGAGCGGGGCCGGCGGTTCGCGGTCGGCGTAGACGAGTCCGACGGCGTAGGTCAGGTCCGGTTCGGTCAAAGGCAGGGCCACCAGATCGGGGTGGAGAGCGACCAGAGTGAGGAGCTGGCTGGGCACCACGCTGGCCGCCAGACCGCTGCGCACGATGGTGTAGATGGTGACGATGGAATTCGTCTCCATCAGCGGGACCACCGTCCGGTCGGCCATGCGGAAGGCGGTGTCGGCGATGCGCCGGTTCTGCATGTCCGGGGTGAGCAGGCACAGCGGCAGCGTCGCCGCGTCCGCCCAGCGGATGCTGGTGGTGCCTTCGCCGACTTGGCGGCGCTGGGCCAGCAGGAAGTAGCGCTCCGAGAACAGCGGGACGGTGCGCACGTTGCTCAACGGCTCGTTGTCGAGATAGGTGACGGCGGCGTCCAGTTCGAACCCGTCGAGGTCGCGCTGGATGTCGCGCGAGCTGAGCGAGCGCACGCTGGAGCGGATCTGCGGGTAGCGCTCGGCGAAGCGGGCCAGCACATGCGGGACGGCGGGCAGGGCGGTCGGGATGGCGCCGATCCGCAGATGTCCGGACAGGCCCTGGCCCAGCGCCGTCAGCTCCTGATAGAGCCCGTCCCGCTCCGCGACGATGCGGCGGGCGTATTCGAGCACCTTCAGCCCCTCCGGCGTGAAGCCGGAAAATTTCTGCCCGCGCTCGACGATGGGCACGCGCAGCTCGTCCTCAAGCTGGCGGATGGCGTTGGACAGCGTCGGCTGGGAAACGTGGCAGGCCTCCGCCGCCCGGCCGAAATGCTGCTCGCGCGCCAGGGCCAGCAGATAGACGAATTTGCGGAACACAGTCCCCTCCCGCGCGTGATGGGCCGGTGCCCGCTCGGCGCCCGCTTCCGGGCGTCGCGCACGTTATGCCGAATTGGGCACACCGCCGGCAAGGGTGGAGACTCTTCCCCTCCTATGCCCTTGTGCGCTTTCAGTCCCCCGGCTGCGGCGCGGCGGCGGCATGGGTAGAGCGCATCAGCGTTCCGCGCTCGGTCAGCAACACCGTCAGCAGCGCCAGCACGCCCAGCACGGTGAAGCCGATGGTCAGCGGGCGCACGGTGCCGTCGAAGGACTGCCCGACGATCCAGCCGACCACCGCCGCCATGCCGGTGCTGAAGAAGCCGACGAAGGACGACCCCATGCCCGCCACGTGGCCCAGCGGCTCCATCGCCATCGCGTTGAAGTTCGGGGCGATCAGCCCGAAGCAGAAGAAGATCGCCGCCATGAACAGGCCGAGGCCGAGCAGCGGCGGATGCTCCGGAAAGCCGAGCAGCGCCATGGCGACGCCGGTCAGCGTGTAGCCGATCAGGGCGACGTGCGACACCCGGTGCATGCCGACCCGCCCGACCAGCCGCGCGTTGACCAGCGAGGCCAGGGCCATCACGCCGGCGATGGCGCCGAAGGCCACCGGGAACATCGCCCCCAGCCCGTAGACGTCCACGAAGATCTGCTGGGCGCTGCCGACGTAGCTCAGCAACCCGCCGAACAGCAGGCCCATCGCCGCGGTGTAGCCGACCGTCGCGCGCGTCGTCATCACCTTGTGGAAGGCGTGGCCGAGCGCCGCGGGGGACAGCGGCATCCGGTCCTCCGCCGCGCGGGTTTCCGCCAGCCGCAGCATCGACCAGGCGAAAGCGGCGACCGCTGCCAGGAACAGCGCGCCGAACACCCACGGCCACGTGCCGAGATGCAGGATTCCCTCGCCCAGGGCTGGGGCGATGATCGGCACGATGATGAAGATCATCATGACGAAGGACATCACCCGCGCCATGTCGCGCCCGACGAAACGGTCGCGCACGATGGCGATGGCGACGACGCGCGGGGCGGCGGCGCCGAATCCCTGCAACGCGCGGGCGGCCAGCAGCGCGGTGAAGCTGGGTGCGAAGACCGCGCCCAGCGACCCGATGGCGAAGATCACCAGACCTGCGGCCAGCACCGGCTTGCGCCCGAACCGGTCGGACAGCGGCCCGTGGAAAGGCTGCCCGATCGCGAAACCCAGCATGTAGGCGGTGATGACGAGCTGCCGGTCATTCTCCCGCACCACACCGAAGGAACCGGCGATGTCCGGCAGGGCGACCAGCATGATGTCGATGGACAGCGCCGTTAGCGCCATCAAAAGGGCCATGAGCGCGACGAACTCGCCGAAGCGGATATCGCCGCTCCGGCCGGCGGAAGCGGAATGGGGCATGGAATCAGGCATTGCGCCACTGTGCCGCGCGCCTGTCTCCGCGGCAAATCGAATTCCCGCAGGCCCGCCATCGATATTTGGTCATCGACAATTCAAGGCTGTGCCAGCTTGCCATCCTGTGCGCTGCACATTACCACCTTTTGCAGAGTGCCCAACTTTCATTTGTTGATTTCAAGAACTTCACACTGTTCCTGGTGAAAATAGTGATAGATGGCCGGATTCTGTGGGAGTCGCCGGAGTGTCTGTCTATAGTGGGCGCCGTCAACAGTTTGTGAAAACAGGGTATGCGCCTTCGTCTCCCCTTTGTGGCCTTGCTGGCGCTTCTTCCGCTTGTCGCCTTTGCGGTGGCCTCGATCATGCTGGTCGACCGTCAACAGGAGCGGTCGGTGGAGGAACTGGTCCGACACGCCACCGACGCGGCGGTGCGGACGGTGGATGGGCGCGTCCTTATGACGCGCAGCGCGCTCGAAATCATGTCCACGGCCCGGTCGCTGGACATCGGAGACCGCACCGTCTGGAGGGATCGGGGGGAACGTGCGCTGGGGCAGCGGTTGGATTGGATGGCCCTGGAGGTCCGCGACCGCCAAGGTGTCGTCAACCTGCTTCACCGGCCGCAGGAACCGGAAGCCGGCGGCATCGACCCCGACGCGCGCTCCGCCCAGGCGGACCGGGTGTTCCGCTCAGGAGAGGTTTGGATCAGCGGCGTCATCAGCGACCCCGCCGGCAAGGTGGAGCCGGTCTTCGCGGTCAGCGTGCCGGTCTGGGGCGTGGGCGAGGTTCGGCTGGTCCTGACCGCTTATGTGCGGACCTGGTCGCTGCGTCAGGTCCTGGTCGATCAGGTGGCGACGCCGAACTGGATCGTCGCGCTTCTCGACCGTGACGGGCGGCTCATCGCCCGGTCGAGGTCTGAAACGGCCTTCGACCCGGCGGTCGGGCAACCGGTGCCCGAATCCCTCGCCCAGGCGCTGAAGACCGGCAACGAATTTTTCCTTTCCCATACCCGGATGGGGCAGGAGGTTTTGTCCGCAAAGGCCGGCTCCGTGGCGGCGCCCGGCTGGCTCCTGGTCCTCGGTACCCCGGCCGAGCCGATCCAGGCGGCGGTTCGACGCACGGTCTACACGATCGCCGGCGGCGGGCTGGCCGCTCTGGCGGTGGCGGCGCTGGTCGCCTGGGTTCTTGTCCGTTCCCACGACCGGCGCGAGGCGGCTGAGCGGCGCGCGCGGGTGGCGGAGGCCTCGGCGGAAGCCGACCGGCGGTCGCACGCCATTCTGGAAAGCACGACGGACGGCGTCTATGAGGTCGACCGGTCCTGGCGCATCGTCTACATGAACGGGCGCGCGCGTGGCCTGATGGGCGGCAGCAGCGACCTGACCGGACAGCGGCTGTGGGAGGCCTTTCCCGACGCCATGGGAACGGTGCTGTGGGACCGCCTGCACGTCGCCATGAGGGATCGCCATCCCGACGAGTTCGAGGCTTACTTCGCGCCGCTCGGCGTCTGGCTCTTCCTGCGGGTTTTCCCATCGTCCGCCGGGTTGGCCATCTATTTTCAAGACATCAGCAAGCGCCTTCTCGCCGAGCGGGCTTTGGAACGCGCGGTGGAGCAGGCGAACCAGATCCTGGAGAGCATCGGCGACGCCTTCTACGCCATCGACCGTGATTGGCGGATCACCTATGTGAACAAGCGCGCGCAGGAGATGTTCGACCGACCGCGCGATGACCTCGTCGGCCGCAACCTGCTGGAGCTCTTTCCCGACGTCGCGGGCAACAGCGTCATCCGCAGCTTCGAGGCCGCCATGGCGGACCAGCAGCCGAGGGAGTTCGAAGCGCTGTCCGGCATCTTCCAGCGCTGGACCATGTTCAACGTCTATCCGCAGGCGGGCGGCGGCCTGTCCATCTACTTCCGCGACGTGTCCGCCCACCGCGCGGCGGAGGCCGCCCTGCGGGCCAGCGAGCACCGCTACCGCACGCTTCTGGAAGCGCTGCCGCAGATGGTGTGGACCTGCCGGGCGGACGGCAGTTGCGATTTTCTGAGCCGGCAATGGCTGGCCTACACCGGCCAGACGGAGACGTCGGCCCAGGGCTTCGGTTGGGCCAGCTCCATTCATCCCGACGATCGAGAGCGCCTTCTCACGATCTGGCTTCAGGCGGTCGAAGCGCGGACGATCTTCGACACCGAGGCGCGTATCCGCAGCGCCGCCGGCAGCTACCACTGGTTCAAGCAGCGTGCCCTGCCGATCACCGACCCGGAAAACGGGGAAGAGCGCTGGTTCGGCACCTCCACCGACATCACCGACATCTTCGAGGCGCGCGATGCCATGCAGGCGGCGAAGGAGGAGGCGGAGCAAGTGGGGTTGCGCTTCCGCACGCTGGCGGATTCCATCCCGCAGCTCGCCTGGATGGCCCGCCCGGACGGGCGGATCTTTTGGTACAATCAAAGATGGTATGATTACACGGGCGTCGTCGAGGGCGGGGATGCCGCTTCCGATCCGCTGTGGGACGGCATCCTTCCCGCCGACCACGCCGAGCGCGTCACCGCAAGCCTCCGGCGGTCCTTCCAGACCGGAGAACCGTGGGAGGACACCTTCCCCATGGCGGGGCGGGACGGTGCCTTCCGCTGGTTCCTGTCGCGGGCGCTGCCCGTCCGCGACACCGACGGCGCCGTCGTTCTGTGGTTCGGCACGAACACCGACGTGACCGACCGGCTTGAGGCCGAGGACGCCCTGCGCCGCGCCAAGGAGGAGGCGGAGCGGGCCGCCCTGTCCAAGTCCAAGTTCCTCGCCTCGGCCAGCCACGACCTGCGCCAGCCGATGCAGTCGCTGTTCCTGTTCTCCGGCGCCCTGCACGGCCACGTCCAGGGTGAGAAGGGGATGAAGGCGCTGCGCCTTCTGGAAAGCGGTCTGGACGCGCTGAAGGGGCTGCTGGACAGCCTGCTCGACGTGTCGCGCCTGGACGCCGGCGTGGTCAAGCCGACGCTGGAGGATTTTCCGGTGGCGCTGCTGCTCGACCACATCGCGGCGGGCTATGCCCCGGTGGCCCGCGGCAAGGGGCTCGACTGGACGATGGAGGGGTGTCCGCTGAACATCCGCTCCGACCGTGTGCTGCTGGGCCGGATGATCCGCAATCTGGTGGAGAATGCCATCCGCTACACGGAACGGGGCAGCATCGCCATCACCTGCACGGCCGTTGGCGGGCGGATGCGGATAACGGTTGCCGACACCGGCATCGGCATTTCCGAAGACCATCTGCCGCGAATCTTCGAGGAGTTCCATCAGGTCGGCAACCCGGAGCGCGACCGCAGCCAGGGGCTTGGGCTGGGCCTCGCCATCGTTCAGCGCATCGGGCAGCTTCTGGACCATCCGGTGACCGTCCGGTCCACGCCCGGCGCGGGATCGGTCTTCACCATCGAGGTGCCGCTGGGCGAGACCTCGAAGCCCGTGGAGCCGGCGGGCGCCACGCTTGCCGCGTCGGCGAGCGGCGATGAGCGGCTGGCCATGGTCGTCGACGACGATGCCATCGTGCTGCTGGGCCTTCAGGCCATCCTGCGCGAATGGGGATACGAGGTTCTGATCGCCGGGTCGGGGGAGCAGGCGGTGGACAAGCTGCGCTCGGTCAGCCGCAAGCCCGACATCATCATCGCCGACTACCGCCTGCGTGAAGGCAAGGTCGGCACCGACGCCATCCTCGACATCCGCCGGCTGTTCGACGCCGAGATCCCGGCGATCATCGTGACCGGGGAAACCGGTCCGGAATGCCAGCGCGACGCCGTTCGCCACGGCTTTGGCCTGATGCACAAGCCGGTGACTCCGCGCCAGCTCGCCGGGGCCATGGAGCGTTCCCTGCAACCGGCGGAGTGAGGCCGTCGGAAGAGGTCGGCGGAGTGTGCTGGATGGGCTGCGGCGGTCAGTCGCCGCCGCCGCCCATCGCGGGCGGGCTGGGCGGCAGGCGGCGTCGGGTCTCGCGGTGCAGGATGTAGAGCCCGCTCACCGCCACCACGGCGGCCCCCGACACCATGTGCAGGGTCGGCATCTCGTTCCACAGCAGCCAGCCGAACAGCACGGCCCACAGCAGCGCGGCGTAGTTGAAGGGCGCCACCACGGCCGCCGGGGCCAGCGAATAGGCCCGCGTCAGGAAAAGCTGGGCGCCGCCGCCCAGGACGCCGGTGGCCGACAGCAGGGCGAAATCGGTCAGGCTGCGCGGGGTGACCCACACGAAGGGCATGACCAGCGCCAGGATCAGGGTGGTGATCGCCGTGAAGTAGAAGACGATGGTGTTGGCGCGCTCGGTCTTGCTGAGCTGGCGAATCGCCACCATCGCGAAGGACTGGCAGAAGGCGGCGCCAAGGGCGACCAGCGCGCCCAGGTGCGTCAGCATCTCGCCCGACGGCTGGACCATGATGAGAACGCCGACGAAGCCGACCAGCACCGCGCTCCACCGGTAGATGCCGACCTTTTCGCCGAGCAGCGGCACCGACAGGGCGGTGAGGAACAGCGGAGCCGAGAAGTTCAGAGCCACCGCGTCGCCCAGCGGCAACAGATTGAAGGACCAGAAGGTCAGCGACATCGCCGTCAGTCCGACGACCGAGCGCCAGACATGACCCATCGGCCGTTCGGTGCGCAGGTTGCTGATCCACCCGCCCTGCAACGAGATGACCACCGCCACCGGGATCAACGCCATGGCGTTGCGGAAGAAGGTCACCTCGATGACGGGATACGTCTCCGAGAGCAGCTTCACCAGCACGTTCATCACGGAGAACAGCAGCACCGATCCCAGCATCATGACGATGCCGAGCGGTATGTTCTCCACGCGGATGTGGCGGGGCGTCGCGGGACGGGCGGGGGCGGGGGAGAGGGGGGGCGCGGTCACGCCCGGATGCTATCAACTGCAACCACCCGCGTCACGTTGCCGCGACGCGGGTGGTCATGTCCTGGCGGAATGGCCGGATTGCGGTGCGACGCCGATCCGGTCGATGCGCCTGCCGTCAGCGGTTGGTCAGCAACTCGGCGATTTCGCCCTCGGCCCGCAGCCAATGGTCCATCTCGCGCCCGTCCGGGCGGCCTTCGCGCTCCCAGATCTCATAGGCACGCTCCTGCACCATGCGGCTCTTCTGGCCGTGCAGCAGCCCCTCGGCGATGTGCATGTTGATGCGCGACAGCGACACCAGCTTGCGCGCCTCGATGGAGCCCTGGGTGGCTTCCATGGTGGTGACGGTGACGTACTGCGCGAGGTTGCGCAGGTTCGCCTTGACCTCGGAGTCCAGGGTGTTCTCTTCGTTCTGGAGCACCGTCTTGATGGCGACCCAGAGGCGGAGATTGTGGTCGAGGGCGTGATTCGCCTTTTCCGGCGTGTCGGCTTCGACGAGAAGGCTGGCGGCGTGCAGAAGCGCGACCGCGTCCTGCTCGATGGCCGCGAAATTGGTTTTCAGGACGATTTCCGCCCCGGTGTCGGTGGCGAGCGCTTCGGCAGCTTCGAGCGACGGAGCGGCGTCGGCGGTCTTCGCGGTGGCGGTCTTGCGCTTGGCCATGATCAAATCCCCGGCGTTGGTCCCCGAGGTCAATAGAACCAGCCGTCATTAACAAGTGGTTAAGACGAGTATTGCCAGCCCTTTTGCGCAGCCTCCGCGTCAGAAGAAACCCGAAGTGATTCGCGGATGGTCATGCTGCGCCGCAAAAGAACCGGCGAATTCTCAGCGTCCGGTGAAGGCTCCGAACGGCATGCGGTAATAGAATCCGAACACGTTGTTGGCCGGCGTGGCGGAATCCGCGGTGGGACCGCTGGTGTCGATGCGGCTGTAGCCCAGGCTGAAGCGGGCCTTGTTCTCGAACTGATAGCCGAGTTCGAGCTGGGACCGGAACTCGACCACGCTGCCCGAGGCCGCCGGATCGCGCGGCGTGACCGGCAGGGTTCCGGCGCCGACGCTGGGCGTGAAGACGAAGGAGGAACCACCCAGCGGAACGTCGATCAGGATGCCTCCCATTCCATGGAGGCTGCCGTCCGGCGTGCTGGGACCGAGCGACACCCAGGGGCGCACCTCCGCGTAACCGTCGAGCTTGGGCAGGAGGGAGGAGCCGATGCGGATCTTGTTGTGCAGGTCGGACACCTTGGTATCCGGCGTTTCACCAACGCTGTAGGCGAGGCCGCCGATCTTCCAGTTGCCGATCCGGTCGTCGGGCATGGACAGGGTCTGCGCGCCTGCGGGAGCGGAGAGCGCAAGGCCCGCCACGGCAACCACCAGACAGAGGCACGAGGTCCCATGACGCACGGCGGCCTGCTCCCGATCGATCGTTGACCGTCCTACTCCGGCTGCTCCAGCCTACCGCGTCCGATCCCGGCGCGGTTGTGGCATTACGCGTTGCACCGCACCCCCGCGCAAGCACGTAACGGTGCTACTCCCAGATGTCGTGTGCGCCGCCCCCCGCGTCAATGGTGGGAGGGCTGCCCTGTTTGTGAGGGCCTAGGCGGTTGGCGGGGCTCATCGGGTGGTGCGGGAGCGTGCTAGACTGCCGTCATGCAGCACGCCGCTTCCGATCCGGCACAGGACCCGACACCGTCGGCGGCCGCCTTCCTCGCCGATCCGGCGAGTCACGGCGGGGCGGCAGTGGAACGCGTCGAAACCCACGCCGCCATCGTCTTCCTGGCCGGTGACCGGGCCTACAAGCTCAAGCGCGCGGTCCGCTACCCCTATCTCGACTATTCGACGGCCGAACGCCGCCGCGCGGCCTGCCTGGAGGAGTTGCGGCTGAACCGGCGGACCGCGCCATCCATTTATCTTGGCCTGGAGTCGGTGGTGCGGCGGACGGACGGCACGCTCGCCTTCGGCGGCGAGGACGCGGCGGGCGGGACGGCGCTGGACTGGCTGGTCGCGATGCGCCGCTTTCCGCAGGACGCCCTGCTGGACTGCCTGGCGGAGCGGGGCGGTCTCGACGACGGGTTGATTCGCGGGCTGGCCGACGCCGTGACCGCTTTTCACGAGGCCGCCGAACCGCGCCCGGAGGGCGGCGGCGCCGTGGCGATGCGGGAGGTGGTGGACGGCAACATCGCTGAATTGCGCGCCAGCCCGTCGCTGTTTCCCCCGGAGGGCGTCGAGACGCTGGCCCGCAGGTCCACGGACGCTCTGGTGCGCCTGACCCCGCTTCTGGAGGAGCGGCGTCGCCGTGGCTTCGTCCGGCACTGTCACGGCGACCTGCATCTGCGGAACATCGTGCTGCTGGAGGGAAGGCCGGTCCTGTTCGACGGCATTGAGTTCGACGAGCGGCTGGCGGTCATCGACGTCGCCTACGATCGCGCCTTTCTGCTGATGGATCTGGAGCGGCGGGGGCTGCGCCCGCTCGGCAACGCCTTCCTCAACCGCAGCCTGGACGCGACGGAGGATTATGGCGGGTTGGCGTTGCTGCCCCTGTTCCTGTCGGCACGGGCGGCCATCCGCGCCAAGATCGCCGCCACCACGGCGGCGCTCCGCCCCGGCGAGGACGTGGAGCGCGGTTCGAAAGGGGAGGCGCTGGCCTGTCTGGAGCAGGCCGTCGCGGCGCTGGAACCGCCGCCGCCTCGGCTGGTCGCCATCGGAGGCCTGTCCGGCAGCGGCAAGACCAGGCTGGCCCGCGCCTTGGCGCCATCGCTGGGTGCGGCGCCGGGCGCTGTGGTCCTGCGCTCCGACGCGCTGCGCAAGCGCCTGTTCGGGGTCGGGGAGACGGATCGGCTCCCCGCCGACGCCTACACGCCGGCGGTGACCGGGCGGGTCTATGCCGGGCTTCTGGAGCGGGCGCGGGTCGCGCTCGCCGCCGGCCACGCCGTGGTGCTGGACGCCGTCCATGCCCGACCGGAGGAGCGGTCCGCCGTGGCCCGTCTTGCCGCCGAAACCGGCGTGCGATTCGACGGGGTTTGGCTGGACGCGCCCTTGGACACGCGGATTGCCCGCATCGCCGCCCGCCGCGGCGACGCCTCGGACGCGACGGCGGAGGTGGCCGAGCAGCAGACTGTCTATGATCTGGGCCCGCTTGAATGGCTG
This sequence comes from Azospirillum baldaniorum, assembly GCF_003119195.2. Lineage (NCBI taxonomy): Bacteria > Pseudomonadati > Pseudomonadota > Alphaproteobacteria > Rhodospirillales > Azospirillaceae > Azospirillum > Azospirillum baldaniorum. Next base: position 407,738 of record NZ_CP022254.1, on the reverse strand, counting down.
CGCACGAATGCTGGCAGGGATGCGGGGGAAACGCTTGCGGCCGTGCTGGAGCGACTGGTGTAATTCCAGGTGGAACGGGCGCCGCCGGTTCCCCATGGTCTAATATACGGGCGGCGCGGCGCTGGAAACGGTGCATCCAGCCGTCGTTCCGACAGGCACCGTCCAGAAGATGGGCCGGCGGAAACGGCCCGGGGGGAGATCATGTCACTCAAGACGATCCTTGTGCCGCTGGCCGGACTCGACGGCGACACGGTGGCTTTGAACGCCGCGCTGAAGATCGCGCGCGAATTCGACGCCCATGTCGACGCCCTGTTCGTGTCGCTGGACCCGCGCGACGCCGTGCCCATGCTGGGCGAAGGAATGTCCGGCGCGATGGTCGAGGAGATCATGCGCGCCGCCGAAGGGGAGTCGAAGACCCACCTCCACACCGCCCGCCGCACCTTCGACGATGTGATTCGCGCCGCGGACATCGAACTGCGCGATATCCCGACCGGCGTCGAGGCGCCGACCGCCCAGTGGCGGGAGGAAACGGGCCGCGTCGAGGAGGTGGTGCCGCGCGAGGGTCGGCTGGCCGACCTGCTGGTCTTCGCCCACACCACGCTGGACAGCAACACCCAGGCTTACGCCACGGTGGAAAGCGCCCTGCTGGGGGCGGCCCGTCCGCTGCTGCTAGCGCCAGCCACCCTGCCGGACGAGATCGGGCGCACGGTGGCGCTCGCCTGGAACGGCAGCCCCGAATCGGTGCGCGCCCTGACCGGGGCGATGCCCTTCCTGACCGGTGCCGACACCGTCCATGTGCTGACCGCCGAGACGTCCCACACCCAGGCTGCGGCAGGGCGTCGCATCGCCCAATATCTCGCTTGGCACGGCGTTAACGTTCAGGTAACCATATTGAAGCCGGGATCGGAACCCGTCGGCCAAGCCATCATCAACAAGGCCGCGGAACTTGGGTCCGACCTCCTCGTGATGGGGGGATACGGACACAGCCGGATGCGGGAAATGATCCTGGGTGGCGTGACCCGCTATGTGCTGAATCACGCCGGCCTGCCCGTGCTGATGGCCCACTGACAACGGGGCCTCTCTTTTCAAAGGCCGGGCTTCTCCGATCCGACGCGCGGCGCCGCACGCAACGATGGGCGCCCTCCACGCCGATGGTTTTCAACCACAAGGGCCACCCGGACTCCGGTCCGGGCAAGGCCCGGCAATCGGGAAGGAACGCGCCATGTTGACGATCGACGATTGCATCGCGCTCAGCGATCTGACCGAAGAGGAAATCGACGCCATCGCGGAGCATGAGCATCTGCCGGAAATCCTGGCCGTGGAACTGGGCTGCTGCCTTGCCCACGACGCCGAAGGCATCCGCCGGATCGCCCGCATCATCCGCGAGGACATCGACCGGGCCCGCAGCCATGGGCAGACCGTCCACGCCCGCCAGTTGACGGTCGTTCTGGACGGCTTCGTGCACCAGCACCCGGCCCTGTAAGGCGACGCCACACCTCGAGAGGGCGGCGGTACAAGAGGACGTCAGGAAGGAAACGCCCCACCCGCACCATGACGGTGCGGGTGGGCGAGGGGAGGCGCGGAACGACTGGCCCCCTGTTCGGTTGGCATTGGCGGGATCGCGTCGGGGGGGCGGCGGGGAGTGCGCTTGGCGCGCTCCCCCAACCGTCGGACTTCCACGATGCGTTGCCTTGTTCCGCCGCCGGCAAAGGACGAACGACCGTGCCCTTGAAGACAATCCGCCTTGAATTGGCCCGCACCGCCGACCATCCGGAAGGCAGCGCCGAGCATGGCTATGAGTTCATCGCCCCGCTGACCGCGGACGGCCATCTGGATCTCGAGGAATGGCGCAGCCAGAAGGCTTCCTGCACGGTCCGCCGCTTCTGGCGCGGGGAGGACGAGCAGACCGGCCGTCTTGTTCATCGGGGCAAAGGGTGGCTGTTCGACTACGACGCCGACGACAGCGACGACGACGAACCGATCTTCCGCTTCGACCGCCACACGCTGGTCGAGGGGGAATACATCTCCATCACCGAGCATGATGGAGAGCAGCGCCCCTTCCGCGTCGTGTCCGTCCGCTGAACACCGACTGTTAAAACCGGCTGTTGCCGGCGGCGGTCGGTCTGATCCGGACCCGCCGCCCGACGGCGCCCGATCAGGCGGCCAGCCGGTCCTCGCGGTCGCGCAAATTGCGTCCGACCTGTTCGAGAAGCTGTCGCAGCGTCTCGGCGGTCATGCCGTCCCGATTCATCAGGGCGACGATGATGGGCTCGTCCAGGATTTCCGACAGGGTCGGAGCCGTCAAATGGTCCATGTTACCCTCCCTGTGCATTCCGGCCGGCCTTGAGGCGGCGTGGTTCTATTGTACTTAAGATACGGTATTTCGCAACAATGCTGCATCGCGAAATATTCTATCGCGGTCTGCGCAAGGGTAGAAAACCGCTGAGTGTTCATGCCTGAACACTGGACCGATGCCTATATTGGCAAAAGGGTTACCGCGTTGGTGGAGGTGGGTAAGCTCAGTGTTCCGCGTCGCGGTTCCGCATGATCGTGACGCCGGCTCCGGCCGTGTCGGGAAGCAGGGACGGCAGTTCCACGTCGACCCGCACATGGCGGACCTTCGGCTGGGCCATGCACAGCGCTGCGGTGCGGTCGGCCAGATAGTCGGGGCCGGGCACCATGTCCTCGGCGCACAGACGGCGCAGATCCTCCACGATGTCCTCGTAGGACATGACCGCGGTTATGTCATCGGGAAAGCCGAGACCGGGGTGACTGACCTTCAACTCCAGACTGATGTGAACGGTGTGGCGTCCGGAGCGCCCGGCGAGCGACACGGTGGCGGTGAAATCGCGCAGCAGAATGGTGTAGGTCGCCGCTGCGCCGGGAGAGCCGGAGCCGGTGTGTCGGGAAACGGGATCGTTGGCCAAAAAGACATCTCCTGGCGGGCGGCGGCCCTGGTCGATGCCCCGTCCGGGGCGGCCGCCTCGTCGCTGCGCCGTGCCCACTATAGCGCAGGCGCCCGCCCATTCGGCAAGGTCAGACCGCCACCGGAAGCTCCGTGCCGGTGCGGACCACCGTGTCGCGGCCCGGTACGGCAGCCAGAAGATCATCGAAGCTGCGCGCGATGGCCGGGTGCTGAAGGCCGCCCGCGATGTCGGCCAACGGGGCCAGGACAAAGGCGCGCTCGGCGATGCGGGGATGGGGAATCTCCAGTTCCGGCGCGTACATCACCAACTCGCCGTAGAGAAGGATGTCGATGTCGATGGGGCGCGGCCCGAAGCGGAGGCCGCCTTTCAGGTCGCGACCCATCTCCGCCTCGATGTCCTTGATGTGGCGGAGAAGCTCCCACGGGCCGAGCGCCGTCTGCGCGCGCAGCACCATGTTCAGGAAAGACGGCTGGTCGGTCACGTACATCGGGGCGGTTTCGTAGACGGGCGAGGCCAGCGTGACCTGGACCTGCGGAGAGAGCCGGCGTTGCGCGGTCGCCAGATTGGCGGCGCGATCGCCAAGATTGCTGCCAAGCGCAAGGTAGACCGTGGTCATCGCAGAACCGTCGCTAGTCGAAACCAAACCCTCGTCAGTCATACCATGATCCTCCGTTCCATCAACCGTCAAAGCGTCGGACGGCGTTGCCGTCACATCCAAAACCGGCCTTTCGTCCGGTGGAAAGGGCCGGCGTGTAGCACGCTCCGGTTTAGGTAGCCGGCTTTCTCCGGGAACCGCAAGCGGCGGACGGGGTTGTGCCAGTCGTGCGATGCTGCATCGGAGGGGAATGGTCATGGCGGTTCGGCATGTCGGGACGGCAACGCTTCTGGGGCTGGCCGGGGCGCTCCTGGCCTCCTGCGCCACGGGGCCGGACCCGCAGATCGCCCGGCGCGCCCAGACCGAACTGGTCGGCATGCCGAAGGAACGGCTGCTCGCCTGCGCCGGGGTTCCGGCCCGGCAGGCCCAGGCCGGCGGCCGGGAATATTACACCTACGTCTCCGACCCCGGAGTGGCGATCAGCCCGCTCGGCGGCAGCAGCATCGGCGTCGGCGGTTTCGGAGGCGGCGGCTCCAGCGGCGTCGGCGTCGGATTGGGATTCGGGCTCCCGATCGGTTCCTCCTCCCCCGGCATGTGCGAGGCCACCTTCGTCCTGGGGCCGGACGGGGTCGTGGAGCAGGTGTCCTACCCGGGCAACGCCTCGCTGTCCGCCTGCACGCCGATCGTCCAGAACTGCGTGCCGCCTGCCCCGCGCTGAGCCGTCCCTTCCTGGCTGAAAGAGGGACTGTCGCCGGTTGCGGCCTTGCCGTATCGTCCGGCTATGGCTTGGCTGTAAAAAAGCAGGGGAGGACCACGTCATGGACATGAGCGGCAGCCAGCGCATCACGGCCCCGCGCGACAAGGTCTGGGCGGCGCTGAACGATCCGGACATCCTGCGCCAGTGCATTCCCGGCTGCGAGGAGGTGCAGAAGACCTCCGACACGGAATTCACCGCGAAAGTGGTCGCCAAGGTGGGACCGGTCAGCGCCAAGTTCTCCGGCAAGGTGACGTTGTCGGATCTCGACCCGCCCAACGGCTACACCATCACCGGCGAGGGCTCGGGCGGGGCCGCCGGCTTCGGCAAGGGCGGCGCCAAGGTCTCGCTGGAGCCGGACGGCGCGGCGGCGACGGTCCTGTCCTACACCGCGCACGCCACCGTCGGCGGCAAGCTGGCGCAGATCGGTTCGCGTCTGGTGGACGCCACGGCGCGCAAGATGGCGGATGATTTCTTCAACCGCTTCACCGCTGTGGTCGGCGGGCCGCAGCCTGAACCGGTCCCCGATCCGGTCGTGCAGACGGCCGCACAACCATCGGCGACGAGCGCGGCTGCCCCGCAACCGGTAACGCCCGCCGTGGCCGCCCCCGCCCCGGAAATCCCCATTCCGCTTCCCGCCGCCCGGGGGCGTGGCGGCTTTTACGTGCCTTGGGCGGCGCTGGTCGTTGTGGCTGTTCTTGTCCTTCTTCTGGCATGGATGAAATAACCCGTATTTGGTGTTTGTGCTGTGGGCGCGACACGTTGGGGGGTTGGCCTTAACCACAGAATGTGTATGCTGCGCCCGAACCTGCCGGCACCAGAACGCCGGCCTCATCCGGAAGGGGGAATCTGACCAATGAACAAGCATATCCTGGGCGCCGCCCTGATCGCCGGCATTGCCATGGGCGCGGGCGCCGCGCAGGCCGCTGACGCCGCCGCCGGTAAGGACGTCTTCAAGCAGTGCATGGCCTGCCACACCGCCGAGCAGGGCAAGAACAAGGTCGGCCCGTCGCTGTTCGGCGTCGTTGGCCGCCCGGCCGCCTCGATCGACGGCTTCAAGTACTCCAAGCCGATGCAGGAGAAGGCCGCCGGTGGTCTGACCTGGACCCCGGACAACCTGAAGGCCTACATCACCGCCCCGAAGGAAGTCGTTCCGGGTGGCACGATGGCCTTCGCCGGTATCAAGGACGCCGGCAAGGTGGACGATCTGGTCGCCTTCCTTGCCGAGCAGAAGTAAAGACGCCCGCGTTTCGGCGCGGGGGTACGGTTGGGCCGGAGGGGAAACCCTCCGGCCCTTTCCTTTTTCATCAGGCCTCTTCCAATCAGCCGGCCGCCTCCAGGCTCTTGCTCGCCACCTCGAAGACGTCCGGCGACAGGCCCGGCGTGGCGACGATGCGCTCCAGTTCGGCCTTCATCAGGGCGCGTCGCGGCGCGTCGTAGCGGCGCAGGCGCGAGAAGGGGCCGACCATGCGCGCCGCCACCTGTGGGTTCATCGGGTCGAGCCGCAGAACCTGATCGGCCAGGAAGCGATAGCCCGCCCCGCTGGTGTCGTGGAAGCGCACCGGGTTGCCGCCCGCGAAGCCGCCGATCAGGGCGTAGACCTTGTTCGGGTTGCGGATCTCGAAGGCGGGGTGGGCGAGCAGCGTCGTCACCCGTTCGAGGGCGTCGGGCCGGTGCGAGGTGGCCTGCACGCTGAACCACTTGTCGACCACCAGCGCCTCGCCCTTCCAGCGCTCGTAGAAGGCGGCGATGGCCTCGTCCCGCTCCGGCGCGTTGGAATTGCTGAGGAACTGCAGCGCCGCCATCACGTCGGTCATCGCCTGGGCGCCACGATACTGGCCGAGGCAGAGGCCGAGCGCCTCCTCGTCCTCCAGCGCCATGAGGTAGGCGAGGCACAGATTCTTCAGCGCGCGCCGGCCGATGGCTGCGGCGTCCACCGAGAAGGGCTCGTTGCCCGCGTTGCGGCGGTGCGTGTCGAGCCAGCCCGGCCGCAACGCCTCGGCCAGCCGGCGGCGGGCGAATTCGCGCACGGTGTGGATGGCGTCGGGGTCGATCACCTCCATCTGCGTGCCGAGGTAGCTCTCGGTCGGCAGCACCAGGGCCTGCGCGGCGAAGGCCGGGTCCTGGTCGGCTTCCTTGAGGATGGCGCCCACCGCGTCGATGAAGCTCTGGGGCAGCGCCAGCTCCCGCCCGGCCTGCCGGTCGGCGACGAGGGAGAGCAGCAGCCGGGTCGCCAGCGTCTGCCCGGCCTCCCAGCGGTTGAAGGCGTCGCTGTCGTTGGCCATCAGGAAGGTCAGGTCGCCGTCCGTCAGGTCGGCCCGCAGCTTCACCGGGGCAGAGAAGCCGCGCAGCAGCGACGGCACCGGGCGGGCGGGCACGTCGACAAAATCAAAGGTCTGCTCGGCCTGGGTGATGTGCAGGGTGCGGCTGGTTCCGGCGGCCTCGGCCTCGCCAGCGAGGCGCAGCGGCAGGTCCGCCCCGTCCGGACCGAGCAGCCCCATGACCAGCGGGATGTGCATCGGCTCCTTCACCGGCTGGCCGGGGGTGGGCGGCACGGTCTGCCGGACGGTCAGCCGGTAGGTCTTGGCCGCCTCGTCATAGGCGCCGGTGACGTCCAGTTCCGGCGTGCCGGCCTGCCGGTACCAGCGCTTGAACTGGGTCAGGTCCACCCCGGTGGCGTCGGACATCGCCGCGGCGAAGTCGTCGCAGGTGACGGCCTGCCCGTCGTGGCGCTGGAAATACAGGTCCATGCCCTTGCGGAAGCCCTGCGGCCCCAGCAGCGTGTGGTACATGCGGATGACTTCCGACCCCTTGTCGTAGACGGTGGGGGTGTAGAAGTTGTTGATCTCCACATAGCTGTCCGGGCGCACGGGGTGCGCCATGGCGCCGGAATCCTCGGGGAACTGCACGGTGCGCAGGCGCTGCACGTCGGCGATGCGCTTGACCGCCCGCGAGTTCATGTCGCTGGAGAATTCCTGGTCGCGGAAGACGGTCAGCCCTTCCTTCAACGACAGCTGGAACCAGTCGCGGCAGGTGACGCGGTTGCCGGTCCAGTTGTGGAAATACTCGTGCGCCACCACCGCCTCGATGCCGAGGAAGTCCTGGTCGGTGGCGGTCTCCGGCTTCGCCAGGATGTATTTCGTGTTGAAGACGTTGAGGGACTTGTTCTCCATCGCCCCCATGTTGAAGTCGCCGACTGCGACGATGTTGAAGATGTCCAGGTCGTATTCCAGGCCGAACACCTCCTCGTCCCAGCGCATCGACTTGATGAGGGAGCGCATGGCGTGGTCGACCTTGTCCTCGTTCCCCGGCTCGACATAGATGCGCAGGGTCACGTCGCGGCCGGACGCGGTGCGGAAGCGGTCCTCCTGGTGCACCAGCGTGCCGGCGACCAGGGCGAACAGGTAGCAGGGCTTGGGGAAGGGGTCCTCCCACACCGCGCGGTGGCGCCCGTCGGGCAGGTCGCCGGATTCGATGAGATTGCCGTTGGACAGCAGCACCGGATAGCGCGCCTTGTCCGCGGTGATCGTGGTGGTGTAGCGGGCCATCACGTCGGGCCGGTCGGCGAAATAGGTGATCTTGCGGAAGCCCTCCGCCTCGCACTGGGTGCAGAAGTTGCCGGAGGACTTGTAGAGCCCCTCCAGCGCGGTGTTCTCCTGCGGCTTGATGCGGACGACGGTTTCCAGCGTGAAAGTCTCCGGCACGCTGTGGACGGTCAGATGGTCCGGCGTGACGGTGTAGTCGGCATCGCCCAGCGGCTGGCCATTCAGCGCCACGGACACCAGCTCCAGCCGCTGCCCGTCCAGAGTCAGCGGCAGCGCCGCCGCGTCGTCGCGCGCCGGGTTGCGCCGCAGCCCGAGCTGCGCGCGGACCGTGGTCACGTCCTCGCCGAGGTCGAAGAACAGATCGACCGTGTCGATCAGATGCGCGGGCGGGCGGTAGTCCTGCAGGCGGATGGCCTTGGGCGTGCCTTTGTCCATGGGGCTTTTCTCTAACCTTGTTTTGGCCGTGTCGGCGTCGCGGGGACAGACTCTAGCATGGAGAGTGGGGACGTGGAGGGGTTCTGGACAAGAGCCGATCGCCTTTGTTTTCTATAAATCGGTGCTGTGTGGTGCTCGTCCTGTTGATGGAAAAACGCAATGATCCGCGCATCGGTCGCGCATGATCCTCTTGCTTCAAATAATAATACTCTGATAGTGCGTTATTAAAAAAATACTTTCTGGCGCCTTCGTGAAATTTTAGAGTTTTCAAAAAATAAGTATTTCATAATTTTAGATTGCTATTAATATGATTTCATAAAATCAAATGTTGAATAACGCAATCGTATGCATTTTAGTTTGTATTGATTCGTTGTTTTTGTTGGTATATTTTTTCAACGAATCACTGAATGGAGGATTATTATGGTCAGTGCGGCGAGTTCTGATTCGTACGTATTTAATCCAAAGGATCACACCCATCATGGTTTAAATTTTCGTTTCGCTATAGCAACAATTGGAGTTCTTCCGGCTTTTTTGACGCTCGGATATTTTGCTTTTAATTTACCACAAATGTTTATTTTTCTTCTCATCTATATTGGGTTTCTGGTGGCAGTTATATGGTTCTGCTTGGAGTTGATGAGGGCGGTGTTGATTGGAAATTCAGTGCGCGTCGGTTCTGGGAATTTTCCAGAAATTGAAGCCATTTTAGAAGAAGTCAAGAAAAAGATTAAATATTCAAAAGATATCGAGATCTACATAGTCGAGGGTGGTTCTGTTAATATGTTTTTGTATAGATTTTTTAGAACTAAATTTATTGTCATCAACTCAGCATTCGTGGAATCTTGTGAATCTTCAAAAAACTACAGAGACATAGAGTGGTCTATAGCTCGTTTTGTCGGATATATGAAAGTAAAGAGAGATCATTATTTTCCAATTCTTGATGAGCTTATGAGTACAATAAAAAATATTCCCTTGTTCAATCTCTTTATTTTGCCATACGAGCGCTGCATCGTCTATTCTGGTGATCAAATCGGACTTGCGGTGTGCGGCAGCTTAGAAAGCTCCATCGTTGGCCTCGAAAAACTGCTTATTGGAAAGACGCTTTACACAAAAGTAACGAACGACACATTTATCAATCAAGCCAATCGGTTAAATGGGAGCATTTTTGCTAAAATCGCTCGATTTTTTTCAGAATTTCCATTTTTGACGGACCGCTATCTGAACTTGATGGCTTTCAGCAGGGAGTTTCGTCGCGATCAATATCTTGAGTTCGTTAGGAGCAACAAGATGAACGCTGACCTGCTTCTCTACGCTCTGGAAAATCGTCACGGTTCTTGATCTTCATCGGTGCCGGTGGCTGAATGCCTTCCGACGTCGAGCAACAAGGGTGGGTCCATTGCATGATGCCCGCCCTTGTCACCGGAACATAAAGTCAAACGTGAAAGCTCTCGCCGCAGCCGCAGCGGCCCTTCTCGTTCGGGTTCTTGAAGACGAAGCCGGTCTGGAACTTGTCGTCGACGTAGTCCATCTCGCTGCCGATCAGGAACATCACGGCGGCAGGGTCGATCAGGACGGTGACGCCCTTGTCCTCCACCACCTCGTCGAACTTCATCTTTTCCTTGGCGTACTGCACGTCGTAGCTGAGGCCGGAGCAGCCCTTCGCCTTCACGCCGATGCGCAGGCCGATGTAGTCGTCGGTCGCCTTGGCCATCAGCATCCGCACGCGCTCCGCGGCGGCGTCGGTGATGGAAAGGGCCTTGGGGAGAGAAGCCGTAGAAGCCGTGGCCATGGGGATCTTCGCCTCCTTAAAACATATCCAGTTGGACCCGCGCGACCTCGGACATCATGTCCTGGCGCCAGGGCGGTTCCCAAACCAGTTCCACCTTGCATGTGGTGACGTCCTCGACGGACTCAACCGCCTGCTGAACCTGCATCGGCAGTTCGCCGGCCACCGGGCACATCGGGCTGGTCAGGGTCATGTCGATCTCGACCTCGTTGTTCGGGCCGATGTCGACGCGGTAGATCAGGCCCAGCTCCCAGATGTCCACGGGGATTTCCGGGTCGTAGCAGCTCTTCAGCGCCGAGATCACCGCCTCGCTCAGCGCGGCGCGCGGGTCGTAGGCGGCCTTAGCCGCTGCCATGTCCGCTTCGGTCTGGTTCATCGGCTTGGCCTCCGCGGCGTCGGCTTCCTTGGAGATCGCGTCATCGGGCATCGCGTTTCACCGTTTCCTGCAACTTACTCGCTGCTCGCCTTGTCCTCGCCTTCGATGGCCGCGTTCATCGCGTGCCAGGCGAGGGTGGCGCATTTCACGCGCACCGGGAACTGACGGACGCCGGACAGCACCATCAGCCGTTCCATGGCGTCCTCGTCCACCGGGCCGTGGTCGCCGTGGTCGTGGTCGTCCTTGGTGCAGAGGTCGTGGAAGGTCTCGAACAGGGCCTTGGCCTCCGCCTCGGTCTTGCCCTTGACCACCTCGGTCATCATGGACGCGCTGGCGGTGGAGATGGCGCAGCCGCGGCCCTGAAAGGCCACATCCTCGACCACCCCGTCCTTCAGCTTCAGATAGACCATGAAGCGGTCACCGCACATGGGGTTCTCGCCCTTGGCCTCCCGGTTGGCATCGTCGGGATGCCGGAAGTTCCGGGGGTTCTTGCCGTGGTCCAGGATCACTTCCTGGTACAGCTCGCGCAGTTCGTCCATCATGCTCCGAAGAACTCCTTCACCGCGATCACCGATTCGACCAGAGCGTCGGCTTCCGCCCGCGTGTTGTAAAGGGCGAAGCTGGCCCGCGCCGTGGCGCCGACCCCGAAACGCTCCATCAGCGGCTCCGCGCAGTGGCGGCCGACGCGGACGGCGACGCCGTACTGGTCCACGATGGTGCCGAGGTCGTGCGGGTGCACGCCCTCCAGCGTGAAGGAGATGATCGGACCCTTGCCCGGCGCGGTGCCGTAGACGCGCAGGCCGTCGACCTGGGAAAGCTGCTGCGTGGCGTATTGGAGCAGGTCGTGCTCGTGCGCCGCGATGGCCTCGCGGCCCAGGGACTCCATGTAATCCAGCGCCACGCCCAGCCCGATCACCTCGGTGATCGCCGGGGTGCCGGCCTCGAAGCGGGCCGGCGGGGCCTTGAAGGTGGTGCCTTCGAAGCTGACGCTCTCGATCATGTCGCCGCCGCCCTGGTAGGGGGGCATCTTCTTCAGCAGATCGTATTTGCCGTAGAGAACGCCAGTCCCGGTCGGGCCGTACAGCTTGTGGCCGGTCATGATGTAGAAATCGGCGTCGATGTCCTGCACATCCACCACACCGTGCACCGCGGCCTGGCTGCCGTCGAACAGCACCGGCACGCCGCGCTCGTGCGCCATGCGGGCGATGATCTTGGCCGGCGTCACCGTGCCCAGCACGTTGGAGCAGTGGGTCATCGCCACCAGCTTCGTGCGGTCGGACAGCAGGTCCTCGAAGGCGTTCAGGTCCAGCACGCCGTGCTCGTCCACCGGGACGACGCGGATGCGGATGCCCTTGTCCATCTGGAGGAGCTGCCACGGCACGATGTTGGCGTGGTGCTCCATGACCGAGACGATGATCTCGTCGCCTTCCGACAGGAAGGTCCGGCCATAGCTGTGGGCGACGAGGTTGACGGCCTCGGTCGCGCTGCGGGTGAAGACGATGTTGCGCTCCGACGGGGCGTTCAGGAAGCGGGCAACCTTGCGGCGGGCCTCCTCGAACTGGTCGGTCGCGGTCTGCGACAGGAAATGGACGCCCCGGTGGATGTTGGAATAATCCTCCTCCAGGAAGCGGGTCATGGCGTCGATGACCTGCCGCGGCTTCTGCGCGGAGGCGGCGCTGTCCAGATAGACGAGCGGCTTGCCGGGCTTGCCCTTCCGCTCGTGCACGGTGCGCGACAGGATGGGGAAGTCGGCGCGGACGCGCTCCACATCGAAGGTGGGGAGGGTGATCTGGGTGTCCATATCCGGGTCCCTCCTCAGCGCGCGTTCTGCCAGTCGGCGACGTAGCTCTGGAAGGCGTCGCGGACGCTCTCCTCGGCAATCTCCCCCAGCGCTTCGGACAAAAAGGCGCCGATCAGCAGGCCGCGGGCGGCCGCCTTGTCGATGCCGCGGGCGCGCAGGTAGAAGAGCTGGTCGTCGTCCAGTTCGCCCACCGTGGCGCCGTGGCTGCACTTCACGTCGTCGGCGTAGATCTCCAACTCCGGCTTGGCGTCGATCTCCGCGGTGTCGGAGAGCAGGAGCGCGCGGTTCTGCTGGTAGCCATCGGTCTTCTGCGCGTTGGGGCGCACGATGATCTTGCCCTGGAAGACGGCGCGGGCCTGATCGTCGATCACGCCCTTGTAGACCTCGCGGCTGGTGCAGCAGGGCTTGGCGTGGTCGATGAAGGTCGTGGTGTCGACATGCTGGCCGCCGCGCACCATGTAGGCGCCGCTGACATGCGTGTCGCCTTCCTCGCCGTCGAGGACGCTGTTCACCTCGTTGCGCGACAGCTTGGCGCCGATGGTCAGGATGAAATTATCGTACACGCCCTTGCCGGCCACCTTCGCCGCGGTGTGCGACAGGTGGAAGGACTCCGCGTGCTCTCGCTGGACCTTGTAGTGGTGGACCAACGCGCCCTCGCCGACGAAGACCTCGGTCACGCCGTTCGACAGGGTGGTGCAGGAGCCCAGGCCCACGTGATGCTCGACGATCACGGCGCGGGACTCCGCCTCCGCGACGATCAGGCCGCGCGGGTGGAAGGCGGTGGGCTGCGCCTCGGAGCCGACGGAGACGAAGACCAGCTCGATGGTCTCCTCCACCGTGACGCCGCGCGGCACATGCAGCACCGGGCCATCCGCCAGGAAGGCGGTGTTCAGCGCGACCAGCGGCTGATCGTCGGGGGCGGCGATGCGGCCCAGATGCTCGGCCACCAGATCGGGCTTGCGCGCCAGGGCGTCGGCGAGGTTCAGCAGCTCGACCCCGGCCGGCAGCCCGGCGGTGGAGGACAGCTCCGCCCGGAAGCGTCCGTCGACGAAGACCAGCCGCGGGCCGGTCGTGCCGTCCGTGCGGACGGTCGGCAGCACGTCGAAGCGGACGGTGTCGCCGGTCCCGGCCGCCGGCTGGAAGGCCAGCTTGTCGAGCGCGCGCAGGTTGGTGTAGCGCCAGGACTCGTTCTTGACGGTCGGCAGGCCGAGCGCGGCGAAGCGGTGATGTCCCTGGCTGCGCAGGTCGTTCAGCCAGGACAGGCCGGCGCCGGGCAGGCCGTCCTTGACCCGGTCGAACTGCTCCAGGAAGGGCTTGGCCGCCGCCGGGTCGTAGCCCCGCGGCGCTTTGGTGAGGGTTGTCGTCGCCATGGTCAGGCCGCCTCGTTCACGCCGAACTCGGCGTAGCCGTTCTTCTCCAGCTCCAGCGCCAGTTCCTTGCCGCCGGAGCGCTGGATCTTGCCGAAGGCCAGCACATGGACATGGTCCGGCACGATGTAGTCGAGCAGGCGCTGGTAGTGGGTGATGACCAGCATCGACCGCTCTGGCGAGCGGAGCGCGTTCACGCCCTCGGCGACGATCTTCAGCGCGTCGATGTCCAGGCCGCTGTCCGTCTCGTCGAGGATGGCGAACTTCGGCTGGAGGACGGCCATCTGGAGCGTCTCGTTGCGCTTCTTCTCGCCGCCCGAAAAGCCGACGTTGACCGCGCGCTTCAGCATCTCGTCGGTCATGCTCAGCGCCTTGGTCTTCTCGCGCACCAGCTTCAGGAACTGCATGGCGTCCAGCTCCGGCTCGCCGCGCTGCTTGCGGATGGCGTTCAGGGCGGACTTCAGGAAGGTGGTGTTGGCGACGCCGGGGATCTCGACCGGGTACTGGAAGGCCAGGAACAGGCCGGCGGCGGCGCGCTCCTCCGGCTCCATCTCCAGCAGGTCCTTGCCGAAGAAGCTCACCGAGCCCTCGGTGATCTCATAGCCTTCGCGGCCGGCCAGCACGTAGCTGAGCGTGCTCTTGCCCGAGCCGTTCGGCCCCATGATGGCGTGCACCTCGCCCGGGTTGATCGTCAGGTCGATGCCCTTGAGGATTTCCTTGCCGTCCACCGTGGCGTGCAGGTTCTTGATCTCGATCATCGTTTCTTCTTCCTTCGCGATACGGTGGGCGGTCAGCCGACGCTGCCTTCGAGGCTGATGCCGACGAGCTTCTGGGCTTCCACGGCGAATTCCATGGGCAGCTCCTTCAGCACTTCCTTGCAGAAGCCGTTGACGATCAGCGACACGGCGTCCTCTTCCGACAGGCCGCGCTGGCGGCAGTAGAACAGCTGATCCTCGCTGATCTTGGCGGTCGTCGCCTCGTGCTCGACGCGGGCGGTGCGGTTGCGGTTCTCGATGTAGGGCACCGTGTGGGCGCCGCACTGGTCGCCGATCAGCAGGCTGTCGCACTGGGTGTGGTTGCGCGCACCCTCCGCCTTCGGCAGGATCTTCACCAGCCCGCGGTAGGTCTGCTGCGCACGCCCGGCGGAGATGCCCTTCGACACGATGGTCGAGCGGGTGTTCTTGCCGATGTGGATCATCTTGGTGCCGGTGTCGGCCTGCTGGAAGTTGTTGGTGATGGCGACCGAATAGAACTCGCCCACCGAATTGTCGCCCTGCAGGATGCAGCTCGGGTACTTCCAGGTGATGGCGGAACCGGTCTCCACCTGGGTCCAGGAGATCTTGGAGTTGCGGCCGCGGCAGGCGCCGCGCTTCGTCACGAAGTTGTAGATGCCGCCGACGCCCTCCGCGTTGCCGGGATACCAGTTCTGGACCGTCGAGTATTTGATCTGCGCGTCGTCCAGCGCCACCAGCTCGACCACCGCGGCGTGCAGCTGGTTCTCGTCACGCTGCGGCGCCGTGCAGCCTTCCAGATAGCTGACGTAGCTGCCCTCGTCGGCGATGATCAGCGTCCGCTCGAACTGGCCGGTGTTGGCCTGGTTGATGCGGAAGTAGGTGGACAGCTCCATCGGGCAGCGCACGCCCTTCGGGATGTAGACGAAGCTGCCGTCGGTGAAGACCGCGCAGTTCAGCGTCGCGTAGAAATTGTCGGTGTAGGGCACGACCGAGCCGAGATACTTCTGGACCAGCTCCGGACACTTGTGCACGGCCTCGGAGATCGCGCAGAAGATGATGCCCATCTCCTCCAGCTTGGCCTTGAAGGTGGTCGCGACCGACACGCTGTCGAACACGGCGTCCACGGCGATGGCCGGGCTCTTGCCCTCGGCCCCCTCGACGCCGGCCAGGATCTCCTGCTCGCGCAGCGGGATGCCCAGCTTCTCGTAGGTCTTCAGCAGTTCAGGATCGACCTCGTCCAGAGACTTTGGGCGATCCTTCATCTTGGGCGCGGCGTAGTAGTGCGCGTCCTGATAGTCGATCGGCGGGAAGGACAGCTTCGCCCAGTGGCGCGGCTCCTCCATTTCCTGCCAGACGCGGAACGCCTTCAGGCGCCATTCGAGAAGCCATTCCGGCTCCTCCTTCTTGGCGGAGATGAAGCGGACGATGTCCTCGTTCAGGCCCTTGGGTGCGACATCCGATTCGATGTCCGTCGTGAAGCCGTACTTGTACTTCTGCTCCGTGACGGCGCGGACCTGTTCGACGGTTTCGGTCGTGGCGGCCATGCTTGTCTCTCGTTCCCTGAAAGCGTTGTCCGATGAAGGCGCCGAAACGTCAGACGGCGGCGCGCCGTGCCGGGCTGGGGCCGGCTCCAATCTTGTCGAGCGGACCGGGTGGGCCCTCCGCCCAGGCGGGCGGTCCCATCATGTCGGCCAGCGTCACCTGTTCGAGCGCGCCGCGGATGGCACTGTTGACCTTCTCCCAGCCGCCGCGCATCGGGCACAGGCGCTGCACGCCGCACTGGCTGTCGCCGCCCTCGACACAGGCGGTCAGCGCGATCGGGCCGTCGAGCGCCGTGATGATCTCGGCGATAGAGATTGCATCGGCGGCGCGGCTGAGCGCATAACCACCGGCGGCGCCGCGGTGCGAGGTCGTGAGGCCCGCCGGGGTCAGCGTCTTCATGAGCTTGGCGACCGTGGGGGAGGGCACGCCCGTGCGCTCCGCCAGATGGGAGACGGTGTGAACCGTGCCCACATGGCGCGCCATTTCGCTCATCACGACGATGGCGTAGTCGGTCAGCTTGCTCAGCCGGATCATGACCACCCCGATACAGGACTAAATTGGTCCTGATTAAGTGGCCATCATAGGACCTTTGTCAAGCGGAACCGGAGCGGGATAACCGGGAAAAACACTCGGGTATAAGGATGGCAGGCCTGCGCCCGGCGCACGCTGCGGCGAACTGTCGCGGATGGTCTCCACCCACGGGAAACCCTGCGCTGCGGTCGGACAACGAAAAACCGGCCCCGCGGTAGAGGCCGCGGGGCCGGTGCAGTCAGCGTGGAACCCGAAGGGAGCCGAGGGGGAAGCCGGATCAGCCCGGCTTGCGCGCCTCTTCCCGGGCCGCGTCGCTGGCGGCGCTCACCGCGTCGCCGACCTCTTCCTTGGCGGCTTCAACCGCCGCGCGGGCGGCGCGGGTGCCGCGGTCCATGGCGTCGAGGGCCATTTCCTTGGCGCGGTTCGTCGCCTCGTCGGCGTAGTCGCCGACCCAGCGGTCCTCATAGCGCGACGACGGGATGCTGGCGCCGAGCGCGGCGCCGAGCGCGACGCCCATCATGCCGGCCACCACCGGGTGGTCGTCCACCATCTCCCAGAAACGTCCGGTCGCGCTGTGCAGCCGGTCCGACGCCCGGAAATGGCTGGCGCCGCCATGGTTGCCCCCATGGTTGCCGATGTGGCTGTCCACGCGGCTGCTCATGTCCCGGCGCATGTCTTGCGCCCGGTCACGGGCTTGATCGGTCAGCCCGCGCACGCGGTCGCCGGCCTCGTCCACGGCGTCGCTCGCGCGCTCGTAGACGTGGCTTGCGGCATCGCTGGCGCGCTCGTAGGCGTGGCTGGCCGCCTCGCGCACGGTGCCGCCGGCGTTGTAGAAGGTGTCGCGGGCGTATTGCGCGGCGCTGCCGGCGCGGTCGCGGACGTTGTGCATCGCGCCGCTGCGCGCGATGCGCCGGTCGTAGCCCGAGGCGGTGAGGGCCAGCCAGCCCAGACCGATGCCGATCATGGCGAGCGGGATCGGGTTGCTGCGCATGGTCTCGCCGACCGAGTGGGACCGCTGGTGGGACTGGTTGCGGATCGGCTCGTAATAGCGGTCCTGGGCGCGTTCGCCGTAGCCGCCGGTGGTGGTGTGCATCCGGTTCATGGTCTGCTCCATCAGGTGACGGGGAGCGAGCCGCGCGGTCTTTCGCTTCAGGACCTGGATCGTGTCGCCGATCCGGGCCTGGCGTTCGCGGATCTCCCGTTGCATCGCGTCGTAATCGCGGGGCGTTTCGCGCCCCTTCTCACCGCCGTTCCTTGACCCTTCGCTCATTGGGCCGCTCATCGGGCAAGCTGGGAGCGGGCCCAGCGCTTGTCGTCACGCAGCGTTTCGATGGTGCGCTGCGGCTGGAGATTCTCCGGACTGAGCCGCTTTTTGCCGATCATCGCCAGCACGCCGCCGATGACGAGCACGACGACCCCGACGATGACGGCGGCCAGCCAGGGCTCGACCACCTTCGACAGGGCCAGCACCGCCGCGGCCAGCAGAACCAGGACGCCGGCGAAGGCGATCAGGCCGCCGGTGACGACATAAGCCGCTCCGCCCGCCGCCTGTCCGGCCTTCTCGGTCAGTTCGGCCTTGGCCAGTTCGATCTCGGTGCGGGCGAGGTTGGTGGTCTCCCGCGCCAGATCGGCGAACAGGCCGGCGATGGGACGGTCTTGCCGCGGATCGTAGGAACGGTCCTCCGCAGCGCTCATGGTTTGATCCCCTGGATCGGGTTGTTGCCGGGCACCGGCTTGGACTCGGTGGTGCTGCCCTGTGTGGAACCGGGCGTGGTTCCGGCGACCATCTCAGCGGCGTCGCGGGTGCGGGCGGCGGTGGTCGCCGCGGTGGCGGTGTTCAGCGGACGCGGGCTCTCCTGGTTGCGGCCGATTCCGCCGCCGGCCGACGTTATGGCCGTCGCCGACGTCATGCCGGACGACAGGCCGGACCTCGGCCGCGCCGCGCCGGGGCCTTCCGTGGAGGTCGCGCCGCCGATGCCGCCGGTTCCGGTCCGGCGACGGCCGGCGAGATCATGGTCCGTGCGCAGAGCCTCCTGTCCGGCGCGGTCGGCGCCGCGCAGGCCGAAGTCACGGTAGTCGTGATGGTCCTGGTCACGACCGCTGTAGCCGCGGTCGTGCCGGGCGTAGCCACCGGTCAGGTGCGACGACGATGCGCCGCGAAACCGCCGTTCGCCGGAGCTTTTGACGAAGCGGGCGAACAGGAAGCCGACGGCAAAGGCGGCGCCGACGAAGACCTCCGGCTGACGCCGCGCGAAACGCTCCACCTGGCCGACCATGTCGTCCACGGTTGAGTTGCGCAGCATGTCGGCAACCCGCTCCACCCGGTCGGCGGCCTGTCCGGCGTAATGGGCGGCGGTTCCGTTGTTTTCCTCGTTCAGCTGTTCCGCAGCCTTGTGCAGCGCGTTGGCGACGCTGCCCAGCTGGTCGGCGGCGCGGTCCGTCTGCGTTTCCAGAAGCGAACGGATGCGGCCCTGGGCGGCGCCGAGAGTGTCACGGCCGGCATCGGCTGCTTCGCCGGCCATACGGTTCAAGTCGTCCGAGGAACCCCGGTTCTGCGAACGATCGTTGCCCAATCCACTGTTCGCCATCGGGTCCGGCGTCTTGCGGTTCGGTTCGCCGGTGCCCAACGTATCGCGGTCTGCCATGTGTTTTCCTCCTCGGGGTCGGCTGCGGATGTGTTCCGGCCCGCAGCCTGCGGCAATTCGCCGCGCTCTGCGGCGTCCGATGTCGGGAATCAAACACCCTCATGGGCATCGGAGTTCCGGGGTGTGTATTGCGTTCCTGCGCAGCAACGCCGGGTTGCCGGCGCCGATTCCGTCACTGCTGTCGGAATTGGACGGATTGCGAAAGTGTGCTAAACTTCTCCGCGAATTCGCGAAGGTTCCAATGAACCGGAGGAGGCGGCCGTGAACGGCATTTTTTCCGCTCTGACCAACGGCCAGAACAGCCTTTTCCAGCTCCAGAAGGCCAAGAAGGACTGGGAGCGGGCATTGGAGGCCATGGAGGGCAAGGACGCCAAGCAGGTCCTGGCCGAGAAGGCCGACCAAGCGAAGCTGCCCTTCACCATGACCCCGGAGCAGCAGAAGAATTTCACCGCCGTCGTCAACGCTCTGGAGGAGGCCAAGCGTGTCGGTGGACCGAAGGCCGTCGCCGCGCAAAGGCTGGAGGAGGTCGAGCGCAAGATCGACGAACTCAAGATGATGATGCGCCACAACCAGGGCGACCGGGAAAAGCTGGTGCAGCTGGCGCGGGAAGCCGCGATCCTCGCCAAGCAGGCCGGACGGGCGGCGAAGGAATATGGCGCCGGCGTGGCCGCCGCGGCGGAGATGGGGCTTCCCGGCGGGGCGGGGGCGCCGTCCATCGGTGGCATCACCATCGAGCGGACGACCACCCGCACCTCCATCACCATGGTTCAGACGGAAATTGCCGTCGATGTGAGGGTGACGATCCGCGGCGACGGCGCGACGGCTGAGGGCGCCATGGCCGAAGGGGCGCCGCAGGAGACGCCGGCGGACCCGCCAGCCCCGCCGCTGCCGACAGACGCTGTGGCCGCCGGCGGCACAAGCGCGGCTGAGGATATGGCGGCCGGCGAAGAGGCGGCGGAGGATGGAGAGGCGCGTGCCGCCGAGGCCGTCGCGACGGAAGCCGCCGGTCTGGCCGGGCAGGCCACGGCCCAGGGCGTCGCTCCGGATGGCAAGCCCCTGTCGGACGGCAAGTCCGCCACTGGAACGGCGGCCGAGAAGACGGAAGAAGAAAAGGACAGGGCCGAAGGGAAAACCGACGAGGAAGCCAAGGACGGGCAGGAAACCGACCTTGAGCAGCTGATGAAGGACGTGGCGCCCAGCCTCAACGCCACACCCAATGCCCCGCCGGGCGACCGGATCCGCAACTACATCCAGCGGATGATGGCCGACAACGATCTGAAGATGTCACGCTACCGCGAGGCCGACGAGTTCGGGCGCCGGGTGGAGGCGGTCCTCGCCGAGGCGAAGTCGATCATCGCCGAAGCAAAGGCCGCCAACGAGCTGGATCAGGCTGAAGAGCGGCGCAAGGCGCGGCGGGAATCCTTCAAGGATTACGACAAAATTGTCGAAGAGGCGCAGGACAACGTCAACGAACTGCGTCAGGCCGCCTTCGGGTCCGGCACGATGCTGAAGGATTTCGTGGAGGCCATGACCACCCCGGACGGCACGGACGCCACGGGCGGCGATTCCAGCGAGCCGGACGGCACCGCCGGGGAGGCAGCAATCATGCCCACGGCGGAGAGCCTGGCGGCGCTCGGCGGGACGGATCTCGGGGTGCCTTCCCTGTCTGGTTCGGTCAATCTGCTCGCGTGAGAGCTTCGGTGCGCCGAAGCTCAGGGCACCCCCTTCGTACGCGTTGGGTGATCCCCTTCGGCAGTATCGCCATCTGGGTAACCCAGCCCATTTCGCAGTCCAAGCGGTCTTGACGACGGTCTCCGGCGGGCGCAGGATGGTCGGCGTGAAGGTTGATGCTCGAAAAGCATTGTACGCACAGTGCCGACCGGCGGTAACGACGGTCGGATAGAAGGCTGGAGTTCAAGCGGCAACATCCTGTGAGACGCCTGTGCGGCGCTCTCATCTTACCGATACTGTTGCCCGTCCGGCTGACCGGCGGTGGAGCCATACCCGGGTGGCTCCGCCGCCGATTGTTTTTGGGGCTCTTTTTCGCCCTTTCCTTTTCCCTTCCCAGCCGCCGGTTTTCGCGCCCATGGGCGCATGGTGCCACGCGCCGTGCGAAAGAGCTCCCCGCGCTTTTCCCGTCAGAGGATAAGCCAAAGGGAAGTGTGGGTATTTGAGGCGATCGGCCCCCTCCCATCTAACCTCCAAATAGGCAAATTAGTTCGAAATCCGACCTATCGATAGGAGTAGGAACAAAAATTGGCCGCAAATGTGCGCAAAAAGGGGGTATCAAACAGGGGTTTAACGCCACATTAACCAGACTGGATTGACCTTGATCTCACGGAGGCGGCAAGTGCAGGCAAGGGGCCAGCAACACCGCCCGCGAATTCAACCACGATGCTTGAAAGGCCCGACGATGACGATGACGGGTACCGTATGCGAAGTGGCTGGAACCAATGTCGGAGTGGGGTGCCGGCGGCGGAAGGCGGGCCTTGTGCTGGCGGTTCTTCTGCTGGCCGGGTGCCCCGGCACCACGGTTCCTCCTGAAACGCAGACCGCCGGACCGACCGCCATGGCCGTTCCGGTGCCGAAGACGAAACCTGCTCCTCCGCGCGTCAAGACCGCGGGAAAGGATCAGGCGGCCACGCCGGCGGTGAACGGTCCGGGGACCGGCCCCGCCGCCGAGGTCATCGCCATGGCTGGGACAGAGGTGGCGGGGCTGCCCCCCGTACCGTTCGGCGGCGCCAGCCCGCCCGCCACCCTGTCCCCCGAAACGCTCGTCGGCCTGGACCAAGTCCAGACCCGGCGTCTCCTGGGCACCCCTGCCGCAACGGAAGAGGCGCCACCTGCAAAGGTGTGGCATTACGCTAAGGGCGACTGTTCGCTCAAAGTCTTCTTCTTCATGGACATGACGTCCTCCCAGGACTTCCGTGCCCTTTCCTACGATATGAAGAGCAGCGAAAATGTCCCAGATGTCGATAAACGATGCTTCGCTCAACTCCTTGCCCAAGGCTGGGATGTCCGCAATGACTGAGGCCGCCGTCGCCCGCGTGGCGCTGGTCGATGACGACGACCTGTTCCGCGAATCCCTCAGCCTCAACCTCGCCGACGAGGGGTATGAGGTCATCACCTTCGACCGTGGCGAACCCGCGCTTGACTTCTTCGCCGAGGGCGGTTCGGTGGACATCGTCCTGCTGGACTGGCGCATGCCGAAGATGGACGGCATCGACGTCCTCCGCCAGATGCGCTCCCGCGGCATCGATCTGCCGGTGATCTTCCTCACCGTGCTGTCGGACCAGATTTACGAAGAGGCCGCCCTGGCCGGCGGCGCGCTTGACTTCGTGGAGAAGTCGCGCAGCCTGTCCATCCTCCTGAAGCGCATGCGCCTCATCGTGGACGGCTCCAAGGGCACGCCCGAGGAGGCCGAGGGGCCGAAGGAGTCCGTCTACGCGCTGGGCAACCTCGACCTGCGCCTGGACAACAGCCGCGCCCTGTGGAACGGCAAGCGCATCGACCTGACGCTGACCGAGTTCAACATCGTCAAGCTGATGGCGACCCGTCCGGAAGAGGACGTGTCCTACCGCGAGATCTACGACCTCGTTCATGGCAAGGGCTTCCTGGCCGGCTACGGCCCGTCGGGCTACCGCGCCAACGTCCGCGCCTTCATCAAGCGCATCCGCCAGAAGTTCCGCGTGGTGGACGCCGAGTTCGATTGCATCGAGAACTATCCGGGCTTCGGCTACCGCTGGGGCAACGGCACCGGTGGCACGGGCCGCACGCGCGACGACGACGCGGATGTGATGGCCGATGGCGCTGCTGCCGATTGAGGCCCGCGGGCCTGACGAGGTGCGGGACGGGGCGGAACTCACCAAGGGAGGCTTCTCCATGGCGGGTTTCCCCGGCGGCCGGTTGCGGTGGCTGTGGCACTCGCTGGCCAGCCGGCTGGCGCTGCTGACCATCGTCTTCCTGGCGGTCCCGGTGCTGATCTACGATCAGTTCCAGCGCGCCGACACCACGACGCAGACCCTGTTGCTGCAAAGCGCGCAGCGGCAGGGCGAGCTGATCGCCCGCGCGCTGGAGCCGGACCTGTCCCGTGCCAACCGTGCGGCCCTGCCGCAGCTCGGTCCCATTCTGCGCCGCTTCGCGGATGGGAACACGCGGCTGAAGCTGCTGGTCCGGCCGCGCGCCCTGGCCGGCAACAACCTGATGGGCAGCGACGGCTTCTATTACGTCGCCGCCGCCCCGTCGGTGCCCACCGACGATCTGGACGCCGAGCGGCACCAGCTCCTCGAGCAGGGGGTGCTGGACCGGTTGGGCGCCTCCTGCGCCGGCAATGAACCGTTGGCGTTGCGTCTGCCGCGCTCCTCCGGCGGTTATGAGATCCTGACCTCGGTCACGCCGATCAACACGGCCTTCGGCTGCTGGGCATTGGTGACCAGCCACACCGCCGGCGGCTATCTAGAATCCTCCCTGGGACGTCCCTACTGGAGCACGCCGGTCGTCCAGGCCGCGGCGATGATCTACATTGTCATGGCGGCGCTGGTGATGGCCGTTCTGCTGGGGGTGTGGCGCAACCTGCACCGGTTCGGCGATCTGGCCCGCGACATCGTGTCGGGCGGCATCGGCGAGAGCGGGCAGGGGTCCTTCACCAACCGCAACACCGTGCCGGAGCTGTCCGGGGTGGCCGAGGACTTCGACCGGCTGGTCGATACCCTGCGCGAAAGCGCGCGGTCGCTGCGCCGCGCGGCGGAGGACAACGCCCACGCCTACAAGACGCCCATCGCGGTCATTCGCCAGTCGGTGGAGCCGCTGCGCCGCTCGCTGTCCACCGAGGACAACCGCAGCCAGCGCGCCCTGACCATGATCGAGAAGTCGGTCGACAAGCTCGACGGTCTGGTCTCCTTCGGGCGGCGCATGGACGAGGCCGCCGCCGACCTGCTGGTTCCGCCGCGCCGCCGGGTGGACCTGTCCGATCTGGTCGAGCGCATGGCCGGCGGTTACACCAGCCTGCTCGCCGAACGGCAGCTCCACATGCGCTCGCGCATCGAATCCGGGGTGGTGGTGCGGGCCAGCGACGACATCCTGGAGACCGTCATTGAGAATCTGGTGGAGAACGCCGTCAGCTTCTCCCCGCCGGACGGCACCGTCAGCGTGCGCCTGTCGCGCAACGGCGCCTGGGCGGAGCTGGTGGTCGAGGATGAGGGGCCGGGCGTCGATCCGGCGAACCTGCCGCGCATCTTCGAGCGCTACTTCTCCCAGCGCGAGCCGGGACGGGGCATGCCGGAGGACGCGGCGGCCCAGAACCAGGCCGAGGCGACCCATTTCGGCATCGGCCTGTGGATCGTGCGGCGGAACATCGAGGCGTTCGGCGGCAAGGTCCGCGCCGAGAACCGCTCCACCGGCGGCTTCCGCATGACGGTGACCCTGGCGGTGGCGTAAGACTGTACGTCCCCCTTCGTACGGGTGTGGCCGGACCGTACGTCCGGTCACACGTACGGAACAGCTTTGTCCCTTATCCTGACCTTGCTCCCGCCCCAATCGGGCGATACCGTGCGCCGCGACCCCCCAAGGGCAAGGCAGCCCCATGCACGTCATCGTCATTTATGTCCTCGCGGTTTCCGGCCTTCTGGCGCTGGTCAGCCTGCTTCCGCCACTGGCGGCGCGGCTGCGAGTGCCCTACACGGTGCTGCTGGCCGCCGTGGGTGTGGCGTTGGGGCTGGCGATCCAGACCTTCGCCGGGCAGGGCGGCACCGGCCCCTTCCATGACTTTCTGAATTCCCTGGCCGAGATGGACATCTCGTCCGAGGTGCTGATCTACGTCTTCCTGCCGGTGCTGCTGTTCGAAACGGCGCTGGCGGTGGACGTGCGGCGGCTGTTCGACGACGTGTGGCCGATCCTGCTGATGGCCGTGGTGGCGGTGTTCGTCTGCACCTTCGCCGTCGGCTACGCGCTCAACCTCTTCACCTCGATGGGGTTGGTGGCCTGCCTGCTGCTGGGGGCGATCGTTGCCACCACCGATCCGGCGGCGGTCGTCAGCATCTTCCGCGACCTGGGCGCGCCGCGCCGCCTGACCATGCTGGTCGAGGGCGAGAGCCTGCTGAACGACGCCGCGGCCATCGCGCTGTTCACGCTTCTGCTCGGTATGCTGACCCGCAACGCCCATGGCGGGGCGACCGAGGCGGCGATGGAGTTCCTGCGCGACTTCGCCGGCGGCGTGGCGACCGGTTATGTCTGTGGGCGCGTGGTCTGCATGATCGTCGAACCGGTGCGCGACCAGCCGATGGCCGAGATCACGCTGACCGTGGCGCTCGCCTATCTCAGCTATGTGCTGGCGGAGCATTACGTCGGCGCGTCGGGGGTCGTGGCGGTGGTCACGGCAGCGCTGGTGGTCGGCTCGGTGGGGCGTACGCGCATCTCCCCGGCGACATGGGGGGCGCTGGAGCATGTCTGGAAACAGCTCGGCTTCTGGGCGAACTCGCTGATCTTCCTGATGACGGCGCTTCTGGTGCCGCGCCTGCTGGGCGGCATCGGCTGGAGCGACGTCGGGCTGGTGCTGGTCGTGGTCGGGGCGGCGACGGTGGCGCGCGCTCTGGTGCTGTTCGGCCTGCTGCCGCTGCTGTCCGGCGCCGGTCTGGCCCAGCGGGTCAGCCACGCCTACAAGACGGTGATGCTGTGGGGCGGCCTGCGCGGCGCGGTGTCGCTGACTCTGGCTCTCGCCGTCACGGAGAACGGCCGTGTGCCAGACCGGGTCCAGGGCTTTGTCGCCGTGCTGGTCACCGGATTCGTCTTCTACACCCTGTTCATCAACGGCACGACGCTGCGCGCCGTCATCAACCTGCTGGGTCTCAACAAGCTGTCGCCGGTCGAACACGCCATGCGCAACCGCGCGCTCGCTTTGTCGCTGGCTGGCGTGCGCGAGCGGGTGGAGGGGCTGGCACACCGCTACGAGGTCGACGAGCAGGCTGTCGGCTCCATCGTGTCGCAATACAGCGACCGGCTCGATGCCATCGTCCGGGAACGGTCGACCGAGGCGCCGCTGAACAACGAAGACCGCGTGACCATCGGCCTCGTCATCCTGGTGAACCGCGAGGAGGAGCTGTATTACGAGCACTTCCGCGAGGGCATCCTGTCGCGCGGGGTGGCGGAACTGCTGAACCGCCGGACGGGACGTCTGCTCGATGCCGTGAAGGCCCAGGGACGCGCCGGTTACCGCGCCTTCGAAGAGCCCTTCATCTCCTTCACGCCTTGGATGCGGGTCGCCAGCCTGCTGCACCGCCGGCTGGGCATCCACGCGCCGCTGGCCCGCCGGCTCGCCTTCCGCTTCGAGATTCTTCTGGGCGTGCGCACCGTGCAGCGCGAGCTTCTGGAGTTCATCAACGACAAGGTCGGCCAAGTGCTGGGCACCGACGTCGCTTGCGAGCTGGAAGGGATCCTGACCGTCCGCCTCGCCATGGTCGAGCAGGCCCTGGCGGCGCTGAAGCTTCAGTATCCCGACTACGCGCTGATCCTGCAGAGCCGCTACGTCAGCCGCGCCGCCCTGCGGCTGGAGGAGGCGGATTACCGGGCGCTCTTCGCCGAATCGATCATCAGCCAGGAAATCCTGAGCGACCTGCAACGCGATCTGGACGACCGCCGCCGCGCGCTCGACGCCCTGCCGAAGCTCGATCTGCGGCTGGATCTGATGGACCTTGTGGGGCGGGTGCCGCTGTTCGAGGGGCTGGAGGGCGACCGCCTGCGCGGCATCGCCACCCTGTTGAAGCCGCGGCTGGTCCTGCCCGGGGAGACCATCGTCCGGCGCGGCGAGCGCGGCGACGCCATGTTCTTCATCGCGTCCGGCGCCGTCGAGGTGCTGGTTCCGGGTCTGGACGAGCCGGTCCAACTCGGCACCGGGGAGGTGTTCGGCGAGATGGCCCTGCTGACCCGCCAGCGGCGCAACGCCGATGTGCGTGCGATGGGCTATTGCCAACTGCTGGTCCTGGATGTGAGAGACTTCCATCGGCTGGTGAAGAAGGACGCAAGCCTGCGCGCCCATCTCCAGTCGGTGGCCGAGGCGCGGCGCAACCCGCCGCCGAAGCCGGCCGAGGCCGTTCAGGAGGTTGTGACCCCGGTGGCGGACCTGCCTGCTGTGGTCGAGGCCCCTGCCGCCGAAAGCGCGCAGGCACGGGGATAGGAGACGACGAGAGACGATGACCGTGCAAGCGACCACCGCCGCCGCGGGCGGGCGGCCCGATTGGGTGCGCCTGATGCCGGGCGTCTTCGTCCTGCTGTGGAGCACCGGGTTCATCGGCGCCAAATACGGCCTTCCCTACGCGGAGCCGCTGACCTTCCTGCTGGTGCGGCTGGGGCTGGTGGCGGTGATCCTCGGCCTCGTCGCCCTGGTCACCGGCGCGCCCTGGCCAAAAAGCTGGGCCGAGGCCGGGCGGATCGCGCTGGCCGGACTGCTGGTGCACGGCGTCTATCTGACCGGCGTGTTCTGCGCCATCGCTAAGGGCATGCCGGCGGGGGTGACCGCTCTGATCGTCGGCATCCAGCCGTTGCTGACCGCCGCCCTTTCCGGCCCGCTGTTGGGCGAGCGGGTGACCGGACGGCAATGGGTGGGGTTCCTGATGGGGCTGGCCGGAGTCGGGCTGGTGGTGGGCGAGAAGCTCCACTTCGACTCCGCCGACGCGCTGGGCATCGGGCTGGCGCTGGCCGCCCTGCTGGGCATCACATTCGGCACGCTCTACCAGAAGCGCCACGGCACGGCGATGGACCTGCGCAGCGGTGCCGCCATCCAGTACGCCGCGACCGCTGCGGTGCTGGCGGTGCTGGCCCCGCTGTTCGAGACGATGCGCATCGACTGGACCGGCGAATTCGTCTTCGCCCTGCTGTGGCTCAGCTTCGTGCTGTCGGTGGGAGCGATCTTCCTGCTGTTCCTGTTGATCCGGCGCGGTGCGGCGGCGCGCGTGGCGAGCCTGTTCTATCTGGTCCCGCCGGTGACGGCGGTGATCGCCTGGGCGATGTTCGGGGAGCGGCTGGGACTGCTGGCCCTGTCCGGCATGGCGCTGGCGGTCGCCGGGGTCGCCCTGGTCAATCGCAGTGCCAAGCGCGCGGCCTGACGCCGTGCGCATTGCCTCGGCGGGGCGCTCCGACTATGCTTTCCCGCACCGGCAAAAGATCCGGCGGCGTCCGCTGGTTCAATCACGCTTCGGCAAACCACATCGGAAGTGAGTGTCATGGACGGCCTGGAGCCCATCTCGCTCGATGACAACCAGACCCTGCAGGCCATCGGCATCCTGGCCGATGTCCTGGACGGGGTGGACGGCCCCGGCGGGCTGGACACGGTCCTGGTTTCCAAGGCGCTGCGGCAGGTGATCGCCACCAAGTCCCAGCCGGCCTTCGAGTTCGCCACCCGCGCCTTCAACACGCTCGATGCTGACGTGCGCCGTCAGGTGGCGGAGACCGCCGATCAGGCGGCCCACGATTCGGTCGAGCTGCGCGCGCGCGTCGGCGGCTTCCTGGCGACCTCGGCCAAGGCGCCGGGGGCCGGCGGCCCGGCCACACCGGCGCAGGCCACCAGCTTCCTCAACGCGCTCAATCTGCGCAACCGCCGCCGCTCGCCGCAGTCGGAGTGAGCCGGCTCGACTCTGGTCAGATCACCTGGGTGTAGCGGTTTGGCTGGCCCTCGGCGGACCAGCGGGCATGGATTTGCCCCTTGCCGTCGAAGATCAGCGACAGCCAGTTGCGCTGCCGGATGATGCGCTTGCCCGACTCAGGAAAAGCCGGCATTTCGAAGACATAGCCGTTGGGCAGGGTTTCCTTGCGGCCGGCCAGCCATTCCAACGCGAAGGCGGTGGCCTTGGCGGGCGGCGGATGGACGACCCCCGACGCGATGAGCTGCCAGATCTCCACGCCGCCGCCGCGCAGCACGGCCCGAGCGCCCGCGTGGATTTCGCCCGATACGGACGTTACCCGGCACCCGGTGCGCCGTGAGAATTCCGCCAGCAGGCCGATCAGGCGCAGCCACTCCTCGGCGTGGGCCGGGCTGCGCCACTGGTCGCGCAGATCGTCCTCGATCCCGACGCGGACGGGCGACAGGCCGACCGCCCGCTCCATCACGCCGGTGTCGAGGTAGAGCAGCGGCACGCTGGACATCAGGATCAGGTGGCGGCAACCCTTGAAGCGTTCCAGCCACTCCGGCAGGGCCTCCCACACCCGGTCCGACAGAACGCGGCGGGGCGTGCGGTCGCTGCGCATGTCCAGCGCCAGGACGCCGACGTCGCCGAGCCGGAACCCCTGGCTGAAGGAGTCCATGGGCGCCCCCCACACGCATTCCGGCTGGGCGCCCTCCATGGCGGCCAGTTGGAACAGCGAGAAGTGGCGGCGGGCGGCCGCGTAGACGCCGCGCCAAGCCGGGGACATCATCTCCTCGTCCGGGTGGGAGCCCCATCCATCGAAGATGTCGTGGTCGTCCCACATCATCACCGAGGGAATTCGGGCGGTCACCGCCGCGGTTTCCGGCTGGCCCCAGACCCGCAGATAGAGGTCGAAGTAGAAGTCCGCCGCCTCCTCCGCCATCGCGGGGGTGAAGGGCTCGTCCAGGCGGGCGGCGTCGGTCCGCTTCTTCCAGGCGCTGAGCAGCGGCGGCTTGCGCCACACCGCGTCGGCGTAGAGCTGGTCGCCGCCCTGCAGCAGCAGGTGGAAGCGTTCGCTCTCGTGGCGGCGGCGCAGGTCACCCCACAAGGCGTTGCGCGGCGCGTCCAGCCCGGCGATCTTCTCCTCGTCCTCCGCCCCGTTGCAGGAGACGTAGGCGATCCGCGGCGGCGAGGCGCGCCCCGGAACGGTCACCGCCCAGGTGTCCCCCGGCGAGGCCCCGTCGGTGAAACCATAGGCGGCCTCGACATCGCGGGCGCCGCGCGGAATCGCGAAATCGAATCGCCAGACATGCCGGTTTCCCCATTGGGCGAGGTGGCGGGGCGGAACGGGCAGGGTCACGCCGTCCACCCGCAGATCGTAGGGTTCGGCGTCGCCGTCCAGAACGAAGAGGGCGGACAGCCACCAGCGGTCGCCTTGCTCTCCCCGGAAATAAAGGACGGGACCCAGAATGATGTTCGGTGCCGGCCTGCCGCGCGCCATGGACGCTGTTTATCCTCTTCGTTCCCGCCGGTCTGGGCGCCCATGGCCCAGCTTCCGTTTCTGCGGCTCCTGTTTATGGGAAAAGCCGCCGGTCTGTAAAAGGGGCAAGCGTCGATCCGAAGGGGGAAGCCGCGTGAAAATGCGGGAGAACGCCCCGCGCCGGTGGGAACACCGGGGCGCGGGCAAAAAAAGCGGGCGCCCGGGTCGTCCGGTCGCCCCTCATGTGACGATGGAACGCGGAAATCGGGTGGCTAGTCCTTGCGGCGTTGCCTCAGCAGTTCGAGCATGCGCGCCGGTACCGGCTCTTCCAGCACGGGATCGTAAAGGCGGTGAAGCTCGTCCACATGGCTTCTGTGGAAGGTCACCACGGCCTTCGCGTCGGCGTCGTCCTCTACGGACTGCTCGAACTCCTGACGCTCCTTATCGTCCAAGGCACCGTCAAGATATGCGTTGATATGGTTCATCGTCACACGCTTCATATCTTTTGATCCCGGAACGTCTCCGGAGGCCATCCCCCTGAGACGGAAACGATCCGCGACGCAGAGTTCAATATAGTGCGGCGGGCACGGCGTCGGGAGTGGTGACTTACCTCTTCTTATGGGGATGACGCGGATACCGCCAAATGGGTGGCAAAGCGTATCCGATCGGTCCCCGTGGATGTTCGGCCACTCCGCAGCAGCCATACTCGTTTCACACGCGGAATGTAACAGCCGCTCCCATCGGTTGTTCCGGCGCCGGATTGTCCGATGCGATGGAAGAATCAACCTGTTGTACGGTTGCCATACCCCGCGGCGCATTCCCTGCCGCGCCCTAGGCGGCCATCAGGTTGTTCAGCCGCTCGCGGGCCCGGCACAGGCGGGACCGGATGGTGCCGATGGAGACGTTCAGCTTCTCCGCGGCCTCCTGATAGGGGCGGCCTTCGATGGCGACCAACTTGACGACCTTGCGCTGGCTGGGGGTCAGGGCGCCAAAGGCGCGGTCCACGTCGCGGAAGACCAGCCGGGCGATCTGCGATGCCTCGACCGACATGGCGCCGTCCCAGAGTTCGACCTTGGTGACGTGCTTTTCACGCTGGAGGTTGTTGAAATGCAGATTTTTCAGCATCGTGGTCAACCAAGCCTGCATGTTGGTGCCGGGCTCGAAACGATGCTGGCGGGACAGAGCGCGGGCAAGACAGTCCTGGGTGAGATCCTCGGCGGCGCTGACGTCGCGCGTCAACTTGCAAGCATAACGCTGCAGGTTCGGCATGCAACGGATCAGTTCGGCTTCGAAACAATACGCCATTGTTGCTCTTCCTCCAGCTTCTCTTCATTCGGCGGGGCTGCCGGTCCGTGGTGACGGCGCCCCCGTCCCGAGAGTTCAGTTCGCGGGATTCCGACTCCCGAGGCTTCGGTTGGGAGACGATCCCTCTTTCGACGCGCCCTTTTTCGACGCGTGGTCCCTTCCGGCGCCGGTCCTGTGGCCGTGCCGGTTTTTGCGATTCGTGTCTGTGGTTTAGAATGCGGTGGTGCTGCCTAGCAGTGTCCGGGTGTCGGTCCGGCGCAGCACAATGAGCAGTTCGTCGTCATCAACGGTCTCCCGCTCTCCAGCCTGGGCAACTCCAAAGCGTTGATGCGCTTCGGTGTTGCTCCCGTTCGTGGTGACGTTGATTTCATAACGCGGTGGGAAGAGGCTTGTTCCCCGGCGGCCACAGCCGAAAACATCTTAGGAGGAGAAGTGTTTGGAATGTGGGGGTCATCCAAACGGATGGTGGAACTGCCCGAAGGGAAGAATCAGGGTCCAGAGCCGGGCTTGCGCGGCCGCGATTCCAGGCGGCGCAGGAATTCGCCCATGATGAGGCGGTACAGACCGTCCTTCAGCTTGGCGTCCTCGACGCCGAGGTCGATGCTGGGGTTGTCGTTGATCTCGATGACAAAGACGCCGCGCTCGTTCTGCTTCACGTCCACGCCGTAGAGCCCGTCGCCGATCAATCCCGCCGCCTTCACGGCGGTCTCGATGACCTCGCGCGGCGCCTCCTCGACGGCCATCGTGCGTGCGGAGCCCTGCTCGGCGCGGCCGTTGCCGCCGTGCTTGACGATCTGCCAGTGCTTCTTCGCCATCAGATACTGGCAGACATAGATCGGCTGCCGGTTCAGCACGCCGACGCGCCAGTCGAACTCCGTGTACATGAACTCCTGGGCCAGGATCACGTCGGACTGCTCGAACAGGCTTTCCGCCGTCGCGTCCAGCTCGCTGCGGGTCTGCACCTTGAGGACGCCGCGGGAAAAGGAGCCGTCCGGAATCTTGAGGACGATGGGGTAGGGGATCTCCTGGTCCAGCGTCGCCAGCCCGCGCTTGTCGAAGATCACCGTCTTCGGCGCCGGGATGCGGTTGGCGCGCAGCAGCTCGGCCAGATAGACCTTGTTGGTGCATTTCAGGATCGAGTTCGGATCGTCGATCACCGGCATGCCTTCCGTCGCCGCCTTCTTGGCGAAGCGGTAGGTGTGGTGGTCGAGATTCGTCGTTTCGCGGATGAACAGCGCGTCGAACTCGGCGAGGCGGGCATAGTCCTTCTTCTCGATCAGCTCGACAGCGATGCCCAGGCTTTCCCCGGCCTTGACGAATTTCTGGAGCGCGCGCGGGCTGGAGGGAGGAAGCTCCTCCTTCGGGTTGTGCAGGATGGCCAGCGTGTAGCGCGGCGGCGCCTTGGCCGCGGGCTCGCGCCAGGAAGTCCGGGTGTAGGCATCGAGCGCCGCCTGGAACAGCGCCTCCTGGTCGGGCCGAAGGTCGGCCAGCGACAGCGGCTCCAGGGCGTGGATGGTCCAGCCCTCCTTCAGCCGCACCTGAACCTTCAGCAGGGGACAGCGAAACAGGTCGAAGATCGTCCGGGCGATGTCCTGGAACCGGGCGTCGTCGGCGTGGCCGAAGAAGAGGGTGAGGTTGAAGGACGCTTCCGGCGGCTGGTCCATCCGCTTGATCGCCTTGCGCAGCGCCTCCTCCACCTCGGCCAGCTGGGCGCGGTAGAAGGTCTTCTGCGACAGGTCCAGGATGGTCCGGACGGAGGGGATCACCCGCTCGCCGCGCGCCTCCGCCAGCAGCGAGACGTAGTAGCCGGTGCCCAGATAGCGGTAGCTGCGCGACAGGTTCAGCACCCGCGCGCCGCGCGGCGCCTGCTCCGGGTGGGCGATGTAGTCGCGGGCGCTGATCACCGGCAGCCCGTCCTTCGCCCATTTCACGTCCGCCCGGCGGTCGACGACCAGAAGATGCGCGGGCATCAGTCGGCGGACCCATCAGCAACCCCATCGGCAGCCCGATCAGAGGACTGGGGGCGGAGGAGAAGGGCGGCCTTCAACTGGGCCTTGCCGTAGCGGGCCATGCGCTCGAAGTCGGCTTTCGGGATCGGCATGTTCATCCGGTCGATGTGAGCGTGGTGACGATCGTACACAAGCGGATCATGAACATAGAGAAAGCGGTCGTCGGCACCGGTCACGACGACCCAATGCGGAAATTTTTCGTGATAGATCCGGTAGGAGCTGATGAGCACGATGGGGATGGCCCCGCCCGCCACCGCGTCGGCCATGTCCTGGGCGCTCAGGGTGTTGTGGCGGACGGTGGCGCCGCTGCCCTCCAGCTCGTCGAGGAAGTCCTCGTGCACGATGCGCATGACCTCCTTCTTCTCGTCGCTGCGCACGCTGTCCAGGAAGGGTGTGGCGTTGTCCTTGATGTGGATGTCCACGGCGAAGCCGCGCCGCGCCGCCGCCAGCGCCAGCCCGAAGGGGCCGCAGCCGCCATGGCCGGAGGTCATGAAGACGGTCGTCGATTCCCGCCACAACCGGATCTCCAGCTTCCGCCCCAGCTCGATCTCCGTGGGCTTCAGCGCCTTCATCGCCATCATCAGCGCCGACGGGCCGCAGGTGAAGTCCAGGGTCTGCTGGTAGTAGGGGACCAGAGGCCCGCCCAGCGGCGCGCTGGGGCCGCTGTGGCCGAGGCGCTTCTCCAGCCGCAGCGCCTCCATATGGTCTTCATAATAGTCGGTGTAGACGCCGAACTCGCGGTAGCCGGCCTTCTTGTAGAGGTCGATCGCGGCGGCGTTGTCGCGCCGCACCTCCAGCCGCAGGTAGATGCAGTCCCGCGAGCGGGCCGCCTGCTCCGCCGCGGCCAGCAGCCGCTTGGCGACGCCCTGGCCGCGGTGGCCGGAATCGACGGCGAAGGAGTAGAGCCGGGCGAGCGACGTGCCGGAATGGAAGGACACCAGCGCGTAGCCGACGACCGCGCCGCTGTGGACTTCCACAAGTCCAGTGGCCTTGGCTTTCGTGAGCAAATATTGAAAACTACGTCGGGTCAGGCGGTCGGTGGCGAAACACCGCTCCTCGATGGCCAGCAGAGCGGGGATGTCCGCCGGCTGGGCCTGACGGAGCAGGATGGTGGCGTCGCCGGGCAGGTCCTGACGGGAGTCCGCAGATACGGTATTGTCGAGCATCGGGAGGTTCAAAGAGGCTGACACGGACGCCATCTTACTCCCTCCAGCGGGGCTTCGCAGCGATTACCGAGCTTCGGTGCGCCGCGGGGATGGTTTCCATTTTGGCACAGCGCGTGTGGCACAAGGGCAAGTCTTGGCTGTTGCTCTGGACGAACGGCCTAGCCAATTCGGCAGGCCTATTCGACTGGTTGGCGCAGCGACTTAAACGTTGCTTAACCATGGACCCCGGAAACTGCCGCCGATGGAAGACCGGCTGAATAACCGCCGCTCCAGTTGGCCCTGGAAAGAAGAAAGTCAAGACATGGACGCTCGGTATAAGTCCCGCGAGATCGAACGCCGCAGTCTGGATGTCGACGGGCTGAAGCGCTCGTTTCTGGAGTGGCTGGTTTATTCCGTCGGCAAGGACGCGCGGGCGGCGACCCGGCGCGACTGGTTCCACACCGTTGCGCTCGCCGTGCGCGACCGCCTCGTGGACCGCTGGATGGACACGACGCGGACCTATTACCAGCAGGACGCCAAGCGCGTTTACTACCTATCGCTGGAATTCCTGATCGGCCGCTTGCTGACCAACAGCCTCGCCAACCTCGGCATCACCGACCAGTGCCGTCAGGCGCTCGACCGCATCGGCCTGAACCTCGACGACGTGGTGGAGGCTGAGCCGGACGCGGCACTCGGCAACGGCGGCCTCGGCCGTCTGGCCGCCTGCTTCCTCGACAGCATGGCGTCGGAAGCGCTGCCCGGCTACGGCTACGGCATCCGCTACGAGTTCGGCCTGTTCGAGCAGCGCTTCGAGCATGGCTGGCAGGTCGAGTATCCGGAGCAGTGGCTGCAATTCGGCAACCCGTGGGAATTCCCGCGTCCGGAGGTGCTGTACCCCGTACAGTTCTATGGCCGCGTCGAGGAGTTCCGGGATTCGGTGGGCGAGCGCGCCTACCGCTGGGTCGACGCCGAGCGCGTGCTGGCCATGGCCTACGACACGCCGGTGGTTGGCTACGGCGGCGACACGATCAACACGCTGCGCCTGTGGTCGGCCCGCGCCACCCGCGACTTCAACTTCGGCCACTTCAACGACGGCGCCTACATGAAGGCGGTCGAGCAGAAGGTGCTGACCGAAAACCTCAGCCGCGTCCTCTACCCGAACGACGCGACGGAGGGCGGCAAGGAGTTGCGGCTGAAGCAGGAGTATTTCTTCACCTCCGCCTCGCTGCAGGACATCCTGCGCCGCTATCTGCAGCATCATTCCAACTTCGACAGCCTGCCGGACAAGGCGGCGATCCAGCTCAACGACACGCACCCGGCCATCGGCATCGCCGAGCTGATGCGGCTGCTGGTGGACCAGCACGGCGTGACCTGGGACAAGGCGTGGGACATCACCCGCGCGACCTTCTCCTACACCAACCACACGCTGCTTCCGGAGGCGCTGGAGGCGTGGCCGGTGCGCATGATGGAGCGCGTGCTGCCGCGCCACATGCAGATCATCTACGAGATCAACGCCAAGTTCCTCAACCGCTCCAAGGCGCGGGCGGCGGGCGACAACGGGCGGCTGTCCCGCCTGTCGCTGATCGACGAGCGCGGCGACCGCCGGGTGCGCATGGGCAATCTGGCCTTCCTCGGCTCGCACAAGGTCAACGGCGTGTCGGCCCTGCACACCGAGCTGATGAAGCAGACCGTCTTCGCCGACTTCCACGCGGAGTTCCCGGAGCGCATCAACAACAAGACCAACGGCATCACCCCGCGCCGCTGGCTGCATCAGGCGAACCAGCCGCTGGCCGCGCTGATCACCAGCCGCATCGGCAACGGCTGGATCAAGGACCTCAGCCAGATCAGCGCGCTGGCCGAGAAGGCCGACGATCTGGTCTTCCGCGAGGAGTTCCGCCGCGCCAAGCGCAAGAACAAGAAGCGGCTGGCCGCCTACATCGCGCGCCAGACCGGGGTGGACGTGCAGGTCGACAGCCTGTTCGACGTGCAGGTCAAGCGCATGCACGAGTACAAGCGGCAGCTCCTGAACATCCTCCAGGCGATCGCGCTGTACAACGAGATGCGCGACAACCCGACCGTGTCCTGGGTGCCGGTGACCAAGATCTTCGCCGGCAAGGCGGCGCCGAGCTATCACATGGCCAAGCTCATCATCAAGCTCATCAACGATGTGGCGAAGGTGGTGAACCATGACCCGTCGGTGCACGACAACCTGAAGATCGTGCTGCTGCCGAACTACAACGTCACCGCGGCGGAGATCATCATGCCGGCGGCCGACCTGTCGGAGCAGATCTCCACCGCGGGCATGGAGGCGTCGGGCACCGGCAACATGAAGCTGGCGCTCAACGGCGCGCTGACCATCGGCACGCTGGACGGCGCCAACGTCGAGATCCGCGAGCATGTGGGCGATGACAACATCTTCATCTTCGGCCTGACCGCCGAGGAGGTGAACGACCTGCGGGCCAGCGGCGGCTTCAACCCGCGCGACGTCATCGCGTCGAACCCCAGCCTGAAGCGGGCGCTGGACATGATCTCCACCGGCGTCTTCTCGCCGGACGATCCCCACCGCTACCACCCGATCCTCCAGGCGCTGACCGACGGTGGCGACCATTTCCTGGTGACGGCGGACTTCTCCGACTATTGCCAGGCGCAGCAGGCGGCGATGGACCTCTACCGTGACCAGGAGGAATGGACGCGCAAGGCCATCCTGAACACGGCCAACATGGGCTGGTTCTCCTCCGACCGCACCATCATGGAGTACGCGACGGAGATCTGGGACGTGCATCCCGTGAAGCCGGAGCATCCCGCCGAAACCGAGACCTGACGCGGTCTTGTCCGGAGCCTGACAAAAATTGCGGCGCGAAGGCGCGGGCGCTTTACAAGCCCCGCGCCTTTCGTTTATCTAGCAAGTTATGAATCGCTCGCTCGCCATCACCACCACCACTACCAAAACGACCCGCTCCGGCGGGCCGTCGGACGGTGGCGTGCGTTGATCGAGTAAGACGCTTCACCCACCACGAAGGCCCCGCCGGACACGGACGGGGCCTTGGTGCATCTGGGGCCGCCGTCCACGCTCGATCCGGGCAAGACCAAAGGACGGACCACACCCATGAGCACCTCTTCCCCTTCTCCCCGCCGCGTTGCCATCGTTGGTGCCACGGGCGCCGTCGGCCGCGAGATGGTCGATGTTCTTCACCGCCGTTCGTTCCCGGTTGCGGAACTCGGCCTGTTCGCGTCGGAGCGCAGCGCCGGCCGGACCGTCGAGACCCCGTTCGGCGAGAAGACCCTCGTGGCGTTCGACGTCGAGAAGGTGAAGGGTTACGACATCGTCCTGCTCGCCGTGTCCGGTGATTTTGCCAAGGAGCACGCGCCGGCCATCGCCGCGGGCGGGGCGCTGGTGATCGACAACTCCTCGGCCTTCCGCTACGACGACAACGTCCCGCTGATCGTTCCCGAGATCAACGCCCACGCCATGGGCGATGCCAAGCTGATCGCGAATCCCAACTGCACGACCGCCATCGCCGTCGTGGCGCTCGGCCCGCTGCACAAGGCCTTCGGCCTGAAGCGCGTGATCGTCTCCACCTATCAGGCGACCAGTGGCGCCGGTGCGGAGGGCATGGCCGAGCTTGAGGAGCAGACCCGCAACCAGCTCGACGGCAAGCCGGTCGTCAACAGCGTGTTCCGCCACCCGATCCCCTTCAACCTGATCCCCCAGATCGACGCCTTCCAGGAGAACGGCTACACGAAGGAGGAGATGAAGGTGACCTGGGAGACCCGGAAGATCCTGGAGATCCCGGACCTGCCGGTGAGCTGCACGGCGGTGCGCATCCCGACCTACCGCGCCCACTCCGAGGCGATCACGGTCGAGACGCTGTCCCCGGTCACCCCGGACGCCGCCCGCGCCGTCCTGGCCGACGCGCCGGGCGTGGTGGTGAAGGACGTGCCGGCGGACGGCGTCTACCCGATGCCGCTGAACGCCACCGGCCAGTTCGACGTCGAGGTGGGCCGCATCCGCACCAGCCTGATCTTCGGCGACCATGGCCTGGACCTGTTCGTCTGCGGCGACCAGCTGCTGAAGGGTGCGGCGCTGAACGCCGTGCAGATCGCCGAGCTGAGCCTGTAAGGCACACCGGAATCCTTCATCCTTCCTTCCTTTCGGTGGGAGGGATGAAGGCTGGAATGGGCCGGTCTTCGCTGCTATCTATACGTCCGAACGAAGAGGGCCGTGGGGCGTTCCGCCTCCCGGCCCTCTTCGCCGTTGTCTGCACCGCTGAGTTACGGGAACGCGCATGTCCGAGCTTCTGGACGCTGTTTCCCGGCGTCGAACCTTCGCGATCATCGCGCACCCCGACGCCGGCAAGACCACCCTCACCGAAAAGCTGCTGCTGTTCGGCGGCGCCATTCAGATGGCCGGCGCCGTGAAGGCCCGCGGCGAGCAGCGCCGCGCCAAGTCGGACTGGATGAAGGTGGAGCGCGAGCGCGGCATCTCCGTGACCGCCTCCGTCATGACCTTCGATTACGAAGGGCGCACCTTCAACCTGCTGGACACGCCGGGCCACGAGGACTTCTCGGAGGACACCTACCGGACGCTGACCGCGGTGGACAGCGCCGTCATGGTGATCGACGGCGCGAAGGGCATCGAGAGCCAGACCTTGAAGCTGTTCGAGGTCTGCCGCCTGCGCGATGTGCCGATCATCACCTTCTGCAACAAGATGGACCGCGAGGCCCGCGACCCCTTCGACCTCATTTCCGAGATTGAAAGTTCGCTGGCGCTGGAGGTCACCCCGGCGAGCTGGCCCATCGGCATGGGTCGCGACTTCCTGGGCTGCTACGACCTGATCCGCGACCGCCTGATCCTGATGGATCGCACCAAGGGCGATGAGATCGACGACGGCATCGAATGCAACGGCCTCGACGACCCGCGCCTCGACGAGCTTCTGCCGGCCCACGCCGTGGCGAAGCTGCGCGAGGAGGTGGAGATGGCCCGCGGGCTGATGCCGCCCTTCGACCTGGAGGCCTACCGCGCCGGCCACCTGACCCCGATCTATTTCGGCTCGGCGATCAACAACTTCGGCGTGCGCGAGCTTCTCCAGGGCCTCGCCGAGAACGCCCCGCCGCCGCGCCCGCAGCCGGCGGAGCAGCGCTCGGTGCAGCCGGACGAGGGCAAGTTCAGCGGCTTCGTGTTCAAGGTCCAGGCCAACATGGACCCCAACCACCGCGACCGCATCGCCTTCGTGCGCATCTGCTCCGGCAAGTTCAAGCGCGGGGCCAAGCTGAAGCATGTCCGTTCGGGCAAGCTGATGGCGGTCAACAACGCCGTGCTGTTCCTGGCCCGCGACCGCGAGCTGGCGGAAGAGGCGTGGCCCGGCGACATCATGGGCATCCCCAACCATGGCAGCTTGCGCATCGGCGACACGCTGACCGAGGGCGAGGACCTGCGCTTCACCGGCGTGCCGAGCTTCGCGCCGGAATTGCTGCAGCGCGTCCGGCTGGAAGACCCGATGCGCGTGAAGCACCTGCGCAAGGCGCTGGAGCATTTCGCGGAGGAGGGCGCCTCCCAGGTGTTCAAGCCGCTGACCGGGGCGGACTGGGTGGTCGGCGTGGTCGGTCAACTTCAGTTCGAGGTGCTGGCCGCCCGCATCGAGGCGGAATACGGCCTCGCCGCCCGCTTCGAAGGGGCGGGGGTGGACGCCGCCCGCTGGATCGAGACGGACGACGAGGACCAGCTCAAGAAGTTCCTCGACCTCAACCGTTCGGCGGCGGCGGAGGACCATGACGGGGCGCTGGTGTTCCTGGCCCGCAACGCCTGGCACCTGAACCGCACGCAGGAGGATTTCCCGGCCCTGCGCTTCCTGAAGACCCGCGAGCAAAACCGCAAGGTGCACACCGCGGCGTAACGCGCATCCAGAACCATGCGGAACGCGCTGACCATTGGCTGGCATCGCGTTCCGCGTGTTGCTCCGCCCCTCTGATTCGAGTAGCGTTCGCTGATGCAGCCTCCGCGGCATGGTGCCGCAAGGCGTTGTGCTTCAAGGTTTCGGGGCGAGATCAGAGAAACGACGGAATTTCTGGACCCGGCTGGACCGTGGCCGGAGACCGAAAAAGAGGGGCGGCATGTTCGGTGGCGTGGAAGCCTTCTTCGACACCAGCGCGTACTTGCCTCACGGCGTGTGCCTGTTCTGGCGTCCGGAGATCCTGACCCTGCACATCGTGTCCGATGTGCTGACTGGCTTGTCCTATTATTCGATCCCGGTGGCGCTGCTTTACTTCGTCGTGAAGCGCCGCGACGTGGCCTTCACCTGGATCGTCTGGCTGTTCGCCGCCTTCATTCTGGCCTGTGGCACGACGCATTTCTTCAGTCTGTGGACCTTGTGGTACCCCGACTACGCCGTGGAAGGCATCGTCAAGGCGCTGACGGCGATGGTGTCGGTGCTGACCGCCGTCGCCTTGTGGGTGCAGATGCCCAAGGCCCTCGCTCTGCCCAGCGCCACGCAACTCGCCGACGCCAACGGAGCCCTTCAGCGCGAGATCGAGATCCGGCGTCAGGCCGAGCTGCGCTACGCCAGCTTTTTCAACAATCTGGCGGAGGGGCTGTTCGTCGTCACGGTCACGCCGGATGGAGATTTCGCCTTCGACACGCTGAACCCCGCCCACGCGCGGGCGACGGGGATCGACCCGGAGACCATCCGCGGCCGGCTGGTCCGCGAGGCCGTTCCGCAGGAAACCGCCGAGGCGGTGATCGAACGCTACAGCGCCTGCGTCGCCGTGGGTGGCCCGATCGATTACGAGGAGACGCTGGACCTTCCGGTCGGGCGGCGCACGTGGCACACCGTCCTGGTGCCGGTGCGCGGCGAGGATGGGCGGGTGGTCCAGATCCTGGGCAGCTCCCGCGACATCACCGACCGCAAGAGGCTTCAGGAGGAGCTGGTCCAGACCTCCAAGCTGGCGACGCTGGGCACGCTCGCCGCCGGCATGGCCCATGAGATGAGCCAGCCCCTGAACATCATCCGGATCTGGGCCGAGAACGCCCTGTCCCGCCTGCGCGACGGCGACACCGACACCGCGCGCCTGGACAAGGTGCTGACCATCATGTCGGAACAGGCGGAGCGCATGGGCCGCATCATCGACCATATGCGCACCTTCAGCCGCCGCGACGGCGCCACCCAGCGCTTCGACCCCGCGGCCAGCGTCCGCTCCGCCGTCGAACTGGTGTCCAACCAGTTCGCCTTGGAGAACATCGAGGTCGTGAGCGACGTCCCGGCCATCGACTGCGTCACGCGCGGCCGTCCCCTGCAACTGGAGCAGGTGCTGGTCAATCTGCTGTCCAACGCGCGCGACGCCATCCTGGAATGGCGCGCCGACCCCGACGGGTCACCCGCCGCCGGGCGGATCGCGGTGAACATGCGTTGCGACATGACCGCCGGGCGGGCCGTCATCACCATCACCGACGACGGCGGAGGCATCGATTCGGACATCCTGCCACGCATCTTCGATCCCTTTTTCACGACCAAGGAGGTTGGAAAGGGGTCTGGCCTCGGCCTGTCCATCGGCTATGGCATCATCGATTCCATGGGCGGGCGGATCGACGCGGCGAACGTGACCCACGAGAACGGAAGCCGCGGCGTCGGCTTCACCATCACCGTGCCGGTGTCCCATCCCTCCGTTCAGGACGTGGAGCGCGCTCATGCCTGACCCCGTCACCGCTCCTTTGCATGTCCTGGTGGCCGAGGACGAATCCCTCGCCGCCATGGCGCTGGAGGATTTCCTGTCCCGCAAGGGATACCGCGTGACCCTGGCCCAGGACGGGCAGGAGGGGCTGGAGCGCTACAGCGCCGACCCCGCCGACCTCGTCATCACCGATCTGCGCATGCCGCGGATGGACGGCCGCGCCCTGATCCGCGAGCTTCGGATCAGGGCCGCCGGGCTGCCGATCCTGGTGATGACCGGATTCCTGTCGATGGAGGCGGGGGAGGACGACCTGACCTCCGACCGCTGGCAGCCGCTTGTGGTGCTGCGCAAACCGGTCAGCCCGCAGGTCATCCTGGACACGCTCGCCAGCCTCGCCCAGGCGGCGAAGCTGCGGCCCGCATGATCGCCGACCGTTAGAAACGGTCGCGCAATTCCGGAAGGGGGACGATGCGGACCCCCTTGGCCTCCAGCGTGCGGCGCAGGTTGCCCGCCATGGCGACGGCGCTCGGCTCGTCGCCGTGGACGCAGACGGAATGGACGGTGCAGGGGATGCGCGTGCCGGTGACCGACAGGATCACGCCCTCCTCCAGCATGCGCAGGACGTTGGCGGCCGCCACGTCCGGGTCGTGGACCATCGCGCCGGGCTGGCCGCGCGGCACGAGGTTGCCGTTGTCGTCGTAGGCGCGGTCGGCGAAGACCTCCTCCGCCGTGGGCAGGCCCAGCGTCCGCCCGGCCCGCGCCATTTCCGACCCGGCGGTGGCGAGATAGATCAGGTTGGGATCGACGCCCTTGATTGCCCGTCCGATCGCCAGCGCCAGCCCCTCGTCCACCGCCGCCATGTTGTTCAGCGCGCCGTGCGCCTTCACATGGGTGACCGAACCGCCGGCGGTGGCGGCGATGCCCATCAGCGCGCCGATCTGGTAGGCGACCATCGCCTCGACCTCCGCCGCCGACATCCGCAGGGGGCGGCGCCCGAACCCCTGAAGGTCGGGGTAGGAGGGGTGGGCGCCCAGGCTGACGCCCTTCGCCACCGCGTTCCGAACGGTCCGCGTCATCACCAGCGGGTCGCCCGCATGGAACCCGCAGGCGATGTTGGCGGACGCGACGATGCCGAGCATGGAGTCGTCGTCGCCGATGTCGTAGGCGCCGAAGCCCTCGCCCAGGTC
Organism: Azospirillum baldaniorum; assembly: GCF_003119195.2. Taxonomy (NCBI): domain Bacteria; kingdom Pseudomonadati; phylum Pseudomonadota; class Alphaproteobacteria; order Rhodospirillales; family Azospirillaceae; genus Azospirillum; species Azospirillum baldaniorum. The sequence continues at coordinate 364,301 of NZ_CP022254.1, read as the reverse complement.
GGCGTTCAGGTTCACGGTGATGGTCATGGTGCCCTCCCGCACATCTCTTCTCGGTTCAGGATGTCGCCGTTGCCGTTGACGATGTCGACGACCCCGGACACGAGGTTTTCCGCGTAGAGCGCCTCCAGATCGACGCCGCCCGCCGGGCGCACCGGACGGATGGCGCGGACCCAGGCGGCGATGGTCTGTTCCTGGCGCCGCCGGATGGCCTCCGCCTCCTCCACCGTGACGGCGCGGAAGCTGAGGGCGCCGCCGGGGCTCAGCCGGCCGACGCGGGGCAGATCGGCGGAGATCACCGTGGCGATCTTGGCGTAGCCGCCCGCCGTCTGGTGGTCGTTCAGCAGAAGGATCGGCTGACCGTTGCCCGGCACCTGGATGGAGCCGGTGACCAGCCCGTCCGACGGAATGTCGGCGGAGCCGGTGTGGGCGAGCGTCGGCCCGTCGAGCCGCAGGCCCATGCGGTCGGCGTCCTTGCCGACGCGGTAGGTCGCCGACAGGAAGGTCTCCACCGCCGCCGCCGTGAAGCGGTCCTCCTGCGGGCCGAGCACCACCCGCACCGGCCCGCTGCCATAGTCCGGCGGCTCCGGCAGCTCCACGTCGGTGCCCGGCGGGGCGTCGTTGCGGTTGAGCGGCAGGCGCCCCCCGTCGCCCAGCGGCTTGCCGCCGAGCGGTCCGATGCCGGCGCGCACGTAGGTGGACAGGCTGCCCAGGAAGGGTTCCAGAGCGAAGCCGCCGGCCACTGCCAGATAGGCGACCGCCGCCCCGGAGACGGCGCCCAGCTTCAGCACGTCGCCGCGCGCCAGCGTGTGGCTGCGGTGGGGTTCCAGCGCTTGGGGCGATTCCCCTTCGCGCTCCAGGCTCAGCGCCATGGGGCCGACGACGGCGACCCGGACTCCGTCGGCCTCCACCTTCAGAGCGGGCCCAAGCAGGGCGATCTCCACCCCCGCCGTGCCCACCGGGTTGCCGACCAGCGCGTTGGCGAGGCGCAGGGCGATGGGATCCAGCGCGCCGGCCACCGGCATGCCGAGTTCCTGATGGCCGAAGCGGCCGAGGTCCTGGATGGTGGCGAACAACCCCGGCCGGACGATGGTGAGGCAGGGGGCGCTCATGGCGCGGCCCTCAGCGTGTCGGGATCGAAGCGGCCCGCCGCGGCCTCAGCCGACAGGGCGTCGAAACGGGCGCGGTCCACCGCCTCGAACCGCACCCGGTCGCCGGCGGCGAGCAGGACCGGCGAGGGGCGGGCGCCGTCGTAGAGCGGAACCGGGCAGCGCCCGATCAGGTGCCAGCCGCCGGGGCTTTCCCACGGATAGACCGTGGTCAGCCGCCCGGCGGTGGCGACGGAGCCCGCCGGCACGCGGACCCGCGGCTCGCTGCGCCGTGGCTTCTCCAACTCCGCCGGCAGGTCACCCATGTAGGCGAAGCCCGGCATGAAGCCCAGCATGTAGACGAAATACTCGGTCGATCCGTGGAGGTCGATCAGCCGTTCTGCCGACAGGCCGAGCGAGGCGGACAGCTCCGCGAGGTCCGGTCCCAACTCCGCGTCGTAGCAGACGGGCAGCCGCCACAGGCTGCCTTCGGCCGGCGCGTCCCCGGCGTGGGCCAGTTCCGCCTCGACCGCAGCCTGGACCTCCCGGCGGCTGGTCACCGCCGGGTCGTAGACCACCTGGAGCGAGCGGAAGGTCGGCACCGTCTCCACCAGACCCGGCGGCGCGGCGGTCTTCAGCCGGGCGTGCAGGGCCATGACGCGGGCGTTGGTCGGGCGGTCGATGCCCTCGCCGAACTCCACGTTGAAGGCCGTGTCGCCCGCCGTGGTGAAACGGACGTCCATGATGCCGCTCCTCACCCGATCATCAGCGAGGGCAGCCACGACACCATGCCCGGGAATATCCAAAGCAGAGCCACCATGACGATCATCATCAGGAAGAAGGGCAGGCTGGCCTTGGCAATGGTGAAGATGTTCTTGCCCGTCATCGACTGCAGGACGAACAGGTTGAAGCCCACCGGCGGGGTGATCTGGGCCATCTCCACCACGATGATGATGTAGATGCCGAACCACAAAAGGTCGATCCCGGCGTTCTGCACCATCGGCAGAATGACCGAGGTGGTCAGCACGACCATCGAGATGCCGTCGAGGAAGCAGCCCATCACGATGAAGAACAGCGTCAGCACCACCAGCAGCGACGCGGTGGTGAGCTGCATGGAGGTGATCCATTCCGCCAGCAGGCGCGGAATGCCGGTGTAGCCCATGGCCACCGTCAGGAAGGCCGCCCCAGCCAGGATGAAGCCGATCATGCAGGAGGTGTGGGCCGCGCCCATCACGCTGTCGCGGAAGGTCGCCCAGCTCATCGTGCCGGTGACCAGCGCCAGCAGCAGCGATCCCAGGACGCCGATGCCCGCGGCCTCGGTCGGCGTGGCGATGCCCGCGTAGATGGAGCCGAGCACGCCGGCGATCAGCAGCATGACGGGAATCAGCGACCCGGTGTCGCGTATCTTCTCCATGAGGCTCTGGCGCGCCTCCCGCGGCGGCACGCGGTCGGGATTGAGCAGGGACCAGCCACCCACATAGAGCATGAACAGGCCGGTCAGCACGATGCCCGGAATGACGCCGGCGATGAACAGCCGGGCGATGGACACATCCGCCGCCACGCCATAGACGATCATGATGATCGAGGGCGGAATCAGCAGGCCCAGCGTGCCGGCGCCGGCCAGCGAGCCGACGATCATCATCGGGTCGTAGCCGCGACGGGTCAGTTCCGGGATGGTCATCCGCCCGATGGTCGCGGCGGTCGCGGCGGAGGAACCGGAGACGGCGGCGAAGATCGTGCAGCCGACGATGTTGACGTGCATCAGCCGTCCGGGCAGCCAGCCCGTCCATGGCGCCAGCCCCTTGAACATGTCCGACGAGATTCGCGTTCGGAACAGGATCTCGCCCATCCAGATGAACAGGGGCAGGGCGGTCAGGGTCCAGCTCGTGCTGGCGCCCCAGATGTTGGTCGCCATGACCATGCCGACAGGGCGGGTGGTGAACAGCGCCATGGCGACGAAGCCGACACCGGCGAGCGCCAGCGCCACCCAGATGCCGGTTCCCAGCATCAGGAGCATCGTCACCACGACGACAATGGAAGCGGTCGTCTGGTCCATCGGTCAGCCCTCGCTCTGCATGCCGGCGCTTTGGTAGGACGCCTCGCGTCCCTGGATCACCGCCAGCAGGTCGTCGAGGAAGGCGATCACCAGGATCACCAGCCCGACGCCCATGGCGGCCTGCGGAATCCACAGTGGGATGGGCAGAACGCCCTGTCCCAGATCGCCGAAATCGTAGGAATCGTAGGTCATGCGCAGCCAGAACCACGCGAAATAGCCGCTGAGCGCCGTGCCGAAGCCGAGGCAGACCAGTTCCACGACACGCCGGGGGCCGCCGCGCAGCCGGTCGACCAGGACGCCGACGCGGATGTGCGCGCCGCGGCGCAGCGCCGGACCGAGCATGAGGAAGAAGGAGGCGGCCATGCAGTAGCCGGCCAACTCGTCGGCTCCCGGCACCATGCGGCTGGCCAGCCGGGCGAAGACCTGGGACACGATCAGCACGGCGATCAGCACCAGGAACACCGCGCCCAGGATCTCGGCGGCGCGGTAAAGGAAGGTCAATGCGGTGCGCATGGCGCGACCACCTCCGGGTAGGGCGGGCGGGGAGTGTCTTTTTTTGGGGTAGGTTTTGCCCCCACCCCGGCCCTCCCCCGCTGGGCAGGGGAGGGAGAAAGTCCCCTCCCCTGCGTTAGCGGGGGAGGGTTAGGGTGGGGGCAAACGCCGCCGCTTACTTCCGGAAGGCCGAAATGATCGCCTCGCCATCGGCGCCGGCGGCCTTGGTCCACTCGTCGGTCATCGTCTTGCCGATGGCGGCGAAGCCGTCCTTGATCGCCGGGGACGGGGTCAGCACCTTCATGCCGTTGCCGGAGAGCGTCTGGTTCAGCTCCGCCGTCTTCTTCTCCCACTCGGTCCAGCCGGTGGCTTCGGCCTTGGCGGCGGCCTGCTCGACGGCCTTCTTCGTGGCATCGTCCAGGCCCTTCCAGACCTCGGTGCTGACGAACACCATGTTGCGCGGCAGCCAAGCCTGCACGTCGTAATAGACGTTCACGAAGTCCCACGCCTTGGTGTCGACGCCGGTGGCGGCGGAGGTCATCATCGCGGTGACGATGCCGGTGCCGAAGGCCTGCGACACCTCGGCGGCCTCGATCTTGGTCGGCACGGCGCCGGCCAGCTCGGCGATGCGGGTGGTCGCCGGGTTGTAGGCACGGAACTTCTGCCCCTTCAGGTCGGCGACGGAGCCGATCTCCTGCTTCACGTAGAGGCCCTGCGGGGGCCACGGAATCGAGTAGAGAAGCTTCAGGCGCTGACGCTCCAGCTTCTTCTCCAGATAGGGCTTCGACGCCTCGTAGAGCTTCTTGGATGCGGCGAAGTCGGTCGCCAGGAAGGGCACGGAATCGAGGCCGTAGAGCGGGTCCTCGTTCGCCCAGGAGCTGATGAGCACCTCGCCGATCTGGGCCTGCCCGGACTGGACGGCGCGCTTGATCTCCGGATGCTTGACCAGCGAGCCGTTGGAATGGACGGTGATCTGGATCTTGCCGTTGGTCGCCGCCTTCACGTCCTCGGCGAACTGGCGCACCGTGATGGTGTGCAGGTTCGTGTCGGGGTAGGGGGTCGGCATGTCCCAGGTCTCGGCGAAGGCCGCGACCGGGGTGGCGCAGAGGCCGATGCCGAAGGCGGCGGCGGCGAGGCGGGTCCGCAGGGTGATCGCGGTCATGTGAGGAAGCTCCCTGTTCTTATCGAAAAAGTTGCGCGACCGAAGGGGACACACCCTCCAGCTCGGCGTTCAGCCGGTCGGTGACCAGCATGTGGCCGGGGCTGTGGGCGATGGCGAAGGGCAGGCGGGCGGCGGCGAGCGCCACCTGTGGGGTGACCCCGCAGGCCCAGAAGACGGGGACCTCGCCGGGGGCGAGCGGAACGGCGTCGCCGAACTCCGGCTGCGACAGGTCGCGGATGCCGAGCGCTGCCGGGTCGCCGATGTGCACCGGCGCGCCGTGCACGGCGGCGTAGCGCCCGGTCACCGCGGCGGCGCGTTCGGCCTGCGCGGGGGTCATCGGGCGCATCGACACCACCATGCGCCCGGCGAAGGGTGGCACGGCCACGCAATCCCGGTCGGTCACGTACATCGGCACGTTGCAGCCGCGCTCGATGTGGCGGACCGGCAGGCCGGCGGCGAGCAGCGCCTCCTCGAAGGAGAAGGAGCAGCCGATGGCGAAGGCGACCAGATCGTCGCGCCAGACGGACAGCAGGTCCTCCGGCTCCTCCGCCAGCCGGCCGTCGCGGTAGACGCGGTAGCGCGGGAAGTCGGTGCGCAGGTCGAGGTCCGCGCCAAGCTCCGCGAAGCGGTGGTCGCCCGGCTGCGACACGGCGAGCAGCGGGCAGGGCACCGGGTTGGCACGGCAGAACCGCTCGAAGGCGGGGGCCACATCGGCGGGAACGATGGCGAGGTTCGCCTGCACATGGCCCGGCGCCAGTCCGGCGGTCGGCCCGCGATGCTCCCCCCGGCGGATCGCCAGTCGGGCCAGCAGGGCGGCGGACGCGGTATCGGGCGGAAACGGGGTGCTTGGGGTCACGGACTGCATGGCGGGCAAAACCTCGGTGACCAAACTGTTGTGTCCTAAGGGTTCACGCATCCGTCCGATCCGTCAAATTTTCATTTTGGATCGTTTGCGATAAACGGCGTTTATCAGTGGATGGTCTGTCAATGGGCGCCCCGTGCCGTTGCGCCCGCACGATTTCCAGCGCCATGTCCGCCACGATGGGCACCAGCGGGTTGTCGCTGTCCACCGGGTGGCAGATGGTGAAGTCGAGGTCGGGCAGCGGGTCCTCCGCCGGGATCAGCCGCAGCAACCCTTCCGCCAGTTCGCGCTCGATCACCGCGGGCGGGATGGCGCTGATGCCGATGCCGTCCAGGGTCATCCGCACGATGCTGGCGAGCGAGCTGTTGCCGTAGAAGCGCAGCGGCGGCAGGCCGGGCCGCTTGAACATCTGCTGGATGGCCACCGACGGCTTGGTCTGTCGGGAAAAGGTGATGACCGGGTAGCGCGCCAGATCGGCCAGCCCCAGCCGCCCGGAGGGCAGGTCCAGCGACGGGCTGGCCACCCAGGCCATGGGGTAGCTGCTCAGCGCCTCGTTGCGCATGTCCGGCTCGGCCACCGGGCCCAGCATGAAGGCGATGTCGAGGTCGTGCGCCAGCAGCCCGTTGCGCAGGTGGATGGAGGTATCGACCTCGATCTCCAGGCTGACCAGCGGGAAGCGGTTGTGCAGCCGTTCGATCAGGCGGCTCAGCCAAGTGTGGACGATGGTCTCCGCCACGCCAAGCCGGATCAGCCCGCGCAGGGTCGTCGATTCGGCGACCGCGTGGACCAGCTCGGCCTGGAGCGTCAGCATCCGCTCGGCGTGGTCCAGCAGCTCCATGCCCTTCAGCGTCAGCGTGACCCGCCGCGTGCCGCGGTTGAACAGCTGGACGCCCAGCTCCTTTTCCAGCTGGGCGATGCGGGCGGAGATGGCCGGCTGGGTGGTGTTCAACCGCCCCGCCGCGGCGCGGAAGCCGCCCAAACGGGCGATCCACACGAAGGCTTCCAAATTCTTTAGGTCCAGCATTGCCGAATCGCTCCGCAGCCCATACCCGCTGTTACAGTCTGTTACCAAATGGCTGTAGGATGGACATTAACCTGCAAAGCCTCTCCTGCGATAATGGGCCGCATTGCCTTATGGCGGGATGGCGCGCTCCGGCCGGACCGGGCAGCCCTACCGGGAGTTCGATGTGACGAAACGCATAGCGCTGTTTGCGCTCCTGCTCGCCGCGCTGATGGGCGGCGGTTACTGGTACACGCACCGGGCGGGCGGGGCCGACGCGCAAACGGCGAAGGCCGCCGCCCCGGCCGGACCACGCGCTCTCCCGGTGGTCATCCGCACGGTCGAGCAGCGCGCGGTGCCGGAGCGGCTTGGCACCATCGGCTCGGTCCAGCCGGTGGCCGCCATCGCCATCAAGGCGCGCGTCGATTCGGTCGTCGAGACGGTCCATTTCACCGAGGGGCAGGAGGTGAAGGCGGGCGACCTGCTGTTCACCCTCGACTCCCGCGCGCTGGAGGCGCAACTCCGTCAGGCCCAGGCCAATCTGGAGCGCGACCGCGCCAACCTCGACAAGGCGCGCGGCGACGTGAAGCGTTACGAGCAGCTTGTCCGCTCCAACACCGTGGCGCGCCAGCAGTACGACGCGGCGGTGGCCGCCGCCGATGCGTTGGAGGCCACGGTGAAGGCCGGGCAGGCGGCGATCGAGGCGGCCAAGGTCTCGCTCAGCTTCACCCGCATCGCCGCCCCCATGGACGGGCGCACCGGTGCGGTGAACGCCAAGCCCGGCACCATGGTCCGCGCGGCGGACGCCACGCCGCTGGTCACGCTGACCCAGCTCCGCCCGATCACCGTCGCCTTCAACGTGCCGGAACGCCACCTGCCGACCATCCGCGCGGCGATGGAGACGAGCAAGCTGTCGGTCACCGCCGGCATTCCCGGCGCCGCCGTGCCGCCCGCCGAGGGCGTCCTGAATTTCGTGGACAGCCAAGTCGACCAGCAGACCGGCACGATCCTGGTGAAGGGCCAGTTCGAAAACGCCGACACGCGGCTGTGGCCCGGCCAGTTCGTCGACGTTGTTCTGACCCTGCGGGTCGAGCCACAGGCCCTGACGCTGCCGGAGGAGGCGGTGCAGACCGGTCAGCAGGGCCGTTTCGTCTATGTGGTCAAGCCCGACGACACCGTGGAGATCCGCAACGTCACCGTGGCACGCAGCCAGGAGGGCACCGCCGTCATCGCCGACGGGGTGCAGGCCGGTGAGCGCGTGGTGGTCGACGGCCAGTCCCGCCTCTATCCCGGCGCCAAGGTCGCCGCCGCCAAGAACGGCGGCAAGGATGGAGCCAACGGCAAGGCTCCGCTCACCGGAGGCGCGTCATGACCCTCTCGGATCTGTGCATCCGCCGTCCGGTGATGACCATCCTGCTGACGGCGGCGCTGGTTCTGGGGGGCCTCGCCGCCTACCGCCAACTGCCCGTCGCGGCGCTGCCGCGGGTCGATTTCCCGGTCATCAACGTCTCCGCCACGCTGCCCGGCGCCAGCCCGGAAACCATGGCTGCCTCAGTTGCCAGCCCGCTGGAGCGCGAATTCTCGACCATCGCAGGCATCGACACGATCACCTCGACGTCGAGCCTCGGGAACACCTCGATCACCATCCAGTTCGTCCTGGAGCGCGACATCGACGCCGCCGCCCAGGACGTGCAGGCGGCCATCGCCCGCACCCAGCGCCGCCTGCCGGCGGAGATGACCACCGCGCCCAGCTACCGCAAGGTGAACCCGGCCGACCAGCCGGTGCTGATGCTGGCCCTGTCCTCGCCGACGCTGACGCTGTCGTCGCTGAACGATTTCGCGGAGACCGCGGTCCAGCCCAAGGTCGCCACCCTGCCGGGCGTTGCCCAGGTGCAGATCTACGGCGCGCAGAAATACGCCGTGCGCGTCCAGGTCGACCCCAACGCGCTGGCCGTGCGCGGCATCGGCATCGACGAGCTTCAGAAATCGCTGGCCGCCGCCAACGCCAACACCCCGGTCGGCACGCTGTCCGGCGCCAGGCAGCAGCTCGTCCTCGCCGCCAACCCGCAGCTTCCTGACGCCGAGGCCTTCCGCGGCCTGATCGTCGCCTACCGCAACGGCGCCCCGGTCCGGCTGGGCGACGTGGCGAACGTGCTGGACAGCGTCGAGAACGCCCGCACGGCGAGCTGGCACAACGGCACCCGCGCCATCGTCATGGCCGTGCAGCGCCAGCCCGACGCCAACACGGTCGACGTGGTGGACCGGGTGCGCAACCTGCTGCCCAGCTTCCGCGCGCAGCTTCCGCCCAGCGCCAAGGTCGAGGTGGTGAACGACCGCTCCACCTCGATCCGCGAGGCGGTGGAGGACGTGCAGTTCACGCTGGGCCTGACCATCGCGCTCGTCGTGCTGGTGATCTTCCTGTTCCTGCGCCGCCTGACGGCGACGATGATCCCGGCGCTGACCGTTCCGATCTCGCTGATCGCGACGGCGGGCGGGATGCATCTGATGGGCTTCTCCATCGACAACATCTCGCTGATGGCGCTGACGCTGGCGGTCGGCCTCGTCGTCGTCGACGCCATCGTGATGATGGAGAACATCGTCCGCTACGTCGAAGAGGGGATGCCGCCCTTCGAGGCGGCGCTCAAGGGCTCGCGGGAGATCGGCTTCACCATCATCTCCATCACCGTGTCGCTGGTGGCCGTCTTCATCCCGATCCTGCTGATGGGCGGGGTGGTCGGGCGCGTCTTCCACGAGTTCGCGCTGGTGGTGACCATGGCGATCAGCGCCTCGGCCTTCGTGGCGCTGACGCTGACGCCGATGATGTGTGCCCGCATGCTGACCCACGAACCGCATGGCGCCAAGGAGGGCTGGTTCGGCCGTGTCCTGGAGGGCGGGTTCAGCGCGCTGCACCGCGGCTACGCCGTGACCCTGCGGCTGGCGCTGAGGCACCGCCCGGTGATGGGGCTGGTCATGATCGCGACGGTGGTCGGCTCCGCCCTGCTGTTCCAGGCGATCCCCAAGGGCTTCTTCCCGACCGAGGACATCGGCCAGATCACCGTCTCGACGGAGGCCGCCCCCGACATCTCCTTCCCGGCCATGGCGGAGCGGCAGCAGGAGGTGGCGCGGATCATCAAGGCCCATCCGGCGGTGGCGGACATGACCTCGTCGGTCGCCATCGGCGGCAATTCGGTCAACACCGGCCGCATGTTCGTCGTGCTGAAGCCGCGCGCCGAGCGGCCTCCGGCGGGCGAGGTGATCCAGCAGCTCCGCCGCCAGCTCGCCGGCATTCCCGGCATGGCGGTCTACATGCAGCCGGTGCAGAATCTGCGCATCGGCGGCCGTTCGTCCAAGAACGAGTTCCAGTACACCATCCAGGGCCTGAACACGGAGGAGCTGTACGCCTGGTCGGGACGGCTGGAGCGGGCGATGCACGACATCCCGATCCTCCAGGACGTGACCAGCGACCTCCAGCTCAACAGCCCCCAGGCCTATGTGCATGTGGACCGCGAGAAGGCGGCGACGCTGGGGATCGGCGTCGATCAGGTGCGCTCGACCCTCTACAGCGCCTTCGGCCAGCGGCAGGTCTCGACGATCTACACGCCGACCAACGACTATCAGGTGCTGATCGAGCTGGCGCCGAAGTACCAGCAGGACGACAACGCGCTGTCGCGAATCTATGTGCGCTCCGGCTCCGGCAAGCTGGTGCCGCTGGACGCCTTCGCCAGCGTGCAGCGCACCGCCGGGCCGCTGACGGTCAACCACCAGGGGCAGTTGCCCGCCGTCACCCTGTCCTTCAACGTGGCACCCGGCCATTCGCTGGGCGAGGCGGTGAACGCCGTCCGGCAGGCGGAGATGGAGATGGCCCTGCCGCCGGGCATCACCACCGGCTTCGCCGGCACCGCCCAGGTGTTCGAGGACGCCCAGAAGAGCCAGGGGCTGTTGCTGCTCGCCGCGGTGCTGGTGATCTACATCGTGCTCGGCGTGCTGTATGAGAGCTTCATCCACCCGCTGACCATCCTGTCCGGCCTGCCGTCCGCGGCTATCGGAGCGCTGGCGACGCTGATGGTGTTCGGGCAGGAGCTGAGCGTCATCGCGATCATCGGCATCCTGATGCTGATCGGCATCGTGAAGAAGAACGCGATCATGATGATCGACTTCGCCATCGACGCGCAGCGCAACCAGGGCATGACCGCGCGCGAGGCGATCGAGCAGGCCTGCCTGCTGCGCTTCCGCCCGATCATGATGACGACCATGGCGGCAATCATGGGCACCCTGCCCATCGCCGTCGCCCATGGCGCCGCCGCGGAGCTTCGCCAGCCGCTCGGCCTCGCGGTGGTCGGCGGCCTGTGCGTGTCGCAGATCCTGACGCTCTACATCACGCCGGTGCTGTTCCTCTACATGGAGGACGCCGGCAACGCCGTCTCCCGGCTGTGGAGGCGCCGTCACGGTGCCGCCCCGGAGGCGCCGCACCCGGTGCCGGGCGCGGAGTGAGAGCTTCACATGGTTGTTTTCCCTCTCCCCTCCGGGGAGAGGGTTAGGGTGAGGGGGTTGCGCGTGGCGATGCGTTCGGCAAAAGCGCAACCCCCTCACCGGCCCTTTGGGCCACCCTCTCCCCAGAGGGGAGAGGGTTAAACAGCACCGGCCAGCCGCTTCACCAACTCACGGCTGTGGCCGGGCAGCGCGTCCAGCCGGCGGACGCAGACGACCAGCGAGCGGACCGCCCAAGGGTCGGTCAGGCGCACCGCACGGATTTTCGTGAAGCGGCGGCAGCGCTTCGCCGAGGCTTCCGGGACGATGCCGAGCCCCACCCCCTGCTCGACCATCCGGCAGATCCCGTCGAAGCCGCGCACCCGCACGCGCAGCTTCAGCGGGCGGCCGGCGCGGATGGCGTGTTCGTTGATGTGCTGCTGAAGAGCGTTGCGCGTCGCCAGCCCGACGAAATCCTCCTCCAGAACCTCGCGGAGGGCGACGCTGCGGCGGTTGGCCAGCGGGTGGCCGTGCGGCGTGACCAGCACCATGCGGTCGGTGCGGAAGGGAAAGACCTCCAGCCCCGACAGGTCGGCGTGATCGGACACCACCCCGGCGTCGGCCAGCCCCTCCGCCACCGCCCGCACGATCTCGTGGCTGGGCCTTTCCTCCAAGTCGATGTCGATGTTGGGGTGGGCGGCGAGGAATGGCGCCAGGGCCTCGGGCAGGAATTCTGCCAGGGCGGCGGTGTTGGACAGCAGCCTCACATGGCCCTTCAGCCCCTTGGCGTAATCGCCCAGCTCGCCGCGCATCCGCTCCACCTGCTGGAGGAGGACGCGGGCGTGATGGACCAGCGCCTCGCCCGCCGGGGTCGGGCGGACGCCGCGCCGCCCGCGCTCCAGCAGTGGCACGCCAAGCGTCTCTTCCATCCCACGGATTCGTGCGCTCGCCGAGGCGAGGGCGAGGTGCGTGCGCTCCGCACCGTGGGTGATGCTCTCCGCCTCCGTCACGTTCAGGAACAGCCGCAGGTCGGTCAGGTCAAAACGCATGGGCGGGTCTCCAGCGGAGCGGCAGCCTTCGTCTGAACCGAAGGCTGGCTGTGTGACATCCACATTGCCGGAAGCCAAGGCCTTGCCTCAAGTGGCATCAAACCCTCTCCCGGGGCGGGAGCGGGGACCTGACATGAGGGTGCCGTGATGATTGACCTGCCTCTCCTCATCGTCGCCGCCATGGCCTTGACCTTCCTGCTGGCCGGGTTCGTCAAGGGCATGATCGGCCTGGGCCTGCCGACCGTCGCCATGGGGCTGCTCGGCCTCGTCATGCCGCCCGCCGAAGCGGCGGTGATCCTGATCGTGCCTTCGCTGGTGACGAATCTCTGGCAACTGGCCTTCGGCCCCGGCCTCGGCGCCACCATCGAGCGATTCTGGCCGATGATGCTGGGGATCACGCTGGGCACCTGGGCCGGGGCGGGGCTGCTGGCCGGCGCCTCGTCGGGGCAGGCCGCGGCGGCTCTGGGCGGAGCATTGGCGCTCTACGCGGTGGCCGGGCTGGTGAAGCTGCCGCTGCGGGTGCCGCCCGCGGCGGAATCCTGGCTGTCGCCGCTGGTCGGCGTGGCGACCGGCGTGGTGACGGCGGCCACCGGGGTTTTCGTCATCCCCGCCGTGCCCTACCTCCAGGCGCTGGAGCTGGAGCGCGACCGGCTGATCCAGGCGCTCGGCCTGTCCTTTACGGTGTCGACCCTGGCTTTGGCCGCCGGGCTGGCGCAGCACGGGCTGTTCGACGGCACGCTGGCCTGGGGCTCACTGGCCTCTCTGTTGCCGGCCCTGGCCGGGATGGCGCTCGGCCAGAGCCTCCGCCGGCGGGTGCGGGCGGAGGTGTTCCGGCGCTGCTTCTTCCTCGGCCTGCTGGCGCTCGGGCTGTTCCTGATGCTGGAGCATCTGGGGTGAAGAGCTACTCCGCCGCCGTGCCCTGTGCGGCCGTGCCGTGCGCCACCGCGTCCGGGTCCTTGTGGGCGAACCAGCGCTTGAAGCGCCGGGACAGCGCGTCGAGGTAGGTCAGGATCACCGGAACCACCAGGAGAGTGAGCAGGGTGGAGCTGATGAGGCCGCCGATCACCGCGTGGGCCATGGGTGCCCGCTGCTGCGCGCCTTCGCCGATGCCGAGCGCCAGCGGGATCATGCCGAAGATCATCGCCATGGTGGTCATGACGATGGGGCGCAGGCGGATGATGCCGGCCTCCACCACCGCGTCGCGCAGGTCCACCCCGCGAGCGCGGGCCTGGTTGGCGAAATCGACCAGCAGGATGGCGTTCTTGGTCACCAGACCCATCAGCATGATGAAGCCGATGGCGCTGAAGATGTTCAGCGTGGACCCGGCGACCAGAAGCCCCAGGAACACCCCGACCAGCGACAGCGGCAGCGACATCATGATGGCGATGGGCTGCAGAAAGCTGCCGAACTGCGAGGCCAGGATCAGGTAGATCAGGATCACCGCCAGCAGCAGCGCCTGCGTGGCGTAGGCCGACGTCTCGGCGATGTCCTTGGTCGAGCCGCCGAAGACGATGCGGTAGCCGGGGGGCAGCTTGATCTCCGCGATGGCCGCCTGAAGCTCCTTGCCGGCGTCGCCGGCCGGGCGCCCCTGGACGTTGGCCTGGACGTTGACCTCGCGGGACAGGTCGCGGCGGTTGATCTGCGAGGCGCCGAGCGTCGTCTCGACCCGGCTGACCTGCGACAGCGGCACCATGCGCGGCGCCCCCTCCGCGTCGTTGGAGCCGGTCAGGTAGATGCGGTCGAGGTCGGCGCGGCCTACCCGGTCGTTTTCCGGCAGACGGACCAGCACGTCGTAGGTCTCGCCGTCCGGCGCCTTCCAGGTCGACACCTTGTCGCCGGCGAAGAGGGGACGCAGCGTGTTCGCCACTTGCGCCGTGCCGACGCCGAGATCGCTCGCCAGATCGCGCTCCAGCCGCACCGACAGGGTCGGCTTGGCGGCCTTCAGGCTGACGTCCACGTCCACGAAGCCGCGGATGCCGGCCATGGCGGCGGTCACCTGCTTGCCGATGCGGTCCAGCTCCGCGATGTCGCGGCCCTGGACGGACACCTGGATCTGCTTCTGCACGCCGCCAACGCCGGGAATTCCGATCCCGATCTGGACGCCGGGGATCGCCGACAGCCGTTCGCGCAGCGGCGGCGCCAGCGTGTTCGGCGTGCGCGTGCGCTGGTCGATCGGCTTCAGCCGGACATAGACGCTGCCCCGGTTCTTGCCGACCGACGCGCCCGTGTTCACCGTGGAGTAGGTGTAGGCGACCTCCGGAAACTCGCGGATCGCCGCCTCGACCTGCCGCAGCTTGGCCGCCGTGTAGTCGAGGGACGAGCCGACCGGCGTTTCCACGTCGACGATGGATTCCCCGAGGTCGGCGGCGGGCACGAACTCGACGCCGATGCGCGGCACCAGGAAGAAGCTGCCGACAAAGATTCCAAGCGCCATCAGCAGAACCAGCCAGCGCCAGCGCAGCGCCCAGCGCAACGTCCGGCCATAGACCCGCGCCAGCGCGTCGAAAGCGCCCTGGAAGCCCGCCGCGAAGCGCCCGAAGACGCCGCGCCCGTGCCGTCCGTGGGCCGCCGGATCGTACCACAGGCTGGACAGCATGGGGTCCAGCGTGAAGGACACGAACAGCGAGATCAGCACCGCCGCCGACACGGTGATGCCGAACTGCAGGAAGAAGCGCCCGATGATACCGCCCATGAAGGCGACGGGAAGGAACACCGCCACGATGGTCAGCGTGGTCGCCAGGACCGCCAGACCGATCTCCTTGGTGCCGTCCAGCGCCGCCTGCCGGTGCCCCTGGCCCTTGCCGAGGTGGCGCATGATGTTCTCGCGCACCACGATGGCGTCGTCGATCAGGATGCCGATGGCCAGCGACAGCGCCATCAGCGTCATCGTGTTCAGGGTGAAACCGAAGGCCGCCAACACGCCGAAGGTGCCCATCACCGCCACCGGCAGGGTCAGCGCGGTGATCACCGTGCTGCGCCAGGACCCCAGGAAGATCATCACGATGGCGATGGTCAGCACGCCACCCTCGACCAGCGTGCGCTGGACGTTGCTCAGCGAGTTGGTGATCCCGCGCGAGGTGTCGCGCACCACCTCCAGGGCGACGTCGGAGGGCAGGGAGCCGTCGCGGCGCAGCTCGTCCAGCGCCTTGTAGAGGCCGCGCGCCACCTCCACCGTGTTGGAACCCTGGATCTTCACCACGTCGACGGCCAGCGCCGGCTGCCCGTTGAACAGGGCGACGGAGTCCTGCTCCTCCTGGCCGTCCAGCACCTCGGCGACCTGGCGCAGCCGCACCGGCTCGCCGCCGCGGCGCGCGACGATGATGTCGAGAAGCTCGCGCGGGTTGATGACGCGTCCGTCGACCTGGACGACGCGCTCCGCCCCGTTGCCCGAGACGGTGCCGGCGGGGATGTCCTGGTTCTCGTCGCGGATCGCCTTGAGGACCTGATCGACGCCGACGCCCAGCGCCTCCAGCCGTTCCGGGCGCAGCCGCACCTGGACCTGCCGCTTGACCCCCCGGCGATGGTCGCCCGCCCGACGCCGCGCACGTTTTGCAGGCGCTTCAGGACGATCTGGTCGGTCATGGTGGTCAGGTCGCGCAAGCTGCGGATGTCCGACTTCACCGCCAGGGACAGGATGGGCTGGTCGTCCGGGTTGAAGCGGGTGATCTGCGGGTCCTTCACCTCGTCGCGGAACTTGGGGCGCAGGGCCGACACCTTCTCGCGCACGTCCTGCAACGCCTGGGTCGAGGCGGTCTTCAGGTCGAACTCGGCGATCACCACCGACTGGCTCTCGTAGGAGCGGGAGGTCAGCGTCTTGATGCCGGCGATGGTGTTGACCGCGTCCTCGACGGGACGGGTGACGTCGGTCTCGACCGATTCCGGGCTGGCGCCGGGGTACTCGGTGGAGATGACGACCAGGGGGAAGTCCACGTCGGGAAACTGGTCGACGCCCAGCCGGTTGTAGGAAAACAGGCCCAGCACCATCAGCGCCACCATCATCATGGTGGCGAAGACGGGGTTGTCGACGCTGATGCGGGTGATCGGCATGGCGCGGCGCGTTCCCTTACGAACCCATGACCTTGACGGCCCGCCCGGCGGTCAGGCCGGGCAGGGGGGCGGTCACCGCCAGATCGCCGTCGGCCAGCCCGCGCACCTCAACGAGATCGCCGCGCGCCCAGGCGCCAAGCACCTCGACCTTGCGGCGCTCCACACGTCCGCCGGAGACGACCAGCACGAAGGTGCCGTCCTGGTCGTGGCGGACGGCCGCCGGGGGCAGGGCGAAGGCGCCCTCCACCTCGTCGACCACCGCGTCGCCCGCGGCGAACATGCCGCCGCGCAGGGCCCCGTCGGCGTTGTCGAGGACGATGTAGACGGGAATGGCGCGGGTGCCGGCGCGGGCCATCGGGTTGATGCGGGCGATCTGGCCGACGAAGTCGCGCTCGCCGAAGCCCTCCACGCGCAGCCGCACGGTCTGGCCGGGCTTCAGCCGGGCCACATCGTCGGCGGGCACCGCCGCCTCGACCTCGACGCGGCTGAGATCGACGACGGAGAACATCTTGGCGTTGACCGCCAGCGTCTCGCCGGGGTTGACCGCCCGCTCGGCCACCGTTCCGTCAATCGGGCTCATCACCACCGCGTCGCGCAGCGCCTTGCGGGCGAGGTCCACCTGCGCCTCCAGCGCCGCGACGGTGGCCTGCTGGAAGCGGAAGCTGCTCTGCGCCTGATCCATGTTGGTTTCCGAGACGATGTCCTTCTGACGCAGCGCCAGATTCTTCGCGCGGGTCTTGTCGGCCAGGACGAGTTGCGCCTTGGCGCCCTCCAGGTTGCTCAGCTTCTCGTCCAGCTTGGCCTGAAGCTCCACCGTGTCGAAGCGGGCCAGAACCTCGCCCTTGCGGACGGCCTGCCCCTCGCGCACCGGAACCTCGACCAGCCGGGCGGCGACCTCCGACTTCACCATGGACTGCTCCATCGGCTTCACGGAACCGCTGAGCCGCACCAGTTCGGTCAGGCGGCGCGGGGCCATGCGGGTCAGCTCGACGGGCGACAGCTCCACCGCCCGCTCCGCCGGGGGCAGACCGGCCACCGCCGGGGAGACCGCGTCATGGCTGCTCGTGGCCTTCCAGGCGACGCCGCCCGCGGCCAGAGCCCCGACGATCAGCAGGGGCAGCAGCAGGCGGCGCCGCGGCTTGGCGGCGAGACCATCGGAACGGGCGGCGTCGATCATGGGGTGCGGTCCTTGGGTTCGGCCCTCAGCCCGTTGAGGACGAGGTCGAGATAGGCGTCGAGGTAGGATTCGGCGGAGACCGCGGCGGGGTCCGGCTCGAAGGGGCGCAACGAATGGTTCCACAGCGAGAGCATGCTGAGCGGGGCGGCGATGACGCGGGCCATCTGCTCGACGTCGACCGGCCGGAATTCCCCACGCTCGATGCCGCGGCGCAGGATGCGCATGAAGAAGCGCCGCCCGCGCAGGACGACCTCCTCCATGTAGAAGCGGGCGAGGTCGGGGAAGTTCTGCGCCTCGGCAATGACCAGCTTCGACAGACCGGCGTTGGGGCTCTGCTCCATCTCCCAGAAGCCGCGGGCGAGGCCGCGCAGGAATTCCTCGCTGCTGCCGGTGAAGCTGTCCAACAGGTCCTCGCCCATCTGGAACTGCGGCAGGATGGACTGCCGGACGACCGCTTTGAACAGCCCTTCCTTGTTCTCAAAATAGAGGTAGGGCAGCCCGACGCTGACGCCGGCCCGGCGGGCGACATGCTCCAGCTTGGTTGCGGCAAATCCGCGCGAGATGAACAGGTCGCGCGCCGCCTCGATCACCTCGGCGGGGCGGGCCTCCTTGCGGCGGGACCGGCGGGAAGGGGGAAGGGGAGAGGTGTCGGGCATCGGTGCGAAGCTATAAATGAACGTTCATTCAATATGGAATGGCCTCTGAAAAGTCAAGCGGTTGAGAGGGCTGCGGCGATCGGACCGCAAGTTTAGGGCGTGACAGGAATGGGTCTCTCGCCTGCATTCGCAAAGACGCCAACAGTGCCAAATGGGGCAGAAAAACGGCCAATACGGATGAACGGCATTTGCCTGAAAACCATTCCAATGGGCTATGAAAAAGGGAAAGGCCGTAAAATCAGGACATTACACCCGCCTTGTTGCTTGACAGCCGGCACCATTACATCGCAAAGAGAGGGTAACGCTTTCGATCTTTGTGCAACCAGCACGGACCCCTCCTCGTGGCTTATCGCGACTTCACCGCGGCCCGCGCCGCCGGTGCCGCCCTGATTCTCGCCCTCGGCTTGGCGGGTTGCGCCTCGAACGCTCCGGAAACGGCGGAGCTTGTCGTCAAGGCCCCGGAGGTGGCCGAAGTCCCGATTGATCCGAAGGATCCGCTCGGCCGCTGGGTCCCCCACATCCGCGAGGCGTCGGAACGGTTCGACGTGCCGGAGAAGTGGATCAGGGCCGTGATGATGCGCGAGAGCGGCGGGCGCTCCGTCGTGAACGGACGCACCATCACCAGCCATGCCGGCGCCATCGGGCTGATGCAGGTGATGCCCGGCACCTACGACATGATGCGCACGCAATATGGGCTGGGGTCCGATCCGTCCGATCCGCGCGACAACATCCTGGCCGGCACCGCCTATCTGCGGGAGATGTACGACCTGTTCGGCGCGCCGGGCTTCCTTGCCGCCTACAATTGCGGCCCGGCCTGCTACGCCTCGCACCTCGCCGGCAAGCAGCGGCTGCCGCGCGAAACCCGGATGTACATTGCGGCATTGACGCCGAATCTCCGCGGCGTGGCGCCCCGCGAACCGTCGCAGGCGGCGGGCGCCAGCGCGATCGAGGTCGCAATCGTTCCGGCGAGTGCCCCAACGTCCCAGCCCGTGGCGGTGGCCGCCAAGCCCGCCGCCAAGCCGGCGGCTCCGGAACCGATCGCCGTCGCCGCGGTGGTGCCGGAACCGGTGGCGCCGGTGCCGCAGACCCCGGCATCCCCGGCGCCAGTCGCCGTGGCCGCTCTGGAGCCCCGCCCGGCGCCGCTCGTGGTGGAGCCCATGGGGCGCGGCGAGGCCCGCCCGCCTGCGGAATTCGTCGCCGCCACCGACCGCGATGCGCCGGTTGCCGCCCGCTCCGGACGGACGCCGTCCCGGACGGTGGAAACCCTGGTCGCCGAGGCGATGCTGCCGCCCCACGCGGTCGGCAAGGGGGAACGGGTGGTCATCCGCTTCGTGTCCCAGCGCAGCGGCGGCTGCGGCAGCCTGGAGGGCCGGGACCGCGTCTGCGTCGCCCTGGCCGGAGGGGAAGGCGCCGGCCTGTAACGGCCTCGTCCGCTTCCATTGCACAGCATCCGCAACAACCAGATGCGGCGCCCACCGGACGGTCGGGCGCCGTCTTCGGTTTTCCACAATAGCCTCACATCCACGTCCCCGAGCATATAGGTACTCAAACAATAAAGTCCCGGAGGAGCCGCCCTGCGCAGCCCATCCGGAAGAACGAAGAGTTCGGGGGAACGCTGCGGATGAGGTGTGGAGATGGTATCCGGTGCAGGTGAACGGGCAAAACGCTCGACCTTTCAAGTCGTTGTGGTGGATTGTCTGATTGCGGGCGTCGTGGTGGCGGCTTTGGCTGTGTTCGGCGGCATGACCGCCATGGAAGCGACGCGCATCGCCGATGGCAACGCCGAGTTGGCGCAGCGGGTGGCCGAAAACCAGAGGATCGCGCTGGAGGCCGAACGGCTCGCCAAGCTGGGCGAGGCGGTGATCGTCAGTGGCGACGAGGCGACGCGCGGCGACGCGCTGGCAAGCCTGGACGCCCACGCCGCGCGGATGTCGGCCAACGCCGCGCCGGGGATTGCGCAGACGGTCGCCAAGGCGGTCGCGGCGAGCCGGGAGGCTGCGGCCATCGGCGCCAAGGTCGAGGCGCTGGACAAGAAATTCGGTTTCAACATCAGCCGCGCGGAAAGCCTGTCGGGCGACATCGCCCGCGGCCTGTCGGCAGCAATGCGCGCGACGACGCAACCGGCGGATGAGCAGGCGCTCGCCACGCTCTTCTCGACGATCCGCGACGCCAAGTTCCTGCTGACCCGCCTGCCGTCCCAGCTCTACCCGCCGGCGGTCGGCAACGACCTGCGCCAGTTCCGCGAGCACATGGCGAAGGCCATGGAGTTGCGCCGGCATCTGCCGTCCGCCGACGAGTTCGAGAGCGTCGCCGACGACATCGCGTCCTTCGCCGCACTCGACGAGGCCTTCGCGCAGCGCACCGAAACGCTGCGCCTGACCACCGACGCCCACGCCCACAACCAGGAGGTCCGGACGCTGGTCGACGGGCTGGTGCAGGGGATGAACGCCGCCTCCGACGCGGTGACCACGCGCAGCCAGGAGGGGGCGGCGGCGCTGACCGCGGTGCTCGACCGGCTGACACTGATCGCGCTGGGCGCCTTCGTGCTGATCGGGCTGATTGGCGGCCTGAACATGCTGCTGGGCTACCGCTTCATCATGCAGCCGGTGCGCGATGCCAGCCGGGCGCTCCAGGCGCTGACCCGTGGGGAGGGCGCGGTGCCCTTGCGCCCCTCGCCCCTGCGCGAGATCGCCGACATCCACGGCGCGGTCGAGGCCTTCCGCGACGCGCTGGACGCCCGCCAGCGGGCGGAGGAGACCCGCCGCGACCAGGAGCGGCGCGCCGAGGAGGAGCGCCGCGCCCTGATGACGGAACTGGCGGACGGGCTGGAGCGCACCGTGCAGGCGGTGGCCGGCTCGCTGTCCGTGGCAGCGGCGGACGTCACCGGCTCCGCCCGCGCGGTGGCCGGTATGGCGTCGGACACCGCCCAGCGCACCCGCGCCGCCGCGGACGCCGCCGGCACGGCGACCAGCAACGTCGGCGCCGTGGCCTCGGCCAGCGAGCAGCTCTCCGCCTCCATCGACGGGATCGGGCGGCAGATCGCCCAGTCGCGCAGCGTGGCGGAGGACGCCGTCGCCGAATCCCAGCGCGCCGACGGCCTGACCAAGGGCCTGTCGGAGTCCGCCCAGAAGATCGGCGAGGTGGTCGCCATCATCACCGCCATCGCCCAGCAGACCAACCTTCTGGCGCTCAACGCCAGCATCGAGGCGGCGCGGGCCGGCGACGCCGGCAAGGGCTTCGCCGTCGTCGCCACCGAGGTGAAGGCGCTCGCCTCCCAGACCGCCTCCTCGACGGAGGAGATCGCCACGTTGGTCCATGGCATCCAGCAATCGACCGTGGGGGTGGTGGACGCCATCGCCCGCATCGGCTCCACCATCGCCCTCATCGGCGACAGCGTGTCCGGCATCGCCGCTGCGGTCGAGCAGCAGCGCCAAGCGACCTCGGAGATCACCCACAACGTGCGCATCGTGGAGTGCATGAACACCGATGTGTCGTCCAACATCGGCGATGTCAGCCGCGTGGCGGTGGACACCGGGCGCTCCGCCGACGCCATGATGGGGGCTGCCGACCGCCTGTCGGAGCTGGCCGGAACCCTGAACGGCGCGGTGGACGATTTCCTGCGGCAGGTGCGCGCCTGACGCTGGTTCTTCAGACCGGAGCGCTTTCCGGCGCTCCGGTCATCGGATCTTCGAGCGGTCGCCCTTGTGGGTTTCCAGATACGCTTGCAGCTTGGGATCGTCGAGAACGGGCTTTCCATCGACGCCGTAGATCAGGCAGGGAACGCCCTTCGAATTGGCCTCGCAGATGCTGATGGCGGTGGATTCCGAAGGCCCCGCGCAGCCGCCGAACTCCGGGCAGTAGACGATTCCGACGGCGCGGCCATTCTCACTGACCGCAAAGGCCTTGGCGTGGGGGATGGCGGCCCAGTCGGCAAAATACTGCATGGCCGCGGGAGCCATGCGGATGGGCTTTTGTGCGTAGGTGGTCTGGCAAGCGGCAAGCATCGTGACGCAGGTCACGAGCACCATGGCGTTTATTTTCACAAAGCCTCCTTCGCGCACATCTAACCTATAGAAGAATATTAGTTATCTTATTCTCCTTATGGGCGCAACGCGCGTGATGCCTGTCCGCGCATTGTCCGTTTCCGAACGCCCGCGCGGCGTGCTAACAGGCGGAACGAAACCACGCCTGCCCCTTCCGGACTCATGGAACTCCCCCCCTCGCTCCGCCACGCGGTGGACCGCGCGCTCGACGGCATCGCCCTGTCCGATCTGAAGCGCGCGGCGGACCGCCTTTCCCAACGCTACCGGGCGGAGGTGCGGGACGGGCATTTCCACCTGTCGGACGATCTGGCGGCGCGGGCCTATCTCGCCACCCGTCTGCCGGCCACCTTCGCCGCCGTCCGCTCCAGCATGGAAGCGGTGGCCGAGGCGTTTCCCGACTTCGCGCCGGTCACCGCCCTGGACGTCGGGGCCGGGCCGGGAACCGCGTTGTGGGCAGCGTCCGACTGCTGGGCCAGCCTGGACGACGCCCTGCTGATCGAGGGCAGCCCGGCCATCCGCGCGGTCGGCGAGACGCTGTCGCAAGCGGCGGCGCCCGCGCGGATCGCATGGCGGGCCGGCGACGCCACGGGTGACCTGCCCGGTCTGGAGCCGCGCGATCTGGTGACTCTGGCCTACGTTCTGGACGAACTGGCGGAGCCGGCGCGCGACCGGCTGGTCGACCGGCTGTGGTCGCTCACCGCCGGGACGCTGCTGATCGTCGAGCCCGGCACGCCCGCCGGCTGGGCGCGGATCATCCGGGCGCGGGAACGGTTGGTCGCCGCCGGCGCCCATCTGGTGGCGCCCTGCGTGCACAGCGCCGCCTGCCCGCTGGCGGCACCGGACTGGTGCCATTTCTCCCGCCGGGTCGCCCGGTCCCGCCTGCACCGCATGGCCAAGGGAGCGGAGGTGCCGTGGGAGGACGAGAAGTTCGTCTACATCGCTGCCTCCCGCCAGCCCGGCATCCGCCGCCCCGACGCCCGCATCATCGCGCCGCCCTGGAGCGCGGGGAACGGACGCATCGGTTTCAAGCTCTGCGGCCGGGACGGCACCCGGACGGAACGAATTCTCGGCAAGCGCGACGGCGCCGCCTTCAAGGCCGCGCGCCGGCTGGACTGGGGCGATGGCCTATCCACCCCGGACCAGCCGGAGTCTTAGGCCCTATGCCGCGCGCCGCCGCCGGCTCTCGCTGGCGCGGGAGCGGCGTTCGCGCTCCAGCCGGCCGCGCAGGAAGGCCAGCACGGCGGCCTCCTCGGCCTCCAACTCGGGAAGCTCCTCGCGCAGCTCGGTCTCGACCTCGCGGGTCAGGGAGTCCAGCAGGTTGCCCTCCAGATAGGCGTCCAGAATCTCGGGATGGACGTAGCTCTTGCGGCAGACGCTGGCGGTGTTGCCGAGACGGGCGGCCACCTGCTCGATGGCGTGGGTGACGTTGCGCTTGGCCTTGGCGGCGTTGTCGAACGTCTCGAACTCCCGCAGCGCCATGGCGGCCAGAACGGTGCCGGCCCAGGTGCGGAAATCCTTGGCGGTGAAGTCCTGGCCCGTGGCGGCGCGCAGATACTCGTTGACGTCGCCGGAACTCACCGCGTGGCGCTGCCCGTCGCGGTCGACATACTGGAACAGCTCGTCCCCGGGGACATCGCGGCAGGCGCTGACGACGCGGGCGAGGCGGCGGTCCTTCAGCGCGACGTTCCATTCCTTCCCGGACTTGCCCTTGAAGGTGAAGCGGATTTCCGATCCCTCGATGTCGGCGTGGTCGTCGCGCAGGGTGGTCAGTCCGTAGCTGCTGTTCTCGCGCGCGTAGCTTTCGTTGCCGACGCGGATCAGCGTGGTCTCCAGCAGCCGCACCACGGCGGCCAGCACCTTTTCCCGCGGCAGGCCACGGCGGGCGAGGTCGCCGTCCACCTGACGGCGGATGGCGGGCAGGGCGCGGCAGAAGTCGAGCATGCGCCCGAATTTGGTGCCCTCGCGCATCTCGGTCCAGCGCGGGTGGTAGCGGTATTGCTTGCGCCCGCGCGTGTCGCGGCCCGTGGCCTGGAGGTGGCCGTCCGGGTCCGGGCAGATCCAGACGCCGCGGTAGGCCGGGGGGATCGCCAGCTTGCGGATGCGCTCCAGCGTGTCCTCCTCGGTCACGCGCGTGCCGTCTGGCCAGCGGTAGGAGAAGCCCTTGCCGGCGCGGCGTCGCCGGATGCCCGGCTCGTCGTCGCAGACATAGCTCAGCCCGGCGCAGGCCGCGGCCTCTTCCGCCTCGGTGCGGGGATCGGTGACCGTCGCTCCGTCCATGCTGGTATCCCCATCGCTTGCCAGCCCATCGGCTGCCAGCGGGAAACATTGGCGCCGGCTTTTGGTTGCATGGTTGCGGCGGGCGCGCCGTTCGGCAACCATGGCCCCGGCTGTGAGGCCCGCCGGCATTGAAGGGAAGAGGACGATGGAAGAGACCAAGCTGACCGCCGCCCTGCCGAACCTGGACATCCAGATCCTGCACCGGGACGACCCGGAGCGCGGGGCCGAGACGATCGCCATCCAGATCACCGCCACGCCGTCCTTCGACGCGCTGCGCGGGATGATGGGGCCGGCGCTGCTGGCCTCGGCCAACCCGCTGCTCAACCCGGCCCTCGCCAACGCCAACCCGATGCTGGCGCTGTGGATGACGCCGATGCGGATGTGGAGCGACGCCGTGCGGCAGGCCTGGGCGCCCTGGCTGCGCCTGACGTCCTCGCCGGACGGTCGGAAGCCGTGACCAAAACCGGCCCGGTAACCGATCGTTAGGGCTATGGGGGGACCCTTTCCACGAGTCTCTTGTGGAGGGTCCTCATGTCCCAGGCGTCTTCGTGGCTGCGCGGTGCCGCGCTGTATCAGATCTATCCCCTCAGCTTCCTCGACCGGAACGGCGACGGCTGGGGCGATCTGGACGGCGTGCTGGACGGCCTCGGCCATGTGGCGTCGCTCGGCGTGCAGGGGGTGTGGATCAGCCCCTTCTACCCGTCGCCGCAGAAGGACTTCGGCTACGACATCACCGATCATCGGGCGGTCGACCCGCGCATGGGCCGGCTGGAGACGGTGGACCGCATCATCGAGGCGGCGCACGGCCACGGGCTGAAGGTGATCCTGGATCTGGTCTGCGGCCACACCTCCGACGCGCACCCATGGTTCAGCGACAGCCGCCGGTCGCGCGGGGGGGAATTCGCGGACTGGTACGTCTGGGCCGACCCGCGCCCCGACGGAACGCCGCCCAACAACTGGCTGTCGGTGTTCGGCGGACCCGCCTGGACGTGGGAGCCGCGGCGGCGCCAGTATTACCTGCACCATTTCCTGTCCAGCCAGCCCGCCCTGAACCTGCACGACGAGGCGGTGCTCCAGGCGCTCGCCGACACCGCGGCCTTCTGGCTGGAGCGCGGGGTGGACGGCTTCCGCATCGACGCGGTGGACTTCTTCGCCCACGACCCGCAGCTCCGCTCCAACCCCGCGGCGGCCTGGAACGGGGTGGAGCCGCCGGCCAAGCTGTTCGCCCTGCAACAGCATCTCTACGACATGATGCATCCGGCCATTCACACCGTGCTGGCCCGCCTGCGCGCCGTGGTCGACCGCTATCCCGACCGGGTGCTGCTGGGCGAGCTGTCGAGCCAGCCGGGCGCGGCGCGGCGCATCGCCGCCTATTGCGGGGCGCAGGGGCTGCACGCCGCCTACACCCTGTCGCTTGCCAAGCAGCCTTTCACCGCACAGAACTTCGCCGGGGCGCTGAGCGGAACGCCGCAGCCGGAAGCGATCTGCTGGAGTTTCTCCAACCATGACGTCGAGCGCGCCGCCAGCCGCTGGCTGCCGCCCGGCGCCGATCCGGAGCGCTTCAACGCCCTGCTGGCCACCCTGTTCGCCACGCTGCCCGGCACCGTCTGCCTCTACCAGGGGGAGGAGCTGGCGCTGCCCAACGCGGTGCTGGCGCCGGAGGAGCTGCGCGACCCCTTCGGCATCGCCTATTGGCCCGACTTCCAGGGGCGCGACGGCAGCCGCACGCCGATGCCCTGGCGGTCCGGCGCTGCTAACGCCGGTTTCTCCAGCGCGGTCGAGACCTGGCTGCCGGTGGCGGAACCCCACCACGCCCTGGCGGTGGACGCGCAGGAGCGGCGCACCGGAAGCCCGCTGGACGTCTGGCGGGACGCCCTGCGGCTGCGCCGTCGCCATCCGGCGCTGACCCAGGGCGGCGTGGCGGCGGTGGAGGAGGCCGGCAGTGTCCTGGCCTTCGAACGCGCGACGGACGGCGAGGAGCTGCTGGCCGTCTTCAACCTGTCCGATCGGCCGGCGGAATATGCGCTGAAGCGCAAGCCGCCGATGGCGGCGCTCGACCTGCCGCGCCCGCCGGGCGCGCCGGTTCCCGAGGTCACCGCCGACGGACGGACGCTGGTCCTGCCGCCACTCTCCGCCTTCCTGGGGCGGCGCGGCTGAGGCGATCGCCTAATCCGTAGGACCATGGTAGACCTGTCATGCGCATTTGTGCGATGAATCGGAACGAAAACGCTGCTTTGTTACAGTTGTGAAAATTCCCTCGCAACAAGTGGTCCGACGGGCCGCTTGAAACGAAAAGGGAAGGCGGAGTCCACGGGAGAAGAATCGTGAAAAGACGTGCGTTTCTGAAGTCGGCGGGTGCGGGCGCTGCGGCCGCGGGTGCGGGGCTGGCGGTGGCCGGCGTGGCCGCGCCGGCCATTGCGCAGTCGCAGCCGGAAATCCAGTGGCGCCTGGCATCGAGCTTCCCGAAGAGCACCGACATCCTGTTCGGCGCGTCGGAGCTGATCGCCCGCCGCGTCGCCGAGAGCACGGACGGCAAGTTCCAGATCCGCGCCTTCCCGGGTGGTGAGCTGGTGCCCGGCCTCCAGGTGCTCGACGCCGTGCAGAACGGCTCGGTCCAGTGCGGCCACACCTGCGGCTACTACTATGTCGGCAAGGACCCGACCTTCGCCTTCGACACGGCCATTCCGTTCGGCCCGAACGCGCGCCAGACCACCGCCTGGTTCCAGGCCGGCGGCCTTGATCTGATGCGCGCTTTCATGAAGAACCACAACGTCATCCAGTTCCCGGCGGGCAACACCGGCGCCCAGATGGGCGGCTGGTACCGCAAGGAAATCAAGACCGCCGCGGACTTCCAGGGCCTGAAGATCCGCATCGCCGGCATCACCGGCCAGATCATGTCGAAGATGGGCGCCACCCCGACCCAGATCGCCGGCGCGGACGTCTATCCGGCGCTGGAGAAGGGCACCATCGACGCGACCGAGTTCGTCGGCCCCTACGACGACGAGCGTCTGGGCTTCCATCAGGTCGCCAAGTACTACTATTACCCGGGCTGGTGGGAAGGCGGGCCGAACGTCTCGCTCTACGTCAACCTGCAGGAGTGGGAGAAGCTTCCCAAGTCCTACCAGTCGATCCTGACGGCCGCCTGCGCCGAGGCGAACACCTATATGATCGCCCGCTACGATTCGGAGAACGCCAAGGCTCTGAAGCGTCTGGTCGCCAAGGGCACCCTGCTGCGCGCCTACCCGCGCGACCTGATGGAGCAGGCGCACAAGATCGCCTTCGAGTATTACGACGAGCTGGCGAAGACCAACCCGAACTTCAAGACGATCTACGAGAGCTGGAAGCCGTTCCTCGACGAGACCCAGCTCTGGTTCCGCGTCGCCGAGCTGCCCTACGACAGCTTCGTCGCGTCCGCCGGTACCAAGAAGTAACCGGCACCGAGAAGTAAGAGCGTTCGCTTGAACGGGGGCCCCCATCCGCGCCGCGGGTGGGGGCCTTTTCTTTTGGGATCAGCCGACGTCCGTCTGCGGCATCAGCGCCATCTGGCGCTTGGCGCCGGGCTGGGCCAGCACGCGGGCGTGCCACGCCTGGACGTTGGGGTAGGTGGCGATGTCGATGTTCGCCTCCTCCACGAGGTCGATCCACGGGAAGGCGAAGATGTCGGCGATGCTGAGCCGCTCGCCCTCGATGAAGGTCCGCCCCGCCAGATGGCGGTCGAACTGGGCGAGCCCGCTGGCCGCTGCGGCGTCGATCCACGGCAGTGCGTTGGCGTCGCCGTTGAACTTGCGCACCGCGCGGGCGCGCTGGACCGGCAGCAGCACGTCGGCCAGCCAGGACAGCCACTCCGCCAATCTGATCCGTTCCGCCTCGTCCCGTCCACCGAACCGGCCGGTCTTCTCCGCCAGATAGGTCAGGATGACGCCCGATTCAGAGATGCTGAGGTCGCCGTGGACCAGGGTCGGCACCCGGCCGAAGCGGTTGATGGCGAGATAGTCCGCGGACTTCTGCTGGCCGCCGCGCAGGTCGACATGGCGGTAGGCGTAGGGCACGCCGGCCATCGACAGGAACAGAACGACGCGGGTGGCGGGCTGCGAATTAAGATTGCCGTAGACGGTGAATTCGGCGGACACGGTCGAAGAACCCTCCATGCTGGTCGCGCTTGGTCGCGCGGATTGCTGAAAACCATGACCGCAAGCCCACCGGGACACCAGAGCAAATCACGGGGCGCGATGCCGCGGGGTGAGGGAGGGGGTTTCGCACCGCTTTACCCCACCCACATGTTATCAGAGCGGAACCGGGGCCGAACGCCCTGGAACGAACGATGGGAGGATGGGGCATGCGCCGTGTGGCCGCTGGACTGTTGATGGGGCTGATCGCCGCCGCCGCCGCCGTGGCCGGACCGGCGGGCGCGCAGCCGCAGCATGGCATGGCGCGGCACGGCATGGCGCTGTATGGCGAGCCGAAATACGGGCCGGACTTCCGGCATTTCGATTACGTCAACCCGGACGCCCCGAAGGGCGGCAAGGTGACCCTCCAGGCCATCGGCTCCTTCGACACGCTGAATCCTTTCACGCTGCGCGGGGTGCCCGCGGCGGGGGCTACGCTGATCTACGACACGCTGATGACCGGGTCGGCGGACGAGCCCTTCACCGAATACGGCCTGCTCGCCGAAAGCGTGGAGATGCCGGAGGACCGCTCCTCCATCACCTTCAACCTGCGCTCCGGCGCGCGGTGGCACGATGGAAAGCCGGTCACCGCCGAGGACGTGGTGTTCTCCTTCACCATCCTGACGGAGAGCCATCCCTTCTACCGCAGCTATTACGGCGCCGTGGACAAGGTCGAGGCGGACGGAGAGCGTCGCGTCCGCTTCACCTTCAAGCCGGGCGACAACCGCGAGCTTCCGATGATCGTCGGCCAGTTGCCGGTGCTGCCGAAGCATTACTGGGAGGGCAAGGACTTCCAGTCGACCACGCTGGAGCCACCGCTGGGCAGCGGTCCCTACCGCATCGCGTCCTTCGATCCGGGCCGCGGCATCACCTATGAGCGGGTCGCCGACTATTGGGGCAAGGACCTTCCGGTGAATGTCGGGCGGAACAATTTCGGGAGCATGGCCTACGAGTATTACCGGGACGCCAGCGTCGCCCTGCAGGCCTTCCGCGGCGGGCTGTACGACTTCCGCCAGGAGAACGTCGCCAAGACCTGGGCCACCGGCTACGACTTCGACGCCGTGCGCGACGGCAAGGTGGTGAAGGAGGAGATCGCCAACGAGGTGCCGGCGGGCATGCAGGGCTTCGTGTTCAACACGCGCCGCCCGGTCTTTGCGAACCCCAAGGTGCGTCAGGCCATCGCCTACGCCTTCGACTTCGAATGGACGAACCAGACCCTGTTCTACGGCGCCTACAAGCGGACGGAGAGCTATTTCGAGAACTCACCGCTCCAGTCCAGGGACCTGCCCCAAGGCCGCGAACTGGCGATTCTGGAACCGCTGCGCGGGAAAATCCCCGCCGAGGTCTTCGAGAAGACCTACCATCCACCCAGCACGGAGGGCCAGAACGGGCTGCGCCGCAACCTCCTGGAGGCCAAGCGGCTGCTCGACGAGGCGGGGACGGACGTGCGCAACGGCGTGCGGGTCGACGTCGCGACCGGCACGCCGCTGGACTTCGAAATCCTTCTGGACAGCCCGACCTTCGAGCGGGTGACGCTGCCCTTCATCGAGAATCTGAAGCGGCTCGGCATCCGGGCCAGCATCCGCACGGTGGACACCACCCAGTACGAGAACCGCACGCGCGACTTCGATTTCGACATGGTGGTCCATGTCTGGCCGCAGTCCCTGTCGCCGGGAAACGAGCAGACCGGCTATTGGGGATCGGCCTTCGCCGACCGTCCGGGAAGCCAGAACATGGCCGGTGTGCGCAGCGAGGCGGTCGATCATCTGATCGGCGAGATCGTCCGCGCCAACAGCCAGGAGGATCTGAAGGCCGCGGTGTCGGCCCTGGACCGGGTGCTGCTGTGGAACCATTACGTGGTGCCGCACTGGTACTCCGGCGTCTACCGCGTGGCCTATTGGAGCCGCTTGAAGCGCCCCGACACCGTACCGCCCTACTCGATCTCCTTCGACGCCTGGTGGCTGTCGGACGCCTCGTCCGCCGGCCCTGGCAAAGCGCCGTGACGACGCGGGACGGCTGCCATGAGTGTTCAAACGCTGACTGCGACGCGGCGGACCATCCTCGTCGTTGATGACAACGCCCTGATGCGCAAACTGCTTGTCCGTTGCCTGGAAGAGGGTGGCCACCGCGTTGTGGAGACGGATGATCCGCGGGGCGTGCTCGACCTGATGCGCGCGTTGAAGCCCGATCTCGTGATCATGGACGTGGTGATGCCCGGCCTGTCCGGTGTCGAGCTGGTTCGGCTGATCCGCGCCGACCGGGCTTTGGCGCGCACGCTGGTGGTCGCGGTCACCAACCTGTCGACGCCCACGGACATGCTGCGCTTTTCCAAAGCCGGTTTCGACGGGCATGTGCCCAAGCCGATCCAGCCGAAGGACTTCCTGGCGACGATCACCCGCTATCTGGACGGTAAGGGGGACCGGATATGAAATCCCTTTGAAAACAGTCTGTTGAGGAATTCTCATCAGGTATCACCCTAAGAATAAGAACGGCCGACTTTCTTATTCAGAGGTGTGAGAAAATGACCTCAGTCATTTGAAAAGAAAAGATTTTATCGGCTCGCGCAGAGTTATGCCCAGTCCCCGCTCCTCAGTGGCAGGCAGTTCATGCTAATAAAGTCCGGTCCTCCTTGCCGGTTCCGCCATTCAGCCCATGAAGGTCATCGCCGTCGTTCCGCTGTTGCTTGTGTTGCTGGCCGTGCCTGCGGCGGCGGACCCGATGCGGGTCGAGCGGACCGATCCCGGCCATTTGCGCGCCTTGAATCGCTCGTCGCTTCCCCCGGAAGTCATTCCGCCCCGCACCCGCTATGTGCGCAGCCAAGCGGTCTACAGCCTGCCAAAGGGGCTCGACGGGTTCACCCGCTACGACGCCGCCTTGTCGCGCCTGTGCCAGCGCGGTGCCTTCGGGCAGGAGACGGACGGCTTCTACTGGGCGCGGACGCCGGACAAGCGTTACGGCGTCGCCTTCTCCGGTGGGGCGAACCTTTCGGACCCGCAGAACAAGCGGAAGACCGGTCAAGTGTATTTCTTCGACGGTCAGGACAGCCGGTGCAACGTCTATGTCGGCGAGCAGTCCAAGCTGATGCCGCATTACGTTGGTCCCTGAGAGCAGACGGAAAACGCCCCGCCGGGCGGTCGTCTCCGGGCGGGGCGGTCGCGCGCGTCACTTCGCCATGAAGGCCGATATCGCATCTCCCGCCTTTGCGATGTTGGCGATGCCGTCGAGATGCCCGAGGCTGGTGGTGATTGCGTCGGTGTAGGTGACCGCGATGCCCTGTTTCTCCAACCGCTCCTTCAGAGGGCGCATGGCGCGCTCCGGCGGGAAGACGAGGTCGTCGGCGGAGGGGATCAGCAGGACCGGCGCCTTGATCTTCGCCAAGCCCTCGTCCAGCGATCCGCCGCCGCCCACCAGGAAGGTCTGGTTGGCCTTCACCAAATACAGGAAGTGGTTGGCGTCGCTGACCGCGGCGCGGGCCGCAGCCGCCTTGTCCAGCCACGCTTCGATGGCGTACTGGTTGTTCATGCTGGCGGCGGGGTCCTTGCCTTCCTCCGCCCAACCGCGGCCGAAGGTGGCGTCCGCCCATTTCCAGTGGCGGGCGTGCAGGGTCACCAGCTTCAACGCCTCGGTCAGCCCAGCCTTGGGCTCCGCCTTGCCGTAGTAATCGCCGCCCTGCCAGTTCGGATCGACGCGGATCGGGGCCGCCCACAAGTTCAGCCAGCCGATCAGGAAGGGATCGGCCTCGGCCCCGCCGATCACCGCGACCACGCGCTTGACCATCTCCGGATGGGTGGCGCCCCATTCCAGCGCCTGGAGCGATCCCATGGACCCGCCCATCACCGCGTGCAGAGACTTGACATTGAGGCTGTCCAGCAACGCTTTCTGAACATTGACGAAATCGCGGATGGTGACGACCGGGAAGCTCATGCCGTAGGGCTTGCCGGTGTCGGGATTGACGCTGGCCGGGCCGGTGGTGGTGACGGTCGGGTCCTTCGGCGACAGGTTCACCAGCGTGTCGGAACTGATGATGAAGAACTTGTCGGTGTCCAGCGGCTTGCCCGGACCGATGATGGAGTCCCAATAGCCTGGGGCCGGATCCTCCATCTTGTACTTGCCGGCGGCGTGGCTGTTGCCGCTGAAGAAATGGGTGACGAGGATGACGTTGTCCCTGGCGTCGTTCAGCTTTCCGTAGCTTTCCCAGCCGATCCGGACGTTCTTGATCGTGCCGCCGCCCACCGTGGTGTAGGACGGCATCTCGAACACCTTCTTCTCCACGAGGCCCTCGAAGGCCAGGGCCGGCGCCGCGCAGAAGAGCCCGGCGGCCAGAGCTAGGCCGCCGAGCCGTTTCGCCAGAGAACGCATGTCGTCCCTCCCGTTTCTCAGGTCCCTATCGATGCGGGGAGGGAGTGTAAGGAGGTGCGACCGCCCGTCCAGGCGGGCAATCGGCCTAAACGGTTGGGGGAGTTCAGCCCAGCCGGACGGCGGTTCCGTTGATGGAGACCATCAGCATGCCGTTCTCCTTGCCCAGCACCTCGTAATCGATGTCCACGCCGACGATGGCGTCGGCGCCCAGTGCCCGCGCGGCGTCCTGCAAATCGGCGAAAGCGGCCTCGCGGGCGTCGCGCAGCGCGTTCTGGTAGCCGCCGGCCCGGCCGCCGACGATGTCGCGGATGCCGGAGAACAGGTCGCGGAACATGTTCACGCCGAGGATCGCCTCGCCGGCGACCATGCCCAGATACTGGGTGACGGGACGGCCTTCGACGGTGTCGGTGCTGGTGACGATCATCGGTTCCTCCGGAAGTGATTTCGCGCCCTCCAGATGGCGGCGCGCACGGCGTGTCGCAATGGGTGGGAAAAGGACGCAGCCGGAGGGGAGAGGAGTTCGACGCGATACTGCGAAATCGCAGCGCATCCTCGGCGAAATTGCGACATAAGCGAAGAAACCTTGCGCGTTCCTCCAACGTTCTCTCTTATATGGGTGCTCTTTCGGCGGGGAGGACGGCGGCATGGACGACACACGGCGGGCGATCCTGCGCTGGATGACCGGCGTGATGGAGGCTCAGGGCTGGAGCGCCGGGGCCTGGGCGCGGCTGGCCGAGGTCACGCCGACCAACATCACGCGCTTCCTGCGCGATCCGGCGCGGGGCAGCGTCCCCAGCGCGGAAACCCTGGGCCGCTTGGCCCGCGTCGCCGGATCGGAACCGCGATTCCTCGATGACGCCGCCTACCAAGCCGTGGCACGGGTGCCGCTGCTGTCGGTCGAGCAGGTGCGCAACTTTCTGGAATTGGGGCGGAGGGCCGGGGAAGCCTTCATCGCCGCGGCTTTGACGAGCGGGGCGCGGGGCATCGCCGTGGACCGCCCGGCCTCGCGCCGCGCCTTCGCATTGACCATCGCCTCCTCCAGCCTGAATGCCGCCGGGGTCCTGCCGGACGACTGCGTGGTGCTGGAACCGCTGGATGTGCTGGCTCCGCAGGCCGGCGACGTGGTGGTTACGGTGGGCGATGGAACGGTGTGCGGTTACCGTTTTTTTCCGCCCCATCTGCTGCCGGTCAGCACTGATCCCGGCTGCCGCCCGACTCCCATCGAACGCGCCAACGTCGCCGGTGTTGCCGTTCACATCACGCGCTGCCTGCGCGCCTGATCGCGCGTATTTGGCGGGAATCTGGAAGAAAAGCCGCCGATTCCGGCGGTGAAATTCTTTTCCACAAACCCCTTTGAGACCACGAATCCATACCCATCTGTGCCGAGTCGCCCGATTCGGTCACAGCGGGACCGCGGCTGCGCTGCATTCTACTTAGTTTTTTGAAAAGGTTCGAAGATTCGATCCTACGGTCAAGCCGCAGGTTCTCTTTTTGTTCTTGAATCCTGCATGTTCGCAGCCCATATTCACGATACGGTTTATGGTTAACGGCGATGGCGCTGCGAAGACGCATCGACGCGAAGCCAGGGACGCACTGAAACGGCTGGGGGCCGGCAGGGGAATGGCGATTACGGACGCGCAACGTGCCGCGCGGGCAGGGCGTATCGGGTCTTCCGACGCCACCCGCGTCATGGCGGGCGACTGGCTGAATCTGTGGCGCGAGAAGACGGGGCGGTCGACGCCGGCCGACCTGGACCTCGTCGCCGCGGTGCAGATCGGCATCGCGACTGAACATCTGCATCCCCGCTTCGTGGAGAAGGCCACCGGCCTTCCCTGCGTGCCGGCGGAACGGACCTGGGTCCATCCGGAGCATGAGTGGATGGTTGCCCACCCGGATTTCCTGACCTGGGAGGGTGACACGGACACCGGTGAGCCGGACACGCTGGTGGAAGCGAAATTCACCGGCGGCTTCCAGACGGATGCGGATCTGGCCCAGCGCTACCACTGGCAGGTTCAGCACCAATTGGTGGTCACCGGGCTGGACCGGGCGATGCTGTCGATCCTGCGCCCCACCGGCCACGCGCTCGTCCGCGTGCCGCGGCGGGAGGCGGATTGCGGGCGGCTGATGGAGACGCTAAACGCCTTCTGGTGGCACGTCGCCAACGACGTGGAACCCGGCGATCCGCTGCCCGCGGAGGCGCCGGCCTATGAAACCCGACGGGTGGTCGACATGGCCCGGCACAACCGCTTCGCCGCCCTGGCCGCGGAGCTGGTGGACCGCCGCGCCGCCGCCCTCGCCGTCCGTGAAGCGGAGGCCGCCCTGAAGGCGCTGATGCCCGCCGACGCGCGCATCGCGTTCGTGGCGGGGGATGAGCCGGGCCGCGGCCTGTACCTCGCCCGTGACCGCGAGGGACGCCTGTCGCTGCGCTACGGCGCGCCGCCGCGGCGGGCGCTCGACACCGCCGAACCGTGGCGGCCCGCCACGGCCGATCCGTCCCCTGACCCGAGCCTGGACGCTGTGCTCAGCGGCGGCTGGGGTGAGGGGAGAGACGAACGCTACTGATCAAAAGGGGAACCCGACGACCATGGGACGCATGAGCAAGACCGACACCGTTGCCGAAACCGAGAAGACCGTCAGCACGGCCGCTCCGAAGGTCGCGGGTTCCCAGACCGCCACCGCAGGGCCCGCCACCGTGGATTCCGCCACCCCGGACCCCATGCATTTGTGGAACCGGCTGAAGCGGACCGACCCGAAGGCGACCAAGCCCTTCACCCGCTCCGGCGGCTTCCGCGGCACGCAGATCGACCCGACCTGGCGCCTGATGATGATGACCGAGGTGTTCGGTCCGGTCGGCAAGGGCTGGGGCTATGAGCAGATGGATTGGACCATCGCCGAGCGCATGATCTTCATCTGCGCCCGCGTCTGGTACCTCGACCCGGAGACGGGCGAGAAGTGCTGGACCGGCCCGCAGTGGGGCGGCACGGAGATGGTCCGCCGCCGCAACGGCATCGAGGCGCCCGACGACGAGTGCTTCAAGATGTCGATGACCGACGCGGTGGGCAAATGCCTCGTCCAGCTCGGACTCGCCGCGGACGTCCATATGGGCCAGTTCGACGACAGCAAGTACCGGGAGGAGGCCGAGGCCTTCTACGCCGCCAAGTCCAACCCGGACCTGCAGCCCGCCGCCATCGCCGCCTTCGAGGAGGAGATCCGCAAGCGGCTCGGCGCCTGTCTGGACCTGGACGACCTGGAGGAGCTGTGGCGCACCGGCGCCGGCACCCGCCTGCGTGAGATCGGCACGGTGGACCGCACGGCCCAGCACCGCATCACCAGCCTGTTCGCCCAGAAGAAGGCGGAAATCCTGAAGCAAGACGACGACGAGGGCGGCGATCTGGAGGCCGCCTGAGCCACGCCATTCCCGCGGCGTGGAAGGGAGAAGCCCTGAATGACACCCGCAAGCAGCACCACTGAACGTTCCCCAAGCGGTTTGTTCCGCATGAGCGCCTGGGAAGGCGAGATGGAGCGCAGCTACCCGCAGCTTCCGCGCTGGTACTGGAACGAGGCGGAACGCCGCAAGCAGTATGCCCGCTGGGTCGAGGCTGAGGCGGAATCGCTGGCTCTGCGGCTGGCCGGACTGCTCCGCCCCGACACCCCGGCGGACTCCGCCGGCCCGGCCCGCCTGCTGGTCGAATCGCTGGCCCGCGACGCCGAATGGGCGCGCAGCCTGGAAGACCGGCTGCTCCGCAACGCCGCGTGACCAGGAGGCCGCCTGATGTTTAAGAAGGATGCACGCGCCATGACCATCGAAGAGGTCCAGTCCCGGCTGCGCGCGGCCCACGCCCGCATCGGGCATGAGGGACGCTTCGCCCTGACCCTCACCCTGAACGGGACCGAGGACGGCTACATCACCCACTGGTTCCGCCCCGACCCGCATGCCTTCGAGGACTGCCGGGCGGTCGGTTCCGGTTCGATCGCCGAGTGCCTCGCCGCGCTCGACCGCTATGTGGAAACCTACCGGCGCAAGCCGACGGCCGAGGAGGTCGGGCGGACGATCGGCCTCCCCGACATGCCCCCGCGCGCCCATCACGGCACGAGCTTTCTGATGGCCGCGGAGTGAGCGGGCAGGGCGCCTGCGATCATTTTGTCGGCTGACGATCCCGTTCGCCATCCATAAACTGCGGTTTTCCCGAACAGCGGAGCCGCAGCCATGGATGGGTCCGTTCTTGCCCTTTTGAGCGTTCTCGGCGCCTTGGCCATCGGCGCCATCAGCCCCGGCCCCAGCTTTGTCCTGGTGGCACGCACCTCCATCGCCGTGTCGCGTGGCGCCGGTGTTGCCGCCGCCGTCGGCATGGGGGCCGGCGGCGTGGTCTTCGCCACCTTGGCCCTCCTCGGTCTGCACGCCCTGCTGATCCAGGTCGAGTGGCTCTATTTGATCCTGAAAGTCGCAGGCGGCCTTTACCTCGTCCATCTGGCGGTGCGGATTTGGCGGGGAGCGGCGGAGCCTGTCCGCGTTCCGGATGGCGCCGCCGAGTCCCACGGCATCTTGCGCTCCTTCGGGATCGGGCTGGCGACGCAGATCAGCAATCCGAAGACCGCCATCGTCTACGCCAGCATCTTCGCGGCCCTTCTGCCGGCCTCGCCGCCGGCCTGGGTTCTGCTGGCGCTGCCGCCCGCCGTGTTCCTGGTCGAGACGGGCTGGTACGCCATCGTCGCCGTGGCATTCTCCGCCGGCCGCCCCCGCGCCGCCTATCTGCGGTCCAAGGCGTGGATCGACCGGCTGGCGGCCTCGGTCATCGGCGCGCTGGGCATTCGGTTGGTGATGGACGCGGCGAAGCCGTCCTGACCCTCGCCGTCGCTCAGGCCGTGCCCAGTTCCAGCCGGTTCTTGCCCAGGCGCTTGGCGCGGTACATGGCCTGATCGGCGCAGCGCAGCAGAACACCGGCGTCGGCCCCATCCGACGGGTAGAAGGCCATGCCCACGCTGGCCGACACCGACAGGTCAAGGCCGGGCAGGGGCCGGTCGATGGAATCGATGACTTTTTCCGCCACGGCCCGGGCGTTCTCGACGGAGATGTCCCCCTCCAGCAGGACGGCGAACTCGTCGCCGCCGATGCGGGCGGTGGTGTCGCTGTTGCGCAGCGCGCCGGACAGGCGCTGCGCTGTGGTCACCAGCACCTCGTCGCCCTTCTGGTGACCGTGGGTGTCGTTGACCTCCTTGAACCCGTCGAGGTCGAGGAAGAGCAGGGCAAAGCTCTTGTCCTCGCGCTTGGCGCGGGCAATGGCGTGCTCCAGCCGGTCCTCGAAGCGGATGCGGTTGCACAGGCCCGTCAGCGCGTCGTGCCCGGCCAGATAGCGCAGCCGCTCCTCCAGATGGTGCTGGGCGGTGGTGTTGCGGGCAATCCCCTCCACCCCGATGGGACGCCCGGCGGGATCGCGGCGGATGTAGGCGTTGGCGGAAATCCAGAAGGTGGTGCCGTCCTGCCGCCGCATCGGCATGCGGTGGTCGCGGACCTCGCCGCCCGCTTCCTCCAGCGCCGCGAGGAATTTGGCGCGCCCATCCTCCTCCACGTAATGATCGGCGATGCGGGTGCCGATCACCGTCTCCGGAGTAAGACCGAACTCCCGCGCGAACTGGGGGGAGGCCATGCTGACCCGACCGTCGAGATCCGTGCGGAAAAAGGCGTCCGGCAGCTTTTCGATGACCGAGCGGAGATCGGCCTCCGACTGGGCCAGCCGCTCCAGCGTGGAGCGCAAGGCGTCCTCCGACCGGGTGCGGCGCTGGAACTCCTGGCGTATGAAACCCCATAGGACCAGGGCGGTGAACAGAACGAAGGCGGTGCCCTTGACGTTCTGGATCAGCACCACCTCGTCCAGACCGGCAGCGTCCAAAAGGCGGTCGGACCCCACCACCCACGCGGTGGCGAGGACCGCGTACAGTCCGACGATTCGGGTTGCCGAAGAGAACATGGGCGCCTATGCGGTTGGCGTCGGTGCACACTAGCCTTTGGCGCACGAACCGTCCATGGGGAGAGTACCGGAGTGTGTCCGGCACCCGCCCCACGCTTCCTGAGCCTTACCGCTTCTTGCCGGCCTGCGCCCGCGCGAAGGCTTCGGCGAAGGCGTTGTTGACGGGCTCCGGCGCCTTCGCCGGTTTGGGGGCCGGCTTCGGAGCGGAGCCGCCCTTGCCGGGCGGCGGACCGCGGCGGTCGTCCCGGCGCTTGTCGTCGCCACGCTGGCCTTCCGCACGGCCTTGGCCACGCTCGGGGCGGGGGGCGGCGTCGGTCAGGCGCATGGTCAGGCCGATGCGCTTGCGCGGAATGTCGACCTCCATCACCTTGACCTTCACGATGTCGCCGGCCTTCACGACGGTGTGTGGGTCCTTCACGAAGCTGGTGGACAGCTGCGAGATGTGGACCAGCCCATCCTGGTGCACGCCGATGTCCACGAAGGCGCCGAAGGCGGTGACGTTGGTCACCACCCCTTCCAGAACCATGCCGGTCTGGAGGTCCTTCAGCTCCTCGACGCCCTCTTGGAAGGTGGCCGTCTTGAACTCCGGACGCGGGTCGCGGCCGGGCTTCTCGAGCTCCTTCAGGATGTCCTCGATGGTCGGCACGCCGAACCGCTCGTCGGTGAAATCCTCGGCGTTCAGCCCGCGCAGGAAGCGGGCGTCGCCGATGACGCTGCCCAGATCCTTGCCGGTCTTCTTCAGGATGCGCTCGACCAGCGGGTAGGCCTCGGGGTGGACGGCGGAGGTGTCCAGCGGGTTGTCGCCCTCGCGGATGCGCAGGAAGCCGGCGGCCTGCTCGAAGGTCTTCGGGCCGAGGCGCGCCACGTCGAGCAGCTGCTTGCGCGACCGGAAGGCGCCGTTGCGGTCGCGGTGCTCCACGATGTTGCGGGCGATCGTCTCGTTCAGGCCGGACACGCGGGTCAGCAGCGGAACGGACGCCGTGTTCAGATCGACGCCGACCGCGTTCACGCAGTCCTCAACCACCGCGTCCAGCGAGCGGGCGAGCTTGCCGCCCGACACGTCGTGCTGGTATTGGCCGACGCCGATGGACTTCGGCTCGATCTTCACCAGCTCGGCCAGCGGGTCCTGAAGGCGGCGGGCGATGGAGACGGCGCCGCGCAGGCTGACGTCCAGCTTCGGGAACTCCGCCGCCGCGGTCTCCGACGCGGAATAGACCGACGCGCCGGCTTCGCTGACCACCAGCTTGGTGAGCTTCAGCTCCGGATGGCGCTTGAACAGGTCGGCGACCAGCTTGTCCGTCTCGCGGCTCGCCGTGCCGTTGCCGATGGAGATCAGCTCCGCCTTGTGGCGCACCGCCAGGGCGGCGATGGCGGCGATGGCGCCGTCCCAGTCGTTCCTCGGCTGGTGCGGGTAGACGGTGGCGGTGTCGACCAGCTTGCCCGTGGCGTCGACCACGGCGACCTTCACGCCGGTGCGGATGCCGGGGTCGAGGCCGATGGTCGTGCGCGGGCCGGCCGGGGCGGCCAGCAGCAGGTCGTGCAGGTTGCGTGCGAAGACGCGGATGGCCTCGTCCTCCGCGCGTTCCCGCAGGTCGCCCATCAGGTCGGTCTCGACATGCGGGCCGATCTTCAGCTTCCAGGTCCAGCGGACCACGTCGGACAGCCACTTGTCGGCCGGGCGGCCCTGGTCGCGGATGCCGGTGTGGGCGGCGATGGTGCGCTCCGCCGGGTGGGGCTGTCCCTCCTCGACCGGCAGGTCCAGGCGGATGTCCAGCACGCCCTGGGTCCGGCCGCGGAACAGCGCCAGCGCGCGATGCGAGGGCACCTTCGCCCAGGGTTCGTCGAACTCGAAGTAATCGGAGAACTTGGCGCCTTCGGCCCGCTTCTCCTCGATCACCTTGGAGGTCACCACGCCCTTGTCGGCCATGGTGGCGCGCAGCCGGCCGACCAGCTCGGCGTCCTCGCCGAAGCGCTCCACCAGGATGTGGCGAGCGCCGTCGAGCGCCGCCTTGACGTCGGCCACACCCTTGTCGGCGCTGACGAAGCCGGCGGCCTCGGCGTCCGGCTGGAGCGAGGGATCGGCGAGAAGCCGGTCGGCCAGCGGCTCCAGTCCCGCCTCGCGGGCGATCTGCGCCTTGGTGCGGCGCTTCGGCTTGTAGGGCAGGTAGAGGTCTTCCAGGCGCGTCTTGGTGTCGGCCTGACGGATCTGCAGCTCCAACTCCGGCGTCAGCTTGTCCTGCTCGCGGACGGAGGACAGGATCGCCGCGCGCCGGTCCTCAAGCTCGCGCAGGTAGGACAGCCGTTCCTCCAGCGTGCGCAACTGCGTGTCGTCGAGCCCGCCCGTGGCCTCCTTGCGGTAACGGGCGATGAAGGGGACGGTCGATCCTTCGTCGAGCAGCTTGACGGCCGAGGCGACCTGGGATTCACGGACCGAAAGCTCGTCGGCGATGCGTTGGCTGATGGACGTGGACGGCATGGAGGACCGGTGACTGGTGAAAGGGAAGGGTGCCTCCTATAGCGCGAAGGGGGCCTTCCCGGCCAGTGCCGATCTGGGAGAGGCCGGGGAGACCGGTCCGGAGTGGACGCGCGAATCCGGAGCCCGATTCTTGCGAAAAAGTATAGTTAAAGAAAAACCTCGCACGATTCACGCGTCGTTAACCTTAACGGGCGCATATCTTCCCCTGCAACTTGGTTGCGTTTCCTCCCGAACAGACTCCGGCGGCTCCCGAATTGGGGAGCCGCCTTTTTTCTGTGCGCGTGTCGCCCAAAGCACGCGCACTCGCAAGATGAACGCGACAGAGTTTTTCCCCTTGCGTTCATTGGGAGAAACATCCTTACTGATTGTGGGTCTAATCCAAACGGATTCGCTGCCTTGGGACTGGTCGTTTCGGCAATCGCCTTCCTGTTCGCAGTGGCCGTCCTCGGCGCCGCGGCGAAGCGGCTGCCGCAGGCGTCCACGGTGGTCTATGGCGGAACGGCGGCGGCCTGCGCGCTGATCGCGCTGTGGGCGGCGCTCCGGCTGGCCGGGGGCGGGCCGGACGCGGCGCTGGTGTTGCCGGTCGGGCTGCCCTGGATCCAGGCCCATCTGCGCGCCGACGCGCTGTCCGCCGTCTTCCTGATCGTCGTCAATCTGGGCGGCATCACCGCCAGCCTGTTCGGCTGGGGGTACGAGCGGGCGCATCACGATTCTCACAGCGGTCCTCAGGGCGGCTCTCAGGATGGCCCTGTCCTGCCTCTCTACCCGCTGTTCCTGGCGGGCATGAACATGGTGCTGATCGCCGCCGACGCCTTCACCTTCCTGCTGTCCTGGGAGTTCATGTCGCTGGCCTCCTGGCTGCTCGTGCTCTCCACGCACCGGGAGCCGGAAACGCCGAAGGCCGCGCGCCTCTACATCATCATGGCGAGCTTCGGAACGGCCTGCCTGCTGCTGGCCTTCGGGGTCCTCGCGACGGCGCACGGCGACTACAGCTTCGCCGCCATCCGCGACCACGCTCCGGCGGCGGGGGCGGCGGCGCTGGTCGTCGTGCTGATCCTGCTGGGGGCGGGATCGAAGGCCGGGCTGGTGCCGCTGCATGTCTGGCTGCCGCTGGCGCATCCGGCGGCCCCCAGCCACGTGTCGGCCCTGATGTCCGGCGTGATGACCAAGGTGGCCGTCTACGCGATGATCCGCGTGCTGTTCGACCTGCTGGGCGAGCCGGACTGGTGGTGGGGCGGCGTGACCATGGGATTCGGCGCGCTGACCGCCGTGATGGGCGTGCTCTACGCGCTGATGCAGGACGACGTGAAACGGCTGCTCGCCTATTCCACGGTGGAGAACATCGGGGCCATCGTCATCGCGCTGGGGCTGGCTCTGGTCTTCAAGGCCGCCCACACGCCGGTGATCGCCGCGCTCGCCCTGGCGGCGGCGCTGCTCCATGTGGTCAACCATTCCCTGTTCAAGAGCCTGCTGTTCTTCGCGGCGGGCGCCATGCTGACCGCCACCGGATCGCGCGACCTGAACCGGCTGGGCGGGCTGATCCACCGGATGCCGACCACCGCCGTCCTCGCGCTGATCGGCGCCACGGCGATCTCGGCCCTGCCGCCGCTGAACGGCTTCGTCGGGGAATGGCTGCTGTTCCAGGCCATCCTGAACGCCCCGGCCCTGTCGGAATGGTCGCTGAAGATCGAGATCGCCGTGGTCGGCGCCGCCCTGGCGCTCGCCACCGCGCTTGCTGCCGCCTGCTTCGTCCGGCTCTACGGCATCGCCTTCCTGGGCCGTCCGCGGTCGCGCGCCGCGGGGGAGGCGGTGGAGGTCGGGCGGGCGATGCGGCTGGGCATGGCGGTCCCGGCGGTGCTCTGCGTCGTTCTCGGCGTCCTGCCGACCCCGCTGATCCGCCTGTTCGAGCCGGCGCTGCGCCTGCTGGTGGAGGCCGGGCCGTTCGATGGCCGCGCCTACCAGCCGTGGTTCTGGCTGGCACCGACCTCGGCCATCGGCAACTCCTACAACGGCCTGATCATGCTGGTGGTGATCGCGCTGCTGTCGGTCGTGCTGGTGCTGGGCATCCACCGCAAGGCAAGCGACCGGGTGCGCTGGTCGATCCCCTGGGGCTGCGGCTTCGACGGGCCGGACCCGGCGGCGGTCACCCAGTACACGGCCTCCAGCTTCGGCCAGCCGATCCGCCGCGCCTTCGGCAGCACGGTGTTCCGCGCCCGCGACCATGTGGACATGCCGGCGCCGGGCGACACGCGCCCCGCCCGCCTGTCGGTGACCTGGACCGACCCGGCCTGGGTCGTGGTGGTCGAGCCGCTGTCCCGCGCGGTGGGCTGGCTGGCCGAGAAGGCCAACCGGTTGCAGTTCCTGACCATCCGCCGCTACCTGAC
The DNA here is from genome assembly GCF_003119195.2 of Azospirillum baldaniorum. Taxonomy (NCBI): domain Bacteria; kingdom Pseudomonadati; phylum Pseudomonadota; class Alphaproteobacteria; order Rhodospirillales; family Azospirillaceae; genus Azospirillum; species Azospirillum baldaniorum. The sequence continues at coordinate 320,577 of NZ_CP022254.1, read as the reverse complement.
CCTGATGTTCCTGGCGCTGGTCGTGCTGCTGGTGATGGTGGCGGTGACGCAACGATGACGCTGCTGCTCGCCACCTTCTACCAGATCCTGCAGATGCTGCTGGTGCTGGCCCTGGCGCCCCTGCTGACCGGCTGGGTGCGGCTGGTCAAGGCGCGGCTGGTCGGGCGGCGGGGGCCGTCGATGGCCCAGCCCTACCGCGACCTGCTGCGGCTGCTGCGCAAGGAGGTGGTGCTGGCGCGCAACGCCTCCTGGCTGTTCCGCGCCGTGCCCTACATGATGTTCACGGCGATTTGGCTGGCCGCCGGGTTGGTGCCGGTCTTCACCACGCAGTTGGCGCTCGCCCCCACGGCGGACCTGATCGCGCTGATCGCCCTTCTGGGCTCGGCGCGCTTTTTCCTGGCGCTCGCCGGGATGGACACGGGGACGAGCTTCGGCGGCATCGGCTCGTCGCGCGAGATGATGATCGCAGCGCTCGCCGAACCGGCGATGCTGATGATCGTCTTCTCGGTGGCGATCCTGGTCCGCAGCACCTCGCTGGCCGAGATCGCCGATTTCATGTTGTCCGGCGCGGTCGGGCTGCGCATCTCCCTGGCCCTGGCGCTGATTGCATTGGTGATGGTGGCGATCGCCGAGAACGCGCGCATCCCCATCGACAATCCGGCCACGCACCTGGAACTGACCATGGTGCACGAGGCCATGGTGCTGGAATATTCGGGCCGTCACCTCGCCCTGGTCGAGGCGGCGAGCATGCTCAAGATGCTGCTCTACATGGCGCTGATCGCCTGCGTCTTCGCGCCCTGGGGCATGGCGACCGCCGGGTCCGGCGTGGCGGCGGCGCTGGGCGGCGTGGCCGTCTTCGTGGCGAAGCTGGCCGTCGGCGGGACCCTGCTGGCGCTGTTCGAGACCTCCATCGCCAAGATGCGCGTCTTCCGGGTCGGCGAGTTCCTGGGCGGCGCCCTGCTGCTGAGTCTGCTCGGCGCGATCTTCCTCTACGTGTCGCGGGGGGTGTGAGGTGAGCGACCTGGGTTATGACGTCGCGCACATGCTGGGAGCCGTCGTCCTGCTGATGAGCTTCGCTCTGCTCTACCAGCGGCGGCTGTTCTCCCTTCTCAACGTCTTCACCATGCAGGCGCTCGCCCTGACCGCCACGGCGGCGTGGCAGGCCTACTCCCACGGGGAGCCGCATCTCTACATCACGGCGCTGCTGACGCTGGTCCTCAAGGCCATCCTGATCCCGGTGGCGCTGCACCGCATCGTCGTGAAGATGAAGATCCACCGCACCATAGAACCGGCACTGGGCATCGGGCTGACCATGGTGGCGGGCGTGTCGCTGGTCACCCTGTCGATCTTGCTGGTGCTGCCGGTGACGGCGGACGCCACCGCCCTGACCCGCGAGAATCTGGCGCTGTCGCTGTCGGTCGTCCTGCTCGGCCTGCTGATGATGATCTCCCGGCGCAACGCGGTCAGCCAGGTGGTCGGCTTCATGTCGATCGAGAACGGGCTGATCCTGGCGGCGGTCGGGGTCGCCGGCATGCCGCTGGTGGTCGAGATGTCGGTGGCCTTCTCCGTCATGGTGGCCTTCATCATCTTCGGCATCTTCCTGTTCCACATCCGCGAGCGGTTCGACACGCTCGACATGCAGAAGATCGAGAGCTTCCGGGGGGAGAGCGATTGAGCGCCGTCGCCGTCATCGTCGCCACCCCGCTGATCGGCGCCGCCGTCCTCGCCCTGGTTCCCGGCCACCGGCTGGGGGCGCGGCTGAACATCGGCTTCTCCGCCGTCACGCTGCTGGCGTCGCTGGTCCTGTTCGGGCTTGAGCCGTCGAGCGGCGCGCTGTTCGTGGTGGACGCCTTCAACATCTACCTGATCGCGCTCACCGCCTTCGTCGGGCTGACCACCAGCGTCTTTTCCGCCGGCTACATCGCCCACGAGATCGCGGTGGGCAAGCTGGACGAGCGCAAGCTGCGCTTCTACCACGCCATGTATCAGGCCTTCATGTTCACCATGCTGCTGGCCCTGTCAGCCAACAACCTGGGCGTCATGTGGGTGGCGGTGGAGGGGGCGACGCTGACCACCGTGCTGATGGTCAGCCTGTACCGCACCGCCGCCAGCATCGAGGCGGCGTGGAAATACTTCATCCTGTGCGGCGTCGGCATCGCGCTCGCCCTGTTCGGCACCATCCTGATGTACATGGCCGCCCAGCCGGTGATGGGGCCGGGCATGGCGGCGATGACCTGGACGGAGTTGATGGGCCACGTCGCCAAGATCAGTCCGGCGATCCTCAACCTCGCCTTCGTCTTCCTTCTGATCGGCTACGGCACCAAGGTCGGGCTGGCGCCGTTGCACGCCTGGCTGCCCGATGCCCACGCGGAGGGGCCGACGCCGATCTCCGCGGTGCTGTCCGGCCTGCTGCTCAACGTGGCGCTCTACGCCGTGCTGCGCTTCAAGATGCTGCTGGCGGCGAACGGGCAGGCCATCGCGCCGGGGCCGCTGATGATCGCCATGGGGCTGGCCTCGCTGCTGCTGGCCGGGCTGATGCTCTACCGGCGGCGCGACGTGAAGCGCTTCTTCGCCTACAGCTCCATCGAGCATATGGGCATCATCACCTTCGCCTTCGGCATGGGAGGGCCGCTCGCCAACTTCGCCGGGCTGCTGCACATGGCGATGCACAGCCTGACCAAGTCGGCCATCTTCTACGCGGTCGGCCACGCCGTTCAGGTGACGGGCACGCAGCGGATCGAGCGGATTTCCGGCCTGACGGTCAGCCATCCGGCGCTCGGTTGGGGCCTGCTGGCCGGGGTGGTGGCCATCGCCGGTCTGCCGCCCTTCGGCGTGTTCATGAGCGAATTCCTGCTGGTCACCAGCACCTTCGCGCGGGAACCGCTGCTGGCCCTGCCGCTGGTCGTCGGCATCCTGGTCGCCTTCGGGGCGCTGGTGCTGCGGGTCCAGCAATTGTGCTTCGGCGCGCCCGGCACGGTGGAGGGCAGTGGCGTCCCGGTGGCATCGGTGCCGCTGGAGGGAACGCTGGTTCCGCTTTACGCGCATCTGGCGCTGGTTCTGGTGGCGGGGGTCTGGCTGCCGGGACCGCTGGTCGCGTGGTTCCAGACCGTCGCGGCGCTGCTGGGGTAGGGGAGGCGGCATGTACGGGGAAGAACCGCTGTTCGGCCTGTTGAACCGCATCGGCACGCCGGTCGAGGGGCACCGGCCCTGGCCGCGCTACCGGCTGGGCCGCGACGGCTGGCTGCGCCTGATCGAGGGGCTGGCGGGCAACGGCTGGAGCCTGCTCGGCCTGTGGGGGGAACCGAAGGCGGTCCACGCCGCCTTCCGCGAGGATTTCTCCGGCGACATCGCGGCGGTCAGCCTCGACTGCCCGCAAGGCCGCTTCCCGAGCCTGAGCGCCGTGCGGCCCGCCGCCAACCGCCTTGAGCGCGCCGCCCACGACCTCTACGGCTTGGTGGCGGAGCGCACCACTGACCCGCGCCCCTGGCTGGACCACGACGCCTGGGGTGTGCGCCGCCCGCTGTCGGAGCAGCCGGCGGCGCCGGTGCCCAACCCCGGCCCTTACACCTTCCTGCCGGTGGAAGGCGACGGGCTGCACCAGATTCCGGTCGGCCCCGTCCACGCCGGCATCATCGAGCCCGGCCATTTCCGCTTCACCGCCAACGGCGAGACCGTCGTCCGGCTGGAGGAGCGGCTCGGCTATGTCCACCGCGGGGTGGAGGGGCTGATGCAGGGCAGGCCGGTGGCGGAAGCGGCGAAGCTGGCCGCCCGCATCTCCGGCGACGCGACGGTGGCGCACAGCCTCGCCTTCGCCCGTGCGGTGGAGGCGGCGCTCGGCGTCGAGGTGCCGGCGAGGGCGGTGTGGCTGCGCGCCCTGATGGCCGAGCTGGAGCGGATCGCCAACCATCTCGGCGACATTGGGGCGATCTGCAACGACGCCGCCTTCGCCTTCATGCTGGCCCAGACCAGCCAGTTGCGGGAGCGCGTGCTGCGCACGGCGGACGCCTGCTTCGGGCACCGTCTGATGATGGACCGGGTGATCCCCGGCGGCGTTGCCACCGACCTGCCGGAACGCGGCGCCGGCCTGCTGCTGGAGCTTGTCGCCGAACTGCGCAAGCGCTTCCCGCCGCTGGTCGCCATCTATGACGGCAAGGCGTCCCTGCAGGACCGCACGGTCGCCACCGGGTTCGTGTCCGCGGAGCTGGTCACCCGCTTTGGCGCCGGCGGCCATGTCGGGCGGGCCTCCGGCCGTGACCAGGACGCCCGCCGCAGCCCCGGCTACGCACCCTACGATGAGCTGAGTTTCGAGGTGCCGGTGCTGACCGAGGGCGACGTGAACGCCCGCGTCTGGGTCCGCATCCGCGAGGTGGAGCAGTCTTTGTCGCTGATCGAGCAGATCGTCGCCCGCCTGCCGGCGATCTCGCGCGGCCTCGACCACCCGTCGGTCCCGCTGGAGGCCGGCCGGGGCGGGGAGGGCATGGCCCTGGTCGAATCCTTCCGCGGCGAGATTCTGACCTGGGTGCGGCTGGAGGGGGAGGGCACAGTCGCCCGCTGCCACCCGCGCGACCCGTCCTGGTTCCAATGGCCGTTGCTGGAGGCGGCCATCGGCGGCAACATCGTTGCCGACTTCCCGCTGTGCAACAAGTCGTTCAACTGTTCCTACGCGGGACACGACCTGTAAGGAGGCCGCCGATGCTGAAGCACATCCTGACCTCCCTGACCGGCGGCCCGGTCACCGAAACCGCTCCGGCCCCCGCCGATCCGGCTTTGGCGGAACTGGCCGGAAAGCTGGACAAGGCCGCCAAGGCCCGGCTGGGCCGCAGCCTGTCGATCCGCGAGGTCGATGCGGGGTCCTGCAACGGCTGCGAGCTGGAAATCCACGCGCTGAACAACCCGATCTACGATCTGGAGCGCTTCGGCATCCGCTTCGTTGCCTCGCCGCGGCACGCCGACGTCCTGCTGGTCACCGGCCCGGTCGCCCGCAACATGCGCGAGGCGCTGGTCCGCAGCTGGGACGCTACGCCCGGCCCGAAATGGCTGGTGGCCTGCGGCGACTGCGCGGTCAGCGGCGGGCTGTTCGCCGGTGGCTACGCCTGCGTCGGTCCGGTGGAGGAGGTGCTGCCGGTGGACCTGCGCATTCCCGGCTGTCCGCCGCGGCCGGCCGATCTGCTGGCCGGCCTGCTGGCCCTGCTGGAGACCAGCGCCGCGAAGTGATGGCGGTTCAGGACTCGCCGCGTTCCTCGCGCTTGGCCTGCTGCCAGAAGGCCTCCATCTCGTCCAGCGTCGCCTCCTTGGGCGTGCGGCCCTGTTCGGACAGCAGCGCCTCGATGCGGTGGAAGCGCCGTTCGAACTTGGCGTTGGTGCCGCGCAGCGCCGATTCCGGCTCGACCTTCAGGCGGCGGGCGAGGTTGACCAGAGCGAAGAGCAGATCACCCAGTTCGTCGGCCACCCGGTCCGGGGCGGAGCCGCTGTCCATCTCATGCCGCAGTTCGCGAACCTCCTCCTCGATCTTGTCGAGGATATCCCGCGCGTCGGTCCAGTCGAAGCCGACGCGGGCGGCGCGGTTCTGAAGCTTGAGGGCGCGGGTGAGGGCAGGGAGACCGGCGATCACGCCCTCCAGGGCGGACGGGGCGCGGCCTTCCTCGGCAGCCTTGGCGGCGCGCTCGGCGGCCTTGTGGTCTTCCCAGCGCGAGGTCTGCATGTCGGCGCCCTTGACCTCCTCGGCACCGAAAACGTGCGGGTGGCGGCGGATCATCTTGTCGGCGATGACGCCGGCAACCTCGTCGAAGTCGAACAGAGTCTCCTCGCGGGCCATCTGGCTGTAATAGACCACCTGGAAGAGCAGGTCGCCCAACTCCTCGCGCAGCGCCGACATGTCGCCTTTCTCGATGGCGTCGGCCACCTCGTAGGCTTCCTCGATCGTGTGCGGCGCGATGGTGGCGTAGGTCTGCTCCAGATCCCACGGGCATCCGCCGTTGGGGTCGCGCAGGCGGGCCATGACGTCGATCAGGCGGTCGATGTTGCGGGCCATGGAAAGGTCTTCTTCGGCAGCGGGATGGGACGGAAAGCGACCTTAGCCGACGCATGGCAGTGAGAAAAGAAGGCAGGCCTTGCCGGTCGACAAAAATCATATAAGTGAGATTATGGAAAATAAGACCGTAAGGAAGCGAGGAGGGGGCTTCCGGCCACCCTCCGTTCTTCGGTGCCTCAGCCGCCGCGAAACCCCTTCAGGCTTTCTGCGGGTGGTGGCGGCGGAAAATCCGCGTTACGGGCGGCCTGGATCAGCGATTCCACGAAAGACCGGTAAGGATCGCCGGAGGTCTCGGGGGCCTTCGCCGGTTCGATCGGTGCGTCATAGCCAGTGTCGCTCGGAGTAAGCGCTCCATACTCCGAGCTTTCCAGCCTCGGCGACAGGAAAATCGAATGGGTCGTCGTGTCCGGCTCGCCGACATGACGTTGGGAGGGCTTCAACGAGAAATTCCCATCGGCGTCCGGCATCGACAGGATCATCACCCCATGCTCCACCGTCTCCTTGTCCCGTGCGTTCTGTCGCGCGTCGGCGTCGAAGGCGCTTCGTGGATAGATGCTCTCGATGCTCAAGGGGTCGTGGATATTGGCCTTTTGCATGGATCACCCGCCGTTGTTGCGTTGGTCCAACACAGGGTGGCGGTGGCGGGTTCCGAGGGACCGCGGGCCTTTTCACTCCATGGAATGCGCCTGCGTGGCGGGCCGCGCCTTCCGGCGCTGCGGCGGTGCCACGCTGAGCACCGGCTCGGCGTCGATCGCGCGAACCACCTCGTGATCCAAGGCGACGTCCGCGGTTTCGGGGTCGGTGGAACATTGCGCCGCGCCGGCGGCCGAGGCCGTCCCGCCCGAAGGCTGACATTCGGCGATCCGCTCCGCGCAAGCCGTGGGCGCCAGCAGTGACGCCACCAACAGCACGCGCTTCAGGGCAATGGCCTTCATGATCGGGCGCTCCGCAAGGCTCACGGCGGCCGTTTCCGGCATCCTGGCACTATAAGGCCGTCGTGCCCGCGGAGTTCCCGCCGAATCCGGTCCCCACCGCAGGACGTGTGCGGTAGTCCGGTGCGCCCCCGCCTTAGCCGAACAGATGCCGGTGCATCGCCTCCCAACTCGCGCGGTCGGGGGTCAGCATCACCCCACCGTTGAGGACGGTCGGACGATAGGGCGAGCCGTCGAACAGCGCGCTGTAGCCGCCGGCCTCCGCGTGGAGCAGAACGCCCGCCGCGTGATCCCACGGCATCAGGCGATGGTACATCGAGAAATGCGCCCGGCCGTCGAGCAGGCGCAGATACTCCTGCGCGGCGCTGGACAGGCAGACGCGGGGACCCAGGGAACGGCCGCGCTCGTCCAGCTGGCGTCCGAGATCCTCGGCGCAGAATCGCGTCGACAGGGCTCCGGTCATCTCGGTCAGGGGGACCGCCGGGGCGACCGTGACGCGCTTGCCATTCAAATAGGCGCCCTGCCCTTTCACCGCCGTGGCGATGCGCCCGTCGCACGGATCGTAGATCCAGCCGGCCAGCGTCTCGCCGCGGCAGGCCAGGGCGATGATCACGGCGAAGAGCGGGCGCCCGTTCGCGAAGTTCAGGGTGCCGTCGATCGGATCGATGATCCAGACCGGCGCGTCGCCGTGGATTCGGTCGAGCAGGGACTTGTCCTCGGAGACGGCCTCCTCCCCCACCACCGTGCTGCCGGGAAGCAGGTCCAGCAGGCGCGGCGTGAGGGCGCGTTCGCCCGCCTCGTCGGCCAGGGTCACGAGATCGGCCGGCCCGGTCTTCTCACGGATGCCGGCGTTCGCCAGATCGCGGAAATAGGGAAGAATCTCGCTCTCCGCGACCTCGCGGATGATCGCGGAGACGCGGTCGACGTCAGGAATCGGAAAATTCGTCACGGTTTCGGTGCCGCTTTGTTGGATCGGGGGTCGAGTCTCAGAACCGTTCCGCCATCCTTCGGCGGTTCCGGCAGCATGACTTTGCCGTCCAGGCCACTGTCTTTCAACGCTTTGACCAGCGCGTCATAGGTGGCCTGATCGGCCGCGGGGTTCGGGGCGGGCGGCGTGCCGGTCAAGGGGCCGGGTTCCGGCGGTTTGCGCGGCGCGTTCGGATCGGGCGGGGGCTGCGGCGTGTCGCGCGCCTCCCGCGTCTCCTCCTTGGGCGGCGGCGGGGGCGGACGCCACAGGCGGAAACAGTCGGTGAAGGTGGCTTCCTTGCAGGCCTTCAGCAATTCCTTCGGGTCCGGCGCCACGACCAGCGGGCTGAACGGGGCGGGAGGAAACTCCGCGGGCTCCGGCGGCAAGGGATCTTCCGGCGCGACCGGCGGTTCCTCCACGAATCCCGGTGGCAACACCCGCTCGGCGGCTGTGGCGGTGCCCGCGAAGGTCAGAAACGCCAGGGACAGGAGAGCGATCGGGACGCGCAAGGGAATCCGGAAAAAGAAGGCGGGCCGAGCGTCCATTATGGCGCCCTGCCCGCTGCATAGCCACGGACAAATCCTTGTCCCGGCACACCCGCCTCCGTCAGGAGCGCGGCAGGCTTTCGCTCGGGGTGGCGTGCAGCGCCCAGGCGGCCAGTTCGGACCGCAGGGCGGCAATCTTGCTGCTTTCCGTCGGGTTGGTTTCCTTGCGCCAGGCGTCACTGATGATTTCCAGAAGACGGGCGCGGCCGGCGTTGTCGCGCGACAGTTCCTGGATGCGCAGCACCGCGGCACCGGGCGACAACTGCTCCTGCCGGGCGACCAGGGTCACCTGATCGGCCAGGAAGGCGGTGATCGAAAAGTGTGTTGGATCGGTCTGCAAACGCATAGGCGGGCCTCCTCCCGGGGATAACCCATCGGCTCCCCGTGTCGAATATCGGGGGCGCGTTGGGAAAAGGCTACACCTCGGACGTCGTAGGACGGGGCTGAAATCGGGCGCGTCATGTCGTCGCACGTGCACGAACGAATTATGACGCGCCCGACTCCTTTATGGCGAAAGATCAGCCGTGCACGAACCGCTTCTCGAAACGGGCCAGATCCGCCGGGTCGATGGCCACCTGGATGTGGGCCTGGACCTCGTCGTCCCGCCGTTCCAGCACCTCACCTTTTGCATAGAGCCACGCGAGCGCCGCCCCGTCCCCCAACTCCACGGACAGGTCCACCACATGGCGGTGAGCGTTCATCCGCTGGTCGAGCAGCCGGTCGAGATCGGCGATCCCCGCCCCCGACAGGGCGGACACCGCGACGGCGCGCGGGTTGCGGGCCGTCTGGGCCAGGATCGCCTCGCGGGATTCGTCATCCAGCGCGTCGATCTTGTTCAGCACCTCGATCACGCGGTCGTCGGCGTCCGGGTCGATGCCCATGTCGCTCATGACCTCGTGCACGTCGGCCTTCTGGGGCTCGCTGTCCTGGTGGGACACGTCGCGGACATGCAGGATGATGTCGGCGGCGTCGACCTCCTCCAGCGTGGCGCGGAAGGCGGCGACGAGGCCGTGCGGCAGGTCGGAGATGAAACCCACGGTGTCCGACAGGATCACCTTGCGCCCGGACGGCAGGGTCACCTGACGCATCGTCGGGTCCAGCGTGGCGAACAGCAGGTCCTTGGCGAAGACGTCGGCGTTGGCCAGCCGGTTGAACAGCGTCGACTTGCCGGCGTTGGTGTAGCCGACCAGCGCCACCACCGGGTACGGCACCTTGGCGCGGGCCTTGCGGTGCAGGCCGCGGGTGCGGCGGACCTCCTCCAGCTCCTTCTTGATCTTGACGATGCGGTCGCCGATCAGGCGGCGGTCCATCTCAAGCTGGGATTCGCCGGGGCCGCCGAGGAAGCCGAAACCGCCGCGCTGGCGTTCCAGGTGGGTCCAGGAGCGGACGAGGCGCGACTTCTGGTAGGTCAGGGCGGCCAGTTCGACCTGGAGCATGCCTTCGCGCGTGCGGGCGCGGGCGCCGAATATCTCCAGGATCAGACCGGTGCGGTCGATGACCTTGACCTTGAGGGCCTTTTCCAGATTGCGCTGCTGCACCGGCGACAGCGCGTGGTCGAGGATGACGAGGGATGCCTCCGTCTCCTCCACGATCTGGGCAAAATGCTCCACCGTCCCCGACCCGAGAAGGATCGAAGGCTGCGGGCGGTTCACCCGCGCGCATTCGGCGTGCACAACCTCCAGATCGATGGCGCGGGCAAGGCCCACCGCCTCGTCCAGGCAGGATTCGGGATGGCGCAGGACCCCGTCCGCCTCACTGCGGAGGACGGGGTGGACCACGATGGCGCGGCCGGAGGCATCAGGCGTCCGGCCGTTGCCATTGGTCGAAAGATCAGACGTTTTCACCTTCCTTGGGCGGCTCGAAAAGTTGGATCGGATGCGCGGGCATCACGGTGGAGATGGCGTGCTTGTAGACGAGCTGCGAATGCGCATCGCGCCGCAGCAGTACCGAGAAGTTGTCGAACCAGGTGATGATTCCCTGAAGTTTAACACCGTTCACGAGGAACACGGTCACGGGAGTCTTGTTCTTGCGGACGTGGTTGAGGAACACGTCCTGCACATTTTGGCTTTTTTCAGACATTTTATGTCGCCCCCTTCTTCAGTGTTTTTTGGGGCCCCTTGTTAGAAGCCCGCCCCCTGCAGCGATAAGGTCATGGTTGGTCGCAACCGTCTCGACTACTGGTCATCCGATATGGTGTCACCACCGCTGCCCACCAACCCGCACAATGCATGGCACGTGTCGTACCGATGGGCCGGAGGGAAGCGGGTGAAGCCGCTGCCCTCGCCCGCCCCTATTAGCACCGGGACCATTCCCGCGCCATGGGCACATTCCATGTCGATGTCGGCATCCCCCACGAACCAGACGTTCGGGCCCGGCGAAATGTTCGCCGGTTCCAGCGCCATCAGCACCGGCGCGCCGTGCGGCTTGTCGAATTCGGCGTCCTGGGCGCCGACCAGACGGCCGAAATAGCCGGTCCAGCCCAGCGCATCGGCTTCCGCCCGCAGGAAGCGGCCGGTCTTGTTCGACACCACCGCCTGATAGATTCCGCGCTCCGCGAAGCCGCGCAGCAGGGATTCCGCACCCGGCAGGGGCCGGAGATGCTCCAGGTGATGCGCCTCGAAATAGGCGTAGAAAAGGTCGCGCGCATCGGTCCAGCGCTCCCCGAAGATGCGGGGGAAGCTGTCGCGCAGCGACTGCTTGATGCGCTCCCGCGCCTCATCCTCCGTCCAGGCCGGATGGCCGAAGGTGACCAGCGCGTGGTTCAGCGCGGCGCGCACCGTGCCCCAATTGTCGACAAGGGTGTTGTCCCAGTCGTAAAGGACAGCGCGCGGCAGCACGGGCAGGTGGTCGATGACGGCGGAGGCGTCGCTCATGACGGCACCCCGGCGGCCACGTAATCGAGATAGGCCTGACGCAGCGTCCGGGTGACCGGCCCCGGCTTGCCCTCGCCCACCGGCTTGCCGTCGATGCGGGTCACCGGCAGCGCGAAGGTGCCGGCGGAGGACACGAAGGCCTCGCGGGCGGCGAGCGCCTCCTCCACCGTGAAGCTGCGCTCCTCCACCGGGATGCCGCGCTCCCCGGCCAGCCGCAGGAGCGACAGGCGGGTGATGCCGTTGAGGATCTTCTGCGACGGGGCGCGGGTCACCAGCACGCCGTCCTGCGTGACGATCCAGGCGTTGGAGGAGGAGCCCTCCGTCACCGTGCCGTCCGGATCGATCAGCCACGCCTCGTAGGCGCCCGATTCGGCGGCCTGCTGCTTGGCCAGCACCGGGGCGAGGAGGCCGACCGTCTTGATGTCGCACCGGCCCCAGCGGATGTCGGGCACCGTGACCACGGCCACACCTTTCTCGAGCTGCTCCGGCTTGGCGAAGGCGGTGACCCGCTTGACGGTCATCACCAGCGTCGCGGAGACGCTTGCCGGGAACTTGAAGTCCCGCGGGGCGACGCCGCGGGTGACCTGGATGTACAGCGACCCGTTGCGGACGCCGTTCCGCCGCACAAGCTCGCGGGCGATCATCGTCACGACGCGCGGCGCCGCCGGCCAGTCCATGCGCAGCTCCGACAGGCTGCGGCCCAGACGCTCCATATGGCCGTCCAGGTCCGCGAAGCGCCCGTCGAGGAGGGTGACCACCTCATAGACGCCGTCGGCGAACTGGAAGCCGCGGTCTTCCACATGAACCGCCGCCTGCCGGTGCGGCAGGTAACGGCCGTTGACGTATGCCCATCGAGCCATGGAGGTTCTTTTTGTTGGTGCCAAAAACGATACGGGAGGCGATCAGAAGAATTCAAGCCGGACGGCGAACATCTTCTCCACCTTTTTCACCTGACCGGCGGTGGCCAGGATGATGACGCGGTCCTTCGGACGGATCACCGTGGCTGGGCGCGGGATGATGACTTCGTCGCCGCGCACGATCGCTCCGACGATGACCCCGGAGGGCAGCTTCACCTCGCGCAGCGGCGTGTTCACCACCGCGGAGGTTTCCAGCGCCTCCGCCTCGATCACCTCGGCGAAGCCGTCGCGCAGGCTGTGCACCGCGCGGATGCGGCCGCGCCGGACGTGCTGGAGGATGTTCGACACGGTGATGGCGCGCGGGCTGACCACCGCATCGATCCCCAGCGGCGACACCAGAGAGGTGTAGGACGCCTTGTTGATCAGCGTGATGGCGCGCTTCGCCCCGTGCCGCTTGGCGAGCAGCGAGGAGAGGATGTTGCCCTCGTCGTCGTTGGTCACGGCGACCACCGTCTCGGTGGCGCGGACGTTGGCCTCCTCCAGGATTTCCGGATCCAACCCGTCGCCGTGCAGCACCATGGTGCGCGACAGGCGCTGCGCCACGAACTGGGCGCGGCTGCGGTTCATCTCGATGATGCGTGCGGTGACGTGAGGGTACTTCGCCTCCAACTCCTCCGCCAGGCACAGCCCGATGTTGCCGCCGCCCAGGATGATGATGCGGCGGGCCTCCACCTCCTCGTGGCCGAAGGCGGCCATGGCGCGGTTCAGGTGGCGGTTGTCGCAGGCGAAATAGACCTCGTCGCCGGGCAGCATCTGGTCGTCGCCGCCGGGTATGAAGGAACGGTCGTTGCGGATGATCGCCACCACCTCCAAGCCGAGGTCGGGGAACAGGCCGGTTAACTGGCGCAGCGGCGTGTGCAGCACCGGGCAGGTTTCGGTACAGAGCACGCCGACGACGCGGACCTTGCCGTCCGCCAGAGGGATCATGTCGAAGGCGCCCGGCACCTGGAGCCGGCGGGCGATGGCCCGCGCCACCGCGATCTCCGGCGAGATGATGACGTCGATCGGCATGTGGTCGCGGCTGAACAGGTCCGCCCAGATCGGTTTCAGGTAGCTCTGGTTGCGCACACGGGCGATCTTGGTCGGCACCTTGAACAGCGCGTGCGCGACCTCGCAGGCCACCATGTTGATCTCGTCGATCTGGGTGACCGCGATGATCATGTCGGTCTCGCCCGCCCCCGCCGCCTCCAGCACGTCGGGGTGCGACGCGTGGCCGACCATGGCCTGCACGTCGAGCGTGTCGCTGATCCGCTGGATGAGTTCCGGCGAATGGTCGATCACCGTGACGTTGTTGCCCTCGGACGCCAGATAACGCGCGATGTTCGAGCCGACTTGCCCGGCTCCGCAAACGATGACCTTCACGGCCTTTGCACCCTTCCCCGCCCATTTTCCAGGCACTTAGGACAGGGACCTTATCATTTTGCGGCAGGACGCACCAACTCTATGTTCGCGAAGGGAAATACGGGCCAACCTGCCGGTGTGGACAGGCAGAGGGGTGATGGATGCGCCCTGCCCCATCACCCTCTCCCGTCGGTCACCGCGAGACGGAGACCCGTTTGCCGGCCTCGGCGTCAGCTGTTGTCGATTGTGTAATAGAACTGCGTGACGACGCCTTCCGGAGCACCATCCTTGCGGGTGTCGAAGTTGAAGTCCTGTGACCGGCCATCGATGTTGACCGATCCCTGGAAATGGGCTGGCCCGCTGAAGTTCACACCAATCAGCAGGAGCTGATTCACGCCGGCTTGCAGGTTTCCGGTCAGGACGACCTGTTCATTGATCGATTCACCACCGCCAATGCGGTTGTAAACTTGAGCACCATTCAAATAAGCAACAAGCTGGTTGTCGGTATAATTGACCGTCAGGACAGCAGTGGTCGCCATATTGTGATTCCTCCTCATAAAAAGAAAATGATGTTTCTTGTTAAGCGCGCTTACAAGACAATGAATATTTAGGCAATAACCTTCGATCAATACCAAAAACGTTAATCGTGATTTCATGAAATATATAAATAAAATTGTATTTAATCCTCCATGGCGCAAGCTGACAGGCACCGCTTTCAGACAAAATAAAAGCAGGCTCCCAAGTCGCCCACGTTCGGGACATGCTCGGGAAGCCTGCTTCAGGAGAAAGACGGCGCCTTGTGCTTGACGATGCTGGGCAAGCCTACTCGACGAACAGCTTGCCCTTCTCGCTGCCGTGCACGCCGAGCGACTTCAGCTTCCGGTGCAAGGCGGAACGCTCCATCCCCACGAAGGAGGCGGTGCGGGAGATATTGCCGCCGAAGCGCGTCACCTGGGCCAGGAGATACTCGCGCTCGAACACCTCGCGCGCTTCGCGGAGCGGCAGGCCCATGATCTCGCCGCCTTTGTCCCATTTCAGGACCGTGGGGGTGATGGCGCCGATTTCCGGCGGCAACTGGTCGGCGCGGATCGGTTCCTTGGGATCGCCCTGCGCCATGATGAGCAGCCAATCCACGACGTTGCGCAGCTGGCGCACGTTGCCCGGCCAGTCGTAGGCCTGCAGCGCGGCCATGGCGTCCTCGCCGAAGTCGCGGGCCGGCAGGCCGGCGGCCTCGGCCGAGCGCTGCATGAAGTGGCGGGCCAAGAGCGGGATGTCCTCGCGCCGCTCGGCCAGCGAGGGCACGCGGATCGGCACGACGGCGAGACGATAGAACAGATCCTGGCGGAAGCGGCCCTGGTCGATCTCCGCCTGGAGGTCGCGGTTGGAGGTGGCGACGACGCGCACGTCCACCTCGACCCGCTGGCCGCCGCCGACCCGCTCGAACACCTGCTCCTGCAGGGCGCGGACAATTTTGCCCTGGGTTTCCAGCGGCATGTCGGCCACCTCGTCGAGCAGCAGCGTGCCGCCGTGCGCCTGCTCGAAGGTGCCGATCTTGCGGCCGCCACCGTCCACCCCGGCTTCCGTGCCGAACAGCTCCATCTCCAGCCGGTCAGGGCGCATGGTGGCGCAGTTGAGCCCGACGAAGGGGCCGCCGGCCCGGCGCGACCGCGCGTGGATCAACCGCGCCACCACCTCCTTGCCGGAGCCGGCAGGGCCGGTGATGAGGACGCGGCTGCCGGTGGGCGACACCTTCTCGATGCTCTGGCGGACGTGGTTGACGGCGGTGGACCGGCCGATCAGCTCCACCTCGCCGCCGGCGCGCAGCTTCAGTTCCTCGTTCTCGCGCTTCAGCCGGGCCGCCTCGATGGCGCGATCCACCATCAGCAGCAGCCGGTCGGCCTTGAAGGGCTTCTCGATGAAGTCGTAGGCGCCGATTTTGATCGCCGAGACGGCGGTCTCGATGTTGCCGTGGCCGGAGATCATGATGACCGGCAGGTTCCGGTGGTCGCGCATCAGTTGTTCGAGGATCTGAAGCCCGTCCAGCCGGCTGCCCTGGAGCCAGATGTCCAACACCACGAGGCTCGGACGGCGCGCGGAGACCTGGGCGAACGCTTGATCGGCGTCGGCGGCCTCGCGCGTCTTCATGCCTTCGTCGTTCAGGATGCCGGCGATCAGCATCCGGATGTCCGCTTCGTCGTCGACGATCAGAATGTCATGCGCCATGGGCTGCGTGCCTCTTCTCTTCACCGGTCTCCGCCGGCGTGCCGACGCCGCCGGGGGCGTCGCCCGCGGCCGTGCCGGAGCTGGTGGACGTGTTGGGGATGACCAGCCCGACGCGCGCCCCGCCGCCTTCGCGGTCCTCCAGGGTCAGCACGCCGCCGTGGTCCTCCATGATCTTCTTGACGATTGCCAGCCCCAGTCCCGTGCCTTTCGCGCGCGTCGTCACGTAGGGCTCGGTCAGCCGGTCGCGCTCCTCGGTCGGCAGGCCCTTGCCGTTGTCCTCGATGATCATGGCGATGCGCTCGGCATCGGCCTCGACCCGGATGGCGACATGGCCGGGCGGCAGTTCCGCGCCTTCGGCGGGCGGCGGGCGCCCTTCGATGGCATCCGCGGCGTTCTGCAGCAGGTTGGTCAGCGCCTGGCTGATCTGGCGGCTGTCGCAGGGCACGGTCAGCGGCCCCTGGGGAAGCGCCATCTCGAATTTGATCTTGCCGGCATGCGCGCTGGACTGCAGGAACACCGCCTGCCGGACGAGGTCGTTGAGGTTGCAGGGCTTCATCACCGGCTGCGGCATGCGCGCGAAGGCCGAGAACTCGTCCACCATGCGCCGGATGTCGTCCACCTGCCGGACGATGGTGTCCGTGCACATGGTGAAGACCTCGGTGTCGCTGGTGATCTCCTTCAGGTACTTGCGGCGCAGCCGTTCGGCGGAGAGCTGGATCGGTGTCAGCGGATTCTTGATCTCGTGGGCGATGCGGCGGGCGACGTCGGCCCAGGCCGCCTTGCGCTGGGCGGAGACCAGCTCGGTGATGTCGTCGAAGGTGACGACATAGCCGCGGATCTCCCCGCTTCCCCGCCCTTCGGTGGAGATGCGGACGAGCAAGGTCAGCGGCGTCGTGCCGGGACGGCGGATCTGGATCTGGTCCTGCACCACCCGGCCGGGCCGGCCCGGCGCATGGTCCAGAAGCTCCCCCATCTCCGGCGACAGCTCGGCCAGCTTCATCCCGATCAGACTTTCGGCGTCCTCGACGCCGAGAAGGCGCGCGGCCGAGAAGTTGGGAAGGGTGATGCGCCCTTCCGCGTCCAACCCGATCACGCCCGCCGACACGCCGCCCAGCACGGTCTCGGTGAAGCGGCGGCGCTCGTCGATCAGGCGGTTGGCCGACAAAAGCTCGTGCCGCTGGCTTTCGATCTCTGTCGTCATGCGATTGAAGGCGCGTGACAGCAGGCCAAGCTCGTCCTCGGCGGGCGGCTCCGTCACCCGGACGGTCAGGTCGCCGGCGCGCACCCGCTCCGCCGCGCCGATCAGGGCGCTGATCGGCCGCGCCAGCCGCGTCGCGAAGATCAGCCCCGCCCACACTGCCGCCAGCAGAAGCAGCATGGCCACGACCAGGAAGATCAGGGTGAAGGTGATCTGCAGGCTGCCGCGCTGGCTTTCCAGCGCCCCAAACTCCCGCACCGCCCCTTCCGCCGAGGCCATGTGCGAGAGCACGCGCGGCTCGACCATGCGGCCGACATAGAGATAGGTGTCGGCGAAGCGGTCGAGCCGGACCAGCGCGCGGACGCGGTCGTCGTTCTCGCTGACGATCATCGCCACCTCGCCGCGGCGGGCGGTGGCGAGCTTGTCATCGGGGATCGGGTCGAACTCCAGCGCGAAGGTGTAGCCGGAGC
The DNA here is from genome assembly GCF_003119195.2 of Azospirillum baldaniorum. Taxonomy (NCBI): domain Bacteria; kingdom Pseudomonadati; phylum Pseudomonadota; class Alphaproteobacteria; order Rhodospirillales; family Azospirillaceae; genus Azospirillum; species Azospirillum baldaniorum. The sequence goes on along the minus strand of NZ_CP022254.1, from coordinate 303,080 downwards.
GCGCGACGATGGCGCCGGTCGTCCCGTTGAAGACGATGGCCTCCGACAGGGCGCGCAGCATCGCCTGGGTGGCGACCACCTGCTCGAACCGCTCCGGGTCGCTGGCGAGGCGCGCCGCCTCCTGGTTCAGGTCGTTCGCCATGGCGAGCGCGTCGGCGCGGATGTTCTGCTGGTGCTCATGCAGATAGGCGCTGGCGACGGCCAGCGATTCGTTCACCGCCGTGCGCACCCGCTCGCTGAACCAGGACTGCACGCCGACATAAAAGAAGACCGTGGAGAAGATGGCCATGATGATGGCCGGGGCGACGGCGAGCAGGCTGAACACCGCGACCAGCCGCACATGCATCTGCGACCCGGCGAGGCCACGCCGCCGCCCGATCCACAGATAGACGATCCGCCGCGCGATCAGCACGCCAAGCAGGAGCAGCAGCGCCAGATCGAGGGTCAGCAGCCATGTGACGGTGCGCGGGTTGGTTTCCCCGAAGGGCGCGCTCTCCGTCAGCGCCGTGTAGGTCGCGAAGCCCGCCACCAAGGCCGCCAGCGACAGCGCGAAGGCAAGCCTCTTCGCCAGCCCGACACGGGCTGCCCAACGAAGGAACTGCTGCCAAAGCGGCGTGACGGTTTCAGGGGGTGTGGGCGACATCAATCCGGCAACCAGTCTGTTGCCAGAATGATACACGAGCTGTTGCCGTCCTGCCAAGCGGCAACCCCTCTGCCTTTCGCACAGTCCCTAAGGAGCATTGCGAATGGCAGAGGGGCCAAAAGCCTGTCGCAAAAACACCACGCTGTGGGATTGCGGCGACGCCCAGCCAATCCGCCGGGCGCCGGATCACTTCAACCCGCGCACCACCTGGATGTCGAGATCGCGGATCTTCTTGCGCAGCGTGTTGCGGTTGAGGCCGAGCAGTTGCGCGGCCTTGATCTGGTTGCCCCGCGTCGCCGAGAGGCTGAGCGAGATCAGCGGCCGTTCGACCTCGCGCAGCACCCGGTCGTACAGGCCGTTCGACGGCATGCCATCCTTGTGCGCGGCGAAATAATCCTTGAGGTGGCGCTCCACGGCGGCGGACAGGCCCTCGCCCTGCGGTTCCTCCACCGGCTGGGCCGCGGGCGTGGTGTCGGCCAGTTCCGCCTCCACCACGTCGAGCCCGATGACCTCCTGCGAATAGAGCGCGGCAAGGCGGCGGACGAGATTTTCCAGTTCGCGCACGTTGCCCGGCCAGCGGTAGCGCTTCAGCCGGTCCATGGCGGGCTGGTCGATGCTCTTCACCGGCAGCCCTTGGGCCGAGCACTGGTTCAGGAAGTGGCGGACCAGAAGCGGCACGTCCTCCGTACGCTCGCGCAGCGGCGGCAGACGGATGGGGACGACGCACAGCCGGTAGAACAGGTCCTCGCGGAACAGGCCCTGGCGGATCAAGGTGCGCAAGTCGCGGTGGGTGGCGGCGACGATGCGTACATCCGTCTTGATCGGTGTACGTCCGCCGACGGTGGTGTACTCGCCCTCCTGCAGCACGCGCAGCAGCCGGGTCTGCGCCTCCAGCGGCATGTCGCCGATCTCGTCGAGGAACAGGGTACCGCCCTGCGCCTGCTCGAAGCGGCCGGTCGACCGGTTGGTGGCTCCGGTGAAGGCGCCCTTCTCGTGACCGAACAGCTCGGACTCGATCAGCTCGCGCGGGATGGCCGCCATGTTGATGGCGACGAAGGGACCGTTGCGCCGCTTGCCGTAGTCGTGCAGCGCGCGGGCCACCAGTTCCTTGCCGGTGCCCGACTCGCCGGTGATGGTCACCGTCAGATCGGTGCCCATCAAACGGGCAAGGACGCGGTAGATCTCCTGCATGGCCGGCGAGCGGCCGATCAGGGGAAGCTGCTCGTCCGCCTCGCCGGCGTCGGCGGGCAGAGCCGCCGGCGGCGTGTTGGAGTTCAGCGCCCGCTCGACGACCGAAACCAGCTCCTTCAGGTCGAAGGGCTTGGGCAGATACTCGAAGGCGCCGCGCTCCGCCGCCTTCACGGCGGTGATCAGCGTGTTCTGCGCGCTCATCACGATGATGCGCAGGTCGGGCCGGATCTTCTTGATCCGGGGGATCAGGTCCAGCCCGTTCTCATCGGGCATCACCACGTCGGTGATGATGAGGTCGCCCTGCCCGTCCGCCACCCAGCGCCAGAGCGTGGAGGCGTTGCCGGTGGTGCGCACCTCGTGCCCGAGGCGGGCGAGCGCCTGGGTCAGAACGGTGCGGATGGCGCGGTCGTCGTCCGCAACCAGGATCGTGGCTGCACTCATCCGATGGCCCCTCGGAAGCCTCTGGCCGGTGCAGGATCGCCGCTCATCTGCGCTTCATCGAACATGGGTAGCGAGACCTTGAAGACGGTGCGGCGCGGCTGGCTGTCAAATTCGATGACGCCGCCGTGGTCGCCGACGATTTTGGCTACCAATGCAAGCCCCAGGCCAGTCCCATTGACCTTGGTTGTAATGAAGGCATCGAACAGGTTGGAGCGCAGGTCGTCGGGTATGCCATCCCCATTATCCTGAACGGACACCAGCAACGGCAGGTGCAGGCGGGTGTCGCCGCCGGGCAGGGCCATGCGGACGCCGTGCTGATAAGATGTGCTGAGTATGATCTCGCCGCCCGATTCCGGGGCAGCTTCTGCCGCATTTTTAATCAGATTGAGGAAAATCTGGATGAGCTGGTCACGGTTGCCATAGACCGGCGGCAGGGACGGGTCGTAGCGCTCGATGAATCGGATGTTCCGCGCGAAGCCGCTCTGGGCCACCTTGCGGACATGCTCCAGAACGGTGTGGATGTTCACCGCGTCACGCTCCAGCGGCCGCTGGTCGGAGAAGACTTCCATCCGGTTGACCAGCGCAACGATGCGGTCGGCCTCGTCGCAGATCAGCCGGGTGAGCACCCGGTCGGACTCGCTGCAGTTTTCCTCCAGGAGCTGCGCCGCCCCGCGGATGCCCGACAGCGGGTTCTTGACCTCATGCCCGAGCATCGAGGCCATGGCGGTGACCGAGCGGGCTGCGTTGCGGTGGGTCAGGGAATTGTCGATCTTGCGGGCCAGCGTGCGCTCGTTGACCGTCAGCAGCACATGGTCGGCGGGCTCGCCCAGCGCGGTGACCCGCACGGTGACGTGGTGCGGGCCGATGCGCGGCGTGTCGATGACGACGCCCTCCTGCGAGGCGCGGTGGCGCCCCTGCTGGACCTGCTCGATCAACTGGCTGACCGGGCTGTTGGGCGGCAGCAGTTCCGCCAGTGGCATGCCTTCCATCATGGCGGCGGACAGGCCGAAGAATTCCTGCGCCTCCAGATTCACGTAGCGGATGTCGCCGGAGCCGTCGACGACCAGGACCGGGTCGGGGAGCGCGTTCAGCATGACGGACGGATCGATGCAGGAGCGGACAGGGCGGTAGGAACCGGAGGGCGCACGGGGCCGCGCCGGGCGGCGGGGCAATGGAGCAGCGGCAGATGCACGGGCCATCAGGCAGCCATCCTTTCGATCGCCGGGGCGTAGAAGTCGCGGATGAAGCCGCGCACTCGTTCGGGATCGGACATGCGGTTGACCTCCGAGCGGAATTCGGCGGAGTCGCGCAGGCCCGTTGAGTACCAGGAAATGTGCTTGCGGGCGACGCGCAGCCCGCCTTCGACGCCATAATGGGTCAGCATGGCGTCGTAATGCTCCAGCAGCGTGTCGAGCTGCTCGTGGAGCGGTGGATCGGGCAGCCGCTCGCCGGTGCGGATGTAATGCATCACCTGGGCGGGGAACCAGGGGCGCCCGTAGGCGCCACGCCCGATCATCACCCCGTCGGCGCCGGACTCGGCAAGCGCGCGATCCACGGCATCAAAGGACGTGATGTCGCCGTTGACCACCACCGGGATCGACACCGCCTCCTTCACGGAGCGGATGAAGGACCAGTCGGCGGTGCCGTTGTAGAACTGCTCGCGGGTGCGGCCGTGAACGGTGACCAGCTTGATGCCGCACTCCTCGGCGATGCGGGCGAGACGGGGGGCGTTCAGGCTGTTGTCATCCCAACCCTTGCGCATCTTCAGCGTCACCGGGATCGAAACCGCTTTCGCCGTAGCCTCCAGGATGCGGGCGGCGAGCGCCTCGTCGCGCATCAGGGAAGAACCGGCGTGGCCGTTGACCACCTTCTTCACGGGACAGCCGAAGTTGATGTCGATGATGGCCGCACCGCGGTCCTCGTTCAGCTTCGCCGCCTCGGCCATCACGTCGGGCTCGCAGCCGGCAAGCTGGACCGCCATGGGGAACTGCTCCGGCTCGCACTCGACCATGCGCAGCGTCTGGCGGTTCTCGCGGATCATCGCCTGGCTCGCGACCATCTCGGAGACGACCAGTCCGCAGCCCGACTGCTTCACCAGCCGCCGGAACGGCAGGTCGGTGACGCCGGACATAGGGGCGAGGATCACCGGACCCTCAAGCGAGATGGTGCCGATTTGAATGGCCATGTTCACCTGCCCACATGATGGGCACATTAGCTATATGATGAGAATTTGTGCACGGTAGCACAGCGTTTCGGCATGTTGCAAGTGCACATCCCGCGAGCGCCGCGCTGGCTGTCATGCGCGGAGGCTAGCCGAGCAGGACGTCGGTGACGAACTTGACGCCCGGATAGGCGAGGGTCAGCAGCAGATAGGCGATCAGCACGAGACGCGCGGCCATCCGCCCGCGCACGCCGGTGCGGGCGTGGGCGAGCAGCAACCCGCCGATGACGACGAAACTGGCGACCGACAGCAGCGTCTTGTGGTCGGCGCGCAGCAGCGCGCCGGTTTCGTAATGGAGCACCGCCATTCCCGTGGCGAGACCGGCCCCCAGAACCGCCTCCGACGCGCCGAGAAGGTGGAGCTGCATCCGCTCGCTCTCCGTCACCGGGGGCAGGAAACGGGTCAGCGGCGTCGGGCGTTTCGACTTTAGCGCCCGCTCCTGGAGGAAGGCGGCGAGCGAGGCCACGGCGGCCATGGTCAGCAGCGCGTAGGTGATGACCGACACGGCGATGTGCAGGTCGATCCAGATGCCCGGCGCCCCGCCACGCAGCACCGGCGCCGGTGCCTGCTGGGCCAGCGTCGCGAAGGCGCCGACGGTCAGCAGATAGGGCAGCAGCAGCGGCGAGAGCCGCCACGCCGACCGGGTCAGCGCGCTCATCGCCATGAACAGCAGCATGCAGGCGGCGATGGTGATCCACAGCGCGGTGGACAGACCGGTGTGCCAGCGTCCCGCCACCTGGGTCAGCGCCCAGGCCGCCGGCCCGGCGAAGCCCAGCGCCAGGGCGCCCCAGAAATAGGCGGACCGACCGTCCGCCCCCTGCCCCGCGATCCGATGATACGGGTAGATGGACGCCGGCAGCAGAGCCATCAGCGCGGTCAGGCTGTAGACGATGTTCTGCGACATGCGGCGGACCCGTGCCCTTCCCTTTGCGGAAACCCAAAGTCGCTGTTGGACCCAAAGTCGCTGTTGGACAAGTCTCTGAAGCTCTTGGCGGAACGCCGGTGAGCGGCTAGGCTCCGCTGCGTCCGGCCGCCATGACGTAAGCGTCACGCGGACGGCCCGTCAAGCGCGGATACCATAGCCCAAACGGCGGGGAAACGCCCCATGTCTTCCTTGAACGCGTCTTCCATCAACGCGTCTTCCTGCATCGCTCTGATCGTCGCCGCCGGCACCGGCCAGCGGTTCGGCGGCGAGCGGCCCAAGCAGTATCTCGATCTGGCCGGTCAGCCCGTGCTGCGCCACACGGTGGAGGCCTTCCGGCGCCACCCCAAGGTGAGCGCGGTGCGCGTCGTCATCAATCCCGCCTTTCGCGATCTCTACGATGCGGCCGTCGCGGGACTGGATCTGCCCGAACCGGTGGCCGGCGGGGCGTCCCGCCAGGATTCGGTGCGCAACGGGCTGGAGGCGTTGGCCGACTCGGCGCCGGGCCTCGTGCTGATCCACGACGCGGCCCGCCCGCTGATCGACGCCGGTACCATCGATGCGGTGATTGCGGCGCTCGACACCCACCCCGCGGCGCTGGCCGCCGTTCCGGTCGCCGACACGCTGAAGCGCGGAGAAGACGGGTTGGTAGCCGGCACGGTGGACCGCAGCGGCCTGTGGCGCGCCCAGACCCCGCAGGGCTTCCGCTTCCCCGAGATTCTGGCCGCGCATCGCAATGCCGCCGGGCTGGAGCTGACCGACGACGCGGCGGTCGCCGAACGCGCCGGGCTGCCGGTCGCACTGGTGCCCGCCAGGGAGGAGAATTTCAAGGTGACGACCCCCGACGACCTGACCCGCGCCACCCGCGCGTTCGACTCCGCCCTGTCCGACATTCGCACCGGATCGGGCTTCGACGTGCACCGCTTCGCCGAGGGCGATCATGTCACGCTCTGCGGCGTGCGGGTTCCGCACACGCACCGGCTGGACGGCCATTCAGACGCCGACGTCGGGCTGCACGCGCTGACCGATGCCATCCTGGGCGCGCTGTGCGCCGGGGACATCGGCAGCCATTTCCCGCCCAGCGACCCGCAATGGCGCGGCGCCGACAGCGCGCTGTTCCTGAAACACGCGGCGGAGCTGGTGACGGCGCGCGGCGGGCGGATCGCCCATGTCGACGTGACGATCATCTGCGAGCGCCCGAAGGTCGGCCCGCACCGCGAGGCGATGACCGCGCGCGTTGCCGAAATTCTGGGCATGCCGGTGGACCGGGTCAGCGTGAAGGCGACGACGACGGAGCGGCTGGGCTTCACCGGGCGCGGCGAGGGCATCGCGGCGCAGGCGATGGCGACGGTCCGTCTGCCGGGATAGCATGAGCTTTCCGTAGCCCTCTCCCGGGACGGGAGGGGGGCTGGTTCTGGCACGACGAAAGGGACCCGCATGTTTCCCGATCACATCCGCGAACTCGCCGCCAAGCTGCTCGCGGAATACGAATTGGCCGGCTACACCCTGGCGACCGCCGAATCCTGCACGGGCGGCCTGATCGCGGGGGCGCTGACCGACATCGCGGGTTCGTCCAAGGTGGTGGACCGGGGCTTCGTCACCTACTCCAACGTCGCCAAGTCCGAGATGCTCGGCGTGCCGCCCAGCCTGATCCACGCCCACGGCGCGGTCAGCCCGGAGGTGGCGGTGGCGATGGCAGTGGGCGCCCTGGCGAAGTCGAAGGCCGACGTGACGGTGGCGGTGACCGGAGTCGCCGGCCCCGGCGGCGGGACACCGGAAAAGCCGGTCGGGCGCGTTTACATCGCCACGGCGGTCCGCCGCGGCGCCGCCAAGCACAAGGAATACACCTTTCCCGGCGACCGCGAGGCGGTGCGCCTCGCGACCGTGCAGACCGCGCTGGAGCGGCTGCGCACGGCCCGCCCGGAAACCGCGATTCGCTGACGCCCTCGCTGAGGAACGGCCGGTCTCAGGCGGTCCGCGCCGCAGCGGGCCGGGAGGCGCCGGCACCGTAGAGCTGGTTGGCGCGGGTCTCGAAGGCCTGCACCATCCGGCGCACCGCCTCGTTGAACAGCACGCCCATGATCTTCTGCAGCATCTTGGAACGGAACTCGAAGTCCACGTAGAAATCCACGCAGACGCCGCCCTCGTGCGGGGTGAAGATCCAGTGGTTGTTCAGGTACTGGAACGGCCCCTCGGTGTACTGGACGTTGATGCGGCGGTTCGCCTCATCCAGCTCCACCCGCGAGGTGAAGCGTTCGCGGACCATCTTGAAGCCGATGACGAGGTCCGCGAACATCACATCGCCTTCGCGGCGGCGGATGCGGGCGGCGAGGCACCAGGGCAGGAATTCCGGGTACTTCTCCACATCGGCGACCAGCCGGTACATCTGCTCCGGCGTGTAGGGAAGAACCTTCTTTTCCGCGTGCGTCGGCATACCCGCTCCGTTTCTCTTTCGGCCGCCTCTCAGCCCGCCGCCTTTCAGCCCGCCATTGCCGCGAGTTTGCGGAGGCGAGCCTCCCGCAGCTTCGCGAAGTCCGCCCCCGCGTGATAGCTGGAGCGGGTCAGCGGCGTCGAGGCCACCATCAGGAAACCCTTGCCGCGGCCAAGTGTTGCGTAGCTCTGGAATTCTTCCGGAGTCACGAACCGGTCCACCGCCGCGTGCTTGGGCGTCGGCTGGAGGTACTGGCCGATCGTCATGAAGTCAACATCGGCGGCGCGCAGGTCGTCCATCACCTGCCCGACCTCCTCCTTCGTCTCTCCCAGCCCGACCATGATTCCGGACTTGGTGAACATGGACGGGTCCAGCTCCTTAACCCGAGCCAGCAACTGCAACGAGGTGAAGTAACGGGCGCCCGGACGAATCGTCGGATAGAGGCGCGGCGCGGTTTCCAGATTGTGGTTGAAGACGTCCGGCTTCGCCTCGACCACCACCTCCACCGCACCCTTCTTCTTCTGGAAGTCGGGGGTGAGAATCTCGATGGTGGTGTCCGGCGACGCCGCACGGATGGCACGGATGGTGCGGGCGAAATGCTCCGCCCCGCCGTCCTCCAGGTCGTCGCGGTCCACCGAAGTGACGACGACGTGGCTCAGTTTCAGCTGGGCCACCGCCTCCCCCACATTGTCCGGCTCGTGCGGGTCGAGCTGGTCGGGACGCCCGGTGCCGACGTTGCAGAAGGCGCAGCCGCGGGTGCAGACGGACCCGAGGATCATGAAGGTCGCGTGCTTGTGCTTCCAGCACTCCCCGATGTTCGGGCAGGCGGCCTCCTCGCACACGGTGTTGAGCTTGAGCCCGCGCATCAAGTTGCGCGTCTCGTTGTATTCCTGGCTGGTCGGCGCCTTGACGCGAATCCAGCCCGGTTTGCGCTGGATCGGGTTGTCGGGCTTGTGGGCCTTTTCGGGATGGCGAAGCTTCTCGGGGTGATCGGCCACGGTCATGGTCTGAAGTGCTCCCACGGGCTGCCCGATGGCAGCGCCGATGCTGAACGGTAACGCGCCGCCGACGGCGCAAGGGACACGGCGCAAGGCCGGCGGACACGGTCCCGCCGGATAGGCCGGAATGACCGACCGGTCAAGTCTGATTATCGGCCGCGACGAAACAACACCGCCAAAATGATGACGGAGTCGGGAACGTTGCTCCCCCGCCCCGAAGGGCGAGGGAGCAAACGACCGTCGATCAGACCCAACTCAGCCGATCAGAAGGGCCACTTAGAAGTGGATGGCCCGGCCGTAGGCATCAAGAACCGACTCGTGCATCATCTCCGACAGGGTCGGATGCGGGAACACCGTCTGCATCAGCTCCTGCTCGGTGGTCTCCATGGTCTTGGCGACCGTGTAGCCCTGGATCAGCTCCGTCACCTCGGCGCCGACCATATGGGCACCCAACAGCTCGCCGGTCTTGGCGTCGAACACGGTCTTCACCATGCCGTCCGCCTCGCCCAGCGCGATGGCCTTGCCGTTGCCGATGAAGGGGAAGCGGCCGACGCGGACCTCGTAGCCCGCCTCCTTCGCCTTCTTCTCGGTCAGACCGACCGACGCGATCTGCGGGTGCGAGTAGGTGCAGCCCGGGATGTTGCGGACGTCCAGCGCGTGCGGGTGCTTGCCGGCGATGTGCTCGACGGCGATGACGCCCTCGTGGCTGGCCTTGTGGGCAAGCCAGGGAGCCCCCGTCACGTCACCGATGGCGTAGACGCCCGGCTCGTCGGTCTGGCAGTTGGCGTTGGTCTTGATGTGACCACGGTCGGTCTGGACCTTGGTGTTCTCCAGGCCCAGATTTTCCGTGTTCGGCGCGATGCCGACGGCGAGGATCACGCGGTCGACCGTGATGTCCTCGGTCTTGCCGTTGGCTTCCACCGCCACCGTCACGCTGTCGGCCCCCTTGCGCAGGTTGCCGGCCTTGCCGTTGGTGATGATGCGCATGCCCTGCTTTTCGAACTGCTTGCGGGCGAAGGCCGAGATTTCCTCGTCCTCGACCGGCAGGATGCGGTCCATCACCTCGACCACCGTCACCTTGGCGCCCAGCTCGTTGTAGAAGCTGGCGAACTCGATGCCGATGGCGCCGGAGCCGATGACCAGCAGCGACTTCGGCGTCGTGTTTGGAGTCATCGCCTTGCGGTAGGTCCAGACGAGGTTGCCGTCGTCCTCCAGACCCGGCAGGGTGCGGGCGCGGGCGCCCGTGGCGATGATGATGTTCTTCGCCCCGAAGGTGCCGACCGCCGCACCGCCCTTGGTCACGGCCACCTGCCCCTTGCCGAGCAGCTTGGCCTCGCCCTCGATGACGGCGACCTTGTTCTTCTTCAGCAGGTGCTTGACGCCGCCGTTGAGCTGCCCCGCCACCTTGCGGGACCGCTGAACGACCTTGTCCAGGTCGAAGGACGGGTTCTGGATGACCAGCCCGTACTCCGAGGCGTGCTTGGCGTTGCGCAGCACTTCGGCGGAGCGCAGGAGCGCCTTGGTCGGGATGCAGCCCCAGTTGAGGCAGATGCCGCCGAGGTTCTCACGCTCCACCACCGCGGTGCTGAGGCCGAGCTGGGCGGCACGGATCGCCGCCACATAGCCGCCCGGACCGCCGCCGATGACGATGAGATCGTAGTTCATGTCAGCCATGGTCCGCGCCCCTTACAGCAGCATGCTCAGCGGGTCCTCGATCAGCTTCTTGAAAGCCGCGAGGAATTCCGCACCCTGCGCGCCGTCGGCGACGCGGTGGTCCACGGTGACCGAAACGGTCATCACGGTGGCGATGGCGAGCGCGCCGTTCTTCACGACCGGACGCTGCTCGCCGGCGCCGACCGCCATGATGCAGGCCTGCGGCGGGTTGATGATCGCCGCGAACTCCCGGATGCCGTACATGCCGAGGTTGGAGATCGAGAAGGTGCCGCCCTGGTACTCCTCCGGCTTCAGCTTGCCGTCGCGGGCGCGCTCCGCCAGACCCTTCATCTCGTTGGAGATCTCGGCCAGCCCCTTGGTCTCCGCCTTCTTGACGATGGGCGTGATCAGGCCGGTCGGGGTGGCCACGGCGACCGAGATGTCGACGTGGTCATAACGGAGGACGGCCTCTTCCGACCAGGCGGCGTTGATGTTCGGGAACTTCTTCAGCGTCAGCGCGGCGGCGCGGATGACGAAGTCGTTGACCGACAGCTTGTAGTCCTTGGAGCGGGCGTTCAGGTCCGAGCGGACCTTCAGCAGCGCGTCCAGCTCGCAGTCGATGGCCAGGAAGTAATCCGGCACCGTCTGCTGCACCTCGGTCAGACGACGGGAGATCGTCTTGCGCATGGAGCTGTTCGGCTGCGCCTTGTAGCGCATGCCCAGCTTGTCCGACAGGTCCTTGGCGTCGATGCCCGCGGCCTTCGGCGCCGGAGCGGCGGCGGCCGGAGCAGCCGCCGGGGCCGCGGCGGGAGCCTGGGCGGCGGCCTGCGGAGCGGCGGCCCTGGCGGTGCCGCCGGCCTTCGCGGCCTCGATGTCGGCCTTGACGATGCGGCCGTTCGGGCCGGTGCCCGTGACGGCCTTCAGGTCGAGACCGGCCTGCTCGGCCAGACGGCGGGCCAGCGGGCTGGCGAAGACGCGGCCACCGCCCTGGGCGGCGGGAGCCGGAGCGGCCGCAGCCTGCGGAGCCGGTGCAGCGGCCGGAGCCGGAGCGGACGCCGCCTGGGTCTGGGCCGGGGCCGGAGCCGCGGCGGGCGCCGCCGCCGGGGCGGAAGCGGCCGCCTTGGCGAGCACGCTGTCGTCCTCGCCCTCTTCCAGCAGCACGGCGATCGGGGTGTTCACCGCGACGCCCTGCGTGCCGGCCTGCACGAGGATCTTGCCGAGACGGCCTTCGTCGGCCGCCTCGACTTCCATGGTGGCCTTGTCGGTTTCGATCTCGGCGATCACGTCGCCGGACTTCACCGCGTCGCCTTCCTTCTTCAGCCACTTGGCGAGGTTGCCCTCGGTCATGGTCGGAGAGAGGGCGGGCATGAGAATCTGAATGGTCATTCGCTCGCCCTCCTTACTTGCGGTAGCAGGCCTTCTTCGCCGCTTCCGCGATGCGGTCGGGCGAAGGAAGGACGAGCTTTTCCAGGTTCGCCGCGTAGGGCATCGGCACGTCGAGGCCGGTCACGCGGATCACCGGGGCGTCCAGATAGTCGAAGGCCTGCTCCATCATCAGGGCCGACAGCTCGGCACCGATGCCGCAGGTCGGCCAGGCCTCCTCGACGGTGACGAGGCGGTTGGTCTTCTTGACGGAGTTGACGATCGTCTCGGTGTCGAGCGGACGGATCGTGCGCAGGTCGATGACCTCGGCGCTGATCCCGTCCTTCTCCAGCAGATCGGCGGCGGCGAGCGCGTAGCTGACCATCAGCGAGTGGGCGGTGATCGTCACGTCCGTGCCGGCGCGGCGGATCTTGGCGCGGCCGATCGGAACGATGAAGTCCTCGCTCTCCGGCACCTCGAAGGACTGGCCGTAGAGGATCTCGTTCTCGAGGAAGATGACCGGGTTCGGATCGCGGATCGCCGACTTCATCAGGCCCTTGAAGTCCGACGCGCTGTAGGGGGCGACGACCTTCAGACCCGGAATGCTGGCGTACCAGGGGGTGAAGTCCTGGCTGTGCTGCGCGGCGACGCGGGCGGCGGCGCCGTTCGGGCCGCGGAACACGATCGGACAACCCATCTGGCCGCCGGACATGTACAGCGTCTTGGCGGCCGAGTTCACGATATGGTCGATCGCCTGCAACGCGAAGTTGAAGGTCATGAACTCGACGATCGGGCGCAGGCCGCGGAAGGCCGCGCCGACGCCCAGGCCGGCGAAGCCGATCTCGGTGATCGGCGTGTCGATGACGCGGTCGGCGCCGAACTCCTGGAGCAGGCCCTGCGACACCTTGTAGGCGCCCTGGTACTGCGCGACTTCCTCGCCCATCAGGAAGACGGTCGGGTCGCGGCGCATCTCTTCGGCCATGGCGTCGCGCAGCGCTTCGCGGACGGTCTTCTTCACCGTCTTGTCGAAGAACTTGTCCTCGTCCGACGCGGGCGGCGCGGCGGCCGGGCCGCTGGCCGGACCGACCGGCAGGGTGGCCGGGGCGTGCGCGCCCGTGTCCTTCACCACCGGTTCGGCGGCGACCTTCGGAGCCGGCGTCGGAGAGCCAGACACGGCGTCGGTGACGCTCTCGCCCTCGCCGAGGATCACGGCGATGGGGGTGTTCACGGCGACGTTCTCGGTGCCCTCGGCGACCAGGATCTTGCCGATGCGGCCTTCGTCGACCGCCTCGACCTCCATGGTCGCCTTATCGGTCTCGATCTCGGCGAGCACGTCGCCGGACTTGACCTCGTCACCTTCTTTTTTGACCCATTTCGCCAGCTTGCCCTCGGTCATGGTGGGCGACAGCGCCGGCATCAGCACTTCGATCGGCATTCCTCAACCTCCGGCGGCGCGGGTTCACCGGGAGGCGAAGCCTCCGGCCCTCGGCGCCGCTCCTGCTTATCGTTGTCGTCAGGCTTCGACCAGGACGTCCGTCCACAGCTCCGCCGGATCGGGCTCGGGGCTCTGCTGCGCGAACTCGGCAGCTTCGGTCACCACGGCCTTGACCTCGCGGTCGATCTCTTTGAGCTGGTCCTCGGTCACGTAAGCGCCTTCCAGCAGGACGCGCTTCAGGTTGTCGATCGGATCGGACTCGCTCCGCATCTTCTCGACCTCCTCCTTGGTCCGGTACTTGGCCGGGTCGGACATCGAGTGGCCGCGGTAGCGGTAGGTCTTCATCTCGAGGATGACCGGGCCGTTGCCGGCGCGGATGTACTCCACCCACTTGTCGGCGGCCTCGCGGACCTCGAGGACGTCCATGCCGTTGACCTGATGGCCGGGAATGCCGTAGGCCGCGCCGCGCTGGTGCAGTTCGCCCGCCGAGGCGCGCTCCTGCGAGGTGCCCATGGCGTACTTGTTGTTCTCGATCACATAGAGCACCGGCAGCTTCCACAGCGCCGCCATGTTGAAGCTCTCGTAAACCTGACCCTGGTTGATGGCGCCGTCGCCGCAATAGACCGCGGACAGGCCATCATCCTTGTTGTACTTGTGCGAGAAGGCGAGACCGGTGCCCAGCGGAACCTGCGCGCCGACGATGCCGTGGCCGCCGTAGAAGTTCTTCTCGCGGCTGAACATGTGCATCGAGCCGCCCTTGCCCTTGGAGTAGCCTCCACGGCGACCGGTCAGCTCGGCCATCACGCCCTTGGGGTCCATGCCGCAGGCCAGCATGTGGCCATGGTCACGGTAGCTGGTGATGACGTCGTCGTTGTCCTTCAGCGCGGCCTGGATGCCGACCACAACGGCTTCCTGGCCGATGTAGAGGTGGCAGAAACCGCCGATGAGGCCCATGCCGTAGAGCTGGCCCGCCTTCTCCTCGAAGCGGCGGATCAGAAGCATCTCGCGATAGTACTTGATCAGGTCCTCGGTCGAAGCGGCCTGCTTCGAAGCGGAGTCAGTCTGCGCCTTCGGACGGCGTCGTGACGCGGCCATGTTTCCTCCCCAGGGTTTATGCAGCGACGGCAAGCGAACAGCCAGGGCTGCAGCACGTTGCGAGGGTACATCCCACTTATGAGGGTGCATCCCCCTCGCACCGGAAGCGGATGCGGGGCGCACAGTACACGACAAGCGCGAGCGACGCAAATATCTGTTTTTAAACGCGAAATTCGGCGTTAACCGGCTTTCGGTTAATTCACTGATATGACCTACTTCTCAGCGCTAGCATCACCTTCGACCTGCGCCGGAGGGAGTGCGATTATGACGTCGCGGGGGCCTGAAAGGTTCAACATCGTGCGCGCACGCTCGTCCAGCATGTCGCGGTCCAGGTGGTCGCTGCGCATCAGTTGCGCGCGGCGGTCCATTCGCTCGCGCTCGGCCTTCACCTGATCCAGAACGGATTCCGCCGTGGCGATCTCCGCCTTCAGGTGGTTCATGGCGAGCAGCCCGCGGTCCCCCTGGACGGCGTAATAGACGAAGTAGGCGACGACGCAGGAGCCGATGGCCGGCCCGATGGCCTGGCGAAGGGCGCTTTTCGCGGCGCGTTTCAGCGAGTCGGTGAGGTTCTGGAGCATGGTCATGGCGGTATGATGGAATCATACGCGATTCCTTCGGTCAAACGGAAAAGAAGCAATCCGAAAGAATTCACCGCGCCATGCTCTTTGCGCCGCCGAGTAATAGGCGGCTTACACCCCCAAAGGAGAGGGGCACAGTGCGCAACCTTCGAAAGAAGGCGGGTGGCGCTTCACTCCGGCGGGACCTCGCGCGGGCGGCGATCCTCGCCGATGGCGACGTAGGTGAACACCCCTTCCGTCACCTTGATCGCCTCCCCCGCGCTGCGCTGGCGCCGCACCCAGGTCTCGACCCGCACGCGGATGGAGGTTCGGCCCACCTTGGTGACATGGGCGAAGCAGCTCACCTCGTCGCCGACATAGACCGGCTTGTGGAAGGTCATCGCCTCGATCCCCACCGTTGCCACGCGCCCGCCCGCCCGGCGCAGCGCGGCAACGCCACCGGCCAGATCCATCTGCGACAGCAGCCAGCCGCCGAAGATGTCGCCGTTGGGGTTGGTGTCCGCCGGCATGGCGATGGTGCGCAGCGCCGGGCCGCCCTCCATGTCGGGTTGGGCCTGGTTCTGATCGGTGGGAGTGCCGTCGCTCATCGTGCCTCCGCCCTCGTTCATTCTGGGGTCGAAAAAGCGCATCACAAAATATGGTGCGGGGAGTATATAGGAGCCACCGCATGCGCTTGCGCAGCCCTGACGAAATTCCTATAACTGGGGCCATGAGCGATCTTTTCGAGAACACGGCGCGCAAGGCCGAGACCTATTCCGCCCAGGATATCGAGGTTCTGGAGGGGCTTGAGCCCGTCCGCCGGCGCCCCGGCATGTACATCGGCGGCACCGACGACCGGGCGCTGCACCATCTGGTGGCCGAGGTTCTGGACAACGCCATGGACGAGGCGGTGGCCGGCCACGCCAGCCGCATCGATCTGGAGCTGACCGTCGACGGCACGGTGGTGGTGCGCGACAACGGGCGCGGCATCCCGATCGACGACCACCCCAAGTACCCGGGCAAGTCGGCGCTGGAGGTCATCCTCACCACCCTGCATTCGGGCGGCAAATTCTCCAACAAGGTCTACCAGACCTCCGGCGGCCTGCACGGCGTCGGCCTGTCGGTGGTCAACGCCCTGTCCGACCGGTTGACCGTGGAGGTGGCGCGCGACCGCCAGCTCTACGTGCAGCACTACAGCCGCGGCCTGCCCCAGGGACCGCTGACCCGCCAGGGCGCGGCCAATCGCCGCGGCACGACCATCCGCTTCCACGCCGACCCCGAAATCTTCGGCGAGGCCGCCCATTTCGAGCCGCACCGGCTGTACCGGCTGGCGCGCTCCAAGGCCTACCTGTACCGGGGCGTCGAGATCCGCTGGAGCTGTGACCCGTCACTGCTGTCGCCCGACAGCACCACTCCGGCGCAGGAGACGCTGCATTTCCCCGGCGGCCTGCTCGACTACCTGAACGCCGCCCTGAAGGAACGCCGGACGCTGACCCGCCTGCCCTTCTCGGGCGCGCTGGACTTCCCGAACCAGCAGGGGCGCGTGGAATGGGCCATCGCCTGGCCGGAGGATGACGAGGGCTTCTCGCACACCTACTGCAACACGGTGCCCACCCCGCAGGGCGGCACGCACGAGGCCGGCCTGCGCGCCGCGCTGACCCGCGGCCTGAAGGGCTACGGCGAGCTGACCAACAACAAGCGCGCCGCCCAGGTCACCGCGGACGACGTGATGGGCGACGCCTGCATCCTGCTGTCGGTCTTCATCCGCGAGCCGCATTTCCAGGGCCAGACCAAGGAGAAGCTGGTCACCGCCGAAGCCCACCGGCTGGTCGAGGCGGCGATCAAGGATCACTTCGACCACTGGCTATCGGGCGACCCGTCCTCCTCCAAGGCCCTTCTGGAACGGCTCATCGAGAAGGCGGAGGAGCGCGCCAAGCGCAAGCAGTCCAAGGAGTTGGGACGGAAGTCCGCAACCCGCCGTCTGCGGCTGCCCGGCAAGCTGGCCGACTGCTCCCGCAACTCGCCGGAGGGCACCGAGATCTTCCTGGTCGAGGGCGATTCGGCGGGCGGCTCCGCCAAGCAGGCGCGCAACCGCGAGACCCAGGCCATCCTGCCGCTGCGCGGCAAAATCCTGAACGTCGCCTCGGCCTCCTCCGACAAGATGAAGGCCAACCAGGAGCTGAACGACCTCACCCAGGCGCTGGGCTGCGGGGTCGGGAAGGATTTCTCCAGCGACAAGCTGCGCTACGAGCGGGTCATCATCATGACCGACGCCGACGTGGACGGCGCGCACATCGCCTCGCTGCTGATGACCTTCTTCTACCGGGAGATGGGCGGGCTGATCCAGAACGGGCACCTGTATCTGGCCCTGCCGCCGCTCTACCGCATCAGCCACGGCGCCAAGTCGGTCTACGCCCGCGACGACGCCCATAAGGACCAACTCCTCAACAAGACCTTCAAGGGCAAGAAGGTGGAAATCAGCCGGTTCAAGGGCTTGGGCGAGATGATGCCGGCCCAGCTCCGCGAGACGACCATGGACCCGGCCAAGCGCACCCTGCTGCGCGTCGTCGTGCCGAACAGCGCCGACCCCGAACAGGCGGAGGACGTGAAGGCCACCAAGACCCGCGTCGAGGAGCTGATGGGCCGACGTCCGGAGCTGCGCTTCCAGTTCATCCAGGAGAATGCGAAGTTCGTAAGGGTTGACGACATCGACGTGTAGGTCGCGGCGCTGTACGCTCGTTGGCGTGCATGTCAACGCCACGGGACCCCGGCCGCATGACCTCGACGCTCACTCTGTTCCAGACGGACCTGTTCCGCCCGACCTACCGCCCGTGGAAGGGGGAACGTTGGGAGCTTCTGCTCGCCCCGATGCTGATCTGCAAGGGCTATTGGAGCGAGGCGATGCTGGTCACCGACATGGCCGGGCTGATCCGCCATGACGGTCCAGCGTCGCGCACCTGGATGTCGATGACCCCGATGGAGATCGAAAGCCAGGAAATCGGCTGCCGATTCGCAACGGGGCACACGGTGGTCATGGGGCTCGGCATGGGTTGGGCCGCCGCCAACGCCGCCCTGCAGCCCGAGGTCACGCGGGTCACCGTCGTGGAACTCGACCCCGAGGTGATCGCGGTGAACGCCACCATGGACGTGTTCGGCCAGCTTCCGCCCGCGGCGGCCGCCAAGGTGACATTGGTCCAGGGGGACGCTCTCGCCTACACGCTCGACGAGCCGGCGGATACCCTCATGGCTGACATCTGGCAGCCGCTCTACGGCGACAACCGGTTGGAGCAGGTCCGCCGCATGCGGGACAACACCGGAGCCACGCGGGTCTATTACTGGGGCCAGGAAATGGACATCGCCCACAGCGCTCGGCAACTGGGGCTGCCTTTGGACGGTGCCTCGGTCGCCAGCATCGTCGGGGACATGCGGCTGCCGCTGATCGGCCCCGCGGAGGTCGCCAACTATCCGGAGCTGATCGAGCGCGCCGCCCGGAACTGGCTGCGCACGGAACGGACGCCCCCGGACTACGCGGCCGGCTGAATGGTGGCTCTTCCGGATGCTTGGGCTTGCCGGTCCGGAAGCGGCA
This sequence comes from Azospirillum baldaniorum, assembly GCF_003119195.2. NCBI lineage: Bacteria > Pseudomonadati > Pseudomonadota > Alphaproteobacteria > Rhodospirillales > Azospirillaceae > Azospirillum > Azospirillum baldaniorum. The sequence continues at coordinate 284,545 of NZ_CP022254.1, read as the reverse complement.
TCCCATGATTGTTCACCCCCTGTCCACCCAGCAGCCCAGGCGAGCCATGACCCTCCTGTTCCGTGCCAGCCTTCTCGCCCTCTGTGCGATGGCGGCGGCCTGTACCAACGAACGCGTGGTGGCCGACCTGCCTGTCCCCGCCTACACGCTGAGCGAGGTGTCCTACGCCGCCTCCAACCGCGATCTGCGCGTCGTGATCCACGGCAATCCCTTCGGCATGGACCCGCAGACCTTCGGGCCGCTGGTGACCGCCAACATGCAGAACCGCATCTCCGGCGTGCGCACCAACTTCACCACAACGCCCAATCAGACGGCGCGGCCGGACTACCGGGTCGTGCTGGCCTTCAACCCCGCCGAGACCACACTGAACTCGTACCTGTGCAGCGGCCAGCCCCTGCGCACCAGCCCGCCCGGCGGTCCCATCGTGGTCCAGGGCGCCTTCTGCCGGGGCGGCGGAACGCTGTCTTCGGCCACCGGCTGGCTCGACCGTCCGCAGGGACCGAACGACCCGGACTTCCGGTCGCTCATCAGCGACATGACCTTCGCCCTTTTTCCCGCCCGCCGCGCCGACCTGGACGGCTGCACAGGGGGTCCTGACTGCTGAGGCGGGGGACGGGCGCTCAGGCGTAGAGAAGCCACTGCCGCAGCAGGGCCGTGACCGCCTGCGGCTGTTCCATGGCCGACAGGTGGCCGCAATCCTCGATCAGGGCGAGGCGGGCGCCGGGGATACCCTCGGCCATCTCCTCGTGCAGCGCCGGGGGCGTGATGGCGTCCTGCCGCCCGCACAGAACCAGCGTCGGGCAGGTGATGGCCCCCAGGCCGGGCCGGCTGTCCGGGCGGTTCATGATCGCGGTCTGCTGGCGGATGTAGCCGTCCGCCCCGACCCGCTGGGCCTGGGCCTGGACCGAGTCGACCAGGGCGGAGTCCGCGCTGCGGTCCGGATGAACCAGGCGCGGCATGCCGGCGGCCACCACCTGCCGCAGCCGCCCCTGCCCCACCAGACGAACGGCGTCCTGGCGGGTGGCCGTCTGTTCCGGCGTGTCCGGGCGGGCGCTGGTGTCGAGCAGGGCGAGTTTCGCCACACGCTCCGGCGCCTGCCGCAGAATCTCGAAGGCGACGTAACCGCCCATCGACAGGCCGGCGAGCGCGAATCGCGCCGGCGCCCGCGCCAGCACCGCGGCGGCGAGGGCGGCCATGGAGTCCTGACCGGTCAGGTCGCCGACGGTCGGTTCCGCCACATCGGCGAGATGGCCGGTCTGGTGCTCCCACAGCGCGGCATCCAGCGGCATGCCGGGCAACAGAACCAGGGGAATCCGGTCGCTCATCCCTCTTCCTTTCTCGCTCTAACTGTCTTCAACTGATTAGCGAATCAGATCCAGCACCGCCTTGAAGGCGGGAATGTCCGACCGCTCCATCCATTCGAACAGAACCATCTCCGTGCTGACGATGGTCGCCCCGGCGGCGCGCATGCGGGCGATGCCAAGCTCCGCGTTGGCGGGCGTGCGCGACGACACGGCGTCGGCCACCAGCACCACCTCGAACCCCAGCCCGATCAGCGACAGCGCCGTCTGCATGACACAGACATGGGCCTCCGACCCGGCCAGCACGATCTGTTTCCGGCCGATCCGCTCCAGCCGCTCCAGAAAGGCCGGCTCCCGCGCGGCGGAGAAGGCGATCTTCTCCACCACACCGTCCGGCGGCAGCAGGGCACGCAGGGAGGCGGCGGTCGGACCGAGGCCCCTGGGGTACTGCTCGGTGGCGAAGGCCGGCACGCCGAGCAGCGCCGCGCCCTTCAGCAACGTGGCGGCGTTGCGCTCGACCCGCTCGGACTCGGCGATGGCAGGCATCAGTTTTTCCTGGATATCGACCACCACCAGGACGGAACGTTGGGAGGAAAGTAGCATCGGAAGGCTGCCTTTTTTCTTCGTCCGGTCCGGGCGGAAGAATCGGCCGAAACCTGCTCTTCGAACACTCCAGACCCCGGATTTCCGCGGTTTCCGCGGCCTTTTCACAGCCTAGCCGAGCGAACGCGGGACGCCAAGCGGCCCTTCCGGACCCGCGCGATGCGCGATTTCATCACAAGGTCTATTGACAGCGCCCTTTGACTTCATATTCTGCCGCACCATCTACTCGTCGGGCCGTATCGGCACGATTTTCGCACTCCAGACAGAAACAGGTTGGATGCTCTTTTCGGAACTTGGGCTTGGACCTGACGTCCTGCGGGCAATCGAGGACAAGGGTTACACCCAGCCGACGCCAATTCAGGAACAGGCCATTCCCTGGGTCCTGCAAGGCCGCGACGTGCTCGGCTGCGCGCAAACCGGCACCGGGAAGACGGCCAGCTTCACCTTGCCGATGATCAGCATCCTGGCGTCGGGCCGGGCGCGGGCGCGCATGCCGCGGTCGCTCATCCTCGAGCCGACCCGGGAGCTGGCGGCGCAGGTCGCCGAAAGCTTCGAGACCTACGGCAAGCACCACAAGCTCAGCATGGCGCTCCTGATCGGCGGCGAGACCTTCACCGAGCAGGTGAAGCGGCTGGACCGCGGGGTGGACGTGCTGATCGCGACGCCGGGCCGTCTGATCGACCTGTTCGAGCGCGGCAACATCATGCTCAACGACATCAAGGTCTTCGTCATCGACGAAGCGGACCGGATGCTCGACATGGGCTTCATCCCGGACATCGAGCGGATCGTCAGCAAGCTGCCCAAGCTGCGCCAGACGCTGTTCTTCTCCGCCACCATGCCGCCGGAGATCCGCCGTCTCGCCGACGCCTTCCTGTCGAACCCGAAGGAAGTGACCGTCGCCCCGCCGGCCTCGCCGTCGGAGACGGTGACCCAGGCCATGGTCCTGGTGCACGAGGAGGACAAGCGCAAGGCGCTGCGCCACCTGCTGCGGACCGAGGACGTCAAGAACGCCTTCATCTTCTGCAACCGCAAGCGCGACGTCGCCATCCTGCAGAAGTCGCTGGAAAGCCATGGCTTCAACGCCGGCGCGCTGCATGGCGACATGGTGCAGTCGAAGCGGATGGAGACGCTGGAGGCCTTCAAGAAGGGCGAGATCACGCTGCTCGTCTGTTCCGACGTGGCGGCGCGCGGCCTGGACGTGCAGGGGCTCAGCCACGTCTTCAACTTCGACGTGCCGATCAGCGCGGAAGACTATGTCCACCGCATCGGACGCACCGGCCGGGCGGGCCGCTCGGGCCGCGCCTTCACGCTGGCCAGCCCGCTGGACGGCAAGCAGGTTTCGGCCATCGGCCGTCTCATCAAGCGGGAGATTCCGTTGATCGCCATTGACGGCCTCGAGTCGGCCGAGTTCCTCAGCGAGGACGAGGCGCGCCGTGGCCGCAGCCGGGGCCGGGGCAAGGACAAGGAGCGCGGCGACCGCGCGCCGCGTGCCGAGCGCGCCGAACGCCCCGACCGCGAGGAACGGGCGCCCCGTGAGGAGCGTCAGGCCCGCGACGATCGTCAACCGCGTGAGGACCGTCAACCGCGCGAGGAGCGGCCGAGCCGCGACGATCGCCCGGTGCGCGAGGATCGCCAACCCCGTGAGGATCGCCAGCCGCGCGAATCGCTGGCCGCCGCCGAGAGCCGCCGTCAGGAGCCGCGCCGCGATCGTGACCGCGACCGCCGCCGCCGCCGCGACGAGGATGAGGACGACACACCGGTGATCGGCTTCGGCGACCACATGCCGGCCTTCATGCTGCGCTCCGCGCGGCGCCCGGCCCCGGTCGAATCCACCGAGCAATCCTCGCAGGAGGGCTGAGCGCCATGCAGACCATCTTCGTCATGGTCAAGTGCGAGCTGGGCAAAGCCTATCAGGTGGCCGACCAGGCCGTTCAGGACATTGAGCAGGTGTCGGAGGTGCACTCCATCTCCGGCCAGTACGATCTGCTGATGAAGTGCTATCTGCCCCAGGATCTGGACATCGGCCGATTCGTGACCGAAAACATCCAGACCCTGACCGGGGTGCGCGACACCTTCACCCTCATCGCCTACAAGGCTTTCGCCTAGGCGTTCGACAGGTGCGGAAACCGCCTCTCGGAGGGGCGGAACGGGTAGAAAAAAGGGGACTCCCGCCTGTCGCGGACGGTCCCCTTTTTCATGACTCCGCCTTACGGCAACAGGCGTTGGACAATTCGCGAGACGCGCCGCGAAACCGTTGACTTGGCCGGTTGGTTACCTCAAACGTTCGGCATGTCCCAGCTCCCGTCCCGACATGCCCGGCGCGCCCGCGCCACCAGCCCGAAGATGCATCGCCCGTTGGACCGCCGGTCGCTGGTCCTGCGATCCGGCATCGTCGCCCTGATGGCCGCCTGCGGCATCGTCCTGGCCGATCTGGCAGACGCCCAGCAGCCTCCCGCTCCGGCGCCTCAGGCAAACGGCGCCCCGCCGGTCGGGGCGGACCAGGGAGGACGGCTCGAGGTCGTCGTTCCGGCGTCAGGTCCGGCTGCGGGACCGTCCAGCGGCCAGCCGCAGGACCCCCCGGTCCTTCTGGGTGCGGACACGGTCACCTTCGACGAGACGAACAGCCTCGTGACGGCGTCGGGCAACGTCGAGCTGTCGCAGGGCCCCCGGACCGTCCATGCCGACACGATCACCTACAACCAGAAGACCAAGGTGGTCATCGCTTCCGGCAACGTCCGTCTGGTCGAGCCGTCGGGCGATATCCTGTTCTCCAACTACGCGGAACTGACCGACGATATGCGCGACGCGTTCGTCGAGAATGTCCGCGTGCTGATGACCGACAACAGCCGCATGGCCGGCAACGAGGGCGAGCGGCGCGGCGGGCGCCTGATCCGCCTGAACCGGGCGGTCTACAGCCCCTGCGAACTCTGCAAGACCGATCCGACCCGCGCCCCGGTCTGGCAGATCCGCGCCGCCCGCGTTGTCCAGGACAACGAGGATCACGAGGTCCGCTACCGCGACGCCGTCATGGAAATGTTCGGTGTCCCGTTCTTCTACACCCCTTACCTGTCCCACCCCGACCCGACGGTGGACCGGCGCTCGGGCTTCCTGACGCCCAGCTTCCGCAACAACTCCAATCTCGGCTTCGGCGCCATCGCCCACTATTACTGGGACATCGCGCCGGATCAGGATGCGACCTTCGACCTCGGCGGCTATTCCGAACAGGGCCTGTTCCTGGGCGGCCAGTACCGCAAGCGCTTCGAGAACGGACGGCTGCAGCTCGACGCGTCGGGAACGCAGGGTGAGATTCCCAACGGCACGCTGAAGGGCGCCGACGACCGGCGCTGGCGTGGCCACGCCTTCGCCAGCGGCCTGTTCGACATCGACGAGACTTGGCGCTGGGGCTTCAACCTGAAGCGGGCCAGCGACGAGCTGTATCTGCGCCGCTACTTCAACATCCGCGACGAGGTGCTGACCAGCCGCGCCTTCGTCGAAGGCTTCAATGGACGCAACTACGCCGCGGTCAACGCCTACGCCTTCCAGGATCTGCGCTGGGGCAACCCGGTCCAGGAGCCCTACGTCCTTCCCGAAGCGCGCTACAACGCGTTGGGTGAGCCGGGAAGCCTGCTGGGCGGGCGCTGGTCCCTGGACAGCAGCCTGCTGGCGATCGCCCGGCCGGGCAGCGGCGGCCCCGACACCCAGCGGCTGGCCATGCAGCCCGGCTGGCAGCGGGACATCTATTCCAACCTGGGTTTCGTCACCACCATCGAAGGCAGTGTCCTGCTGGCCGGCTACACCGCCCAGCGGTTCGATCCGAACGACCCGGCGGGCGGGACCGGCAACGACAGCGTCCAGCGCCTGCGCTTCTTCCCGCAGGCCACGACCACGGTCCGCTACCCCTTCGTCCGCTATGGCGAGAGCAGTTTCCAGACCATCGAGCCCATCGGGCAGGTCAGCGTGTCGCCGAAGGTGGACAATGATCCGGCCTTCCCGAACGAGGACAGCCTCGACGTCGAGTTCGACGAGGTCAACCTGCTGATGCCCAACCGCTTCACCGGCATCGACCGGCTGGACGGCGGCCTGCGCGCCACCTACGGCCTGCGCACGACGTTCCAGGGCTACAAGACCGGGTCGGCCAGCCTGTTCGTCGGCCAGAGCTTCCGCGCCGACGACACCGAGAACTTCCGCGGCGGGTCGGGCCTCGACAAGAAGTCGTCGGACTATGTCGGTCGCCTCGACCTCCGCCCGGCGGACTGGCTGGACGTGAACTACGGCTTCCGCATCGACCACGACACGCTGAAGCCGCGCCGGCACTCGGTCAACGCATCGGCCGGCGTGCCGCTGCTGCGCGTTGCCGGCACCTACACCTATGTCGACCAGACGGAAAACCCCTACGTCGTCGAACGGAACGAGGTGGAGCAGGCGGGCATCTCGGTGTCGTCGCAGTTTTCGGAACACTGGTCGATCGGCGTGTCCCATTCCCAGGCCTTCCGTCCCGATGCCGGGCCGCGCTCCAGCGCGGGCGTGCTCCGCTATCAGGACGAATGCCTGATCTTCGAAACCATCGCCCAGCGCGACTACACCGTCATTCAGAACGGCGAGCAGGAGGGGAACTCCATCTTCTTCCGCTTCGTGTTCAAGAATGTCGGCGAATTCCGCACGCCGGGGATCAGCGCCGGATTCCTCGGCCCGTCCGGGGCCAGCAACTGATCTGGAGCGGCGTCTCCAGCCAAGGTCAAGGGGTTGCATCGGGCGGCCGATCTGGGTAGCCATAGCACCCTCCTCTTCCGCTCGGGTTTGCTGCACATGGCCTTGGGACGCTACGACTACGAACGCCGTTATCGCCGCCGCTTCTGGGCGGGGTTCGCGAAGTTCGGTCTGTTCGCCGCCGTTCTCCTCGGTGTCGGTCTGTTCGCCTACCAGATGGGCATCGAGCAGCTGAAGGGCCGCGACGTCACGTTGCGGGAAGAGATTTCCACCCTGTCGCGCCAGAAGGCGGAGCTGGAACTGCTCGCCAGCCAGATGCAGCACGCCGCCCGAACGGCGGAAGCCCGCGCGACGGAGCTGGAGGCCCGGCTCCAGCGCGAGGTTCCCTCGGGCGATCTCGCCCGGCTGGCGGGCTTGGTGTCGGAGCGCTTGAAGGGCGGCATGGACCCCAACCGCCTCGCCTTCGTCATCGCCCAGGTCCAGGCGGTGCGCAACTGCCAGCCGGCGGAAACCAAGCGATTCGCCCTGGCCACCCCCCTCCTCAAGTCGGGCAACCGCAGCACCAGCTTCAACAACGGCGCGGTGACGGTCAGCGGCGAGGGCCAGTCGTCGCGCAACGCACAGGGCAACGCCGAAAGCTGGTTCGATCCGTCGCAGCCGGTGACCATCAAGATCGCCGGCATGGGCGGCAAGGAGACGGTTGCCAAGGGCGTTCTGCCCCTGCACCAGACGGTGGTGATCGACAGCACCGAGTACCGCTTCACCTTCGCCCCCGGCGCCCGCTCCTTCGTGGACGTGACCGCCGACCGCTGCCCCTTCCCTTAATCCTCGTCCCGGACGGCGAACGGGCGCGGCGGTTTGCCGGCCATGTGGATGTCCCACATCGTCGCGTAGGCGCGCTCCAGGGCACGGGCCAAGCGGTCGGTGTCGAACAGCGGCGCGCGCTCCCTCTCTGCCATGAGGCGCGCCTTCAGCCGGGCGATGCCGTCCGGATCGCCGGCCAATCGCACGGCCGCGGCTTCATAATCGGCGGGCGAACGGACGGCCAGCTCGGGCAGGCCGACGGCGCGCAGCAGGCTCATCCCGACGCGGGACGCGAACCCTTTCCCCGCCACCGTCAGCACCGGGAGGCCGGCCCACAGCGCGTCGCTGGCCGTGGTGTGGGCTCCGACCGGGGTGGTGTCCAGGAACAGGTCGGCCAGACGGTAGCGCGCCAGATGCTCCGCCGGGGGACGCCGGGGCGCGAAGACCAGCCGGTCCGCCGCCACGCCGCGGCGCACCGCCTCCCGCCGCAGATTCGCGCTCGCCTCCGGATGGCTGTCGAGCAGCCACAGCACGCTGTCCGGCACAGCGCGCAGCAGCCGGCACCACAGGTCGAACAGGGCCGGCGTGATCTTGTAAGCGGCGTTGAAGCAGCAGAAGACGACGCCCCGCTCCGGCAGGCCGCAGGCCGCTCGCGACGGAGTCGGACCGATCGGCCGCCTTCGGTCGTTGGGCTGGTAGCAGGCCGGAAGCTGAACGATCCGCTCCGCGTAGAAGGGCTGGTGATCGAACGGCGTGATCAGAGGGTCGCCGATCACGTAATCGATGAATCCGGCGCCCATCGTTCCCGGATAGCCCAGCCATTGCGCCTGCACGGGGGCGGGACGATGGGCGGCGATCTCCGGCCGGGCGTGCTGGGTGTATCCCTTGAGGTCGACCAGGATGTCCACGCCGTCCGCCCGGATGCGCGCCGCCGCGTCGGCGTGGGAACAGGCGGCGAGGTCCACGAAGCGGTCGAAGGCGCCCGTCAGCCGGCGCCGCATCGGACCACCGTCGTCCGGGCCATAGCTGCAGCCGACGACCTCGACCCGCTCCCGGTCGTGGCGCTCGATCAGTTCCGCGATGAGAGCCGCGGTGGCGTGCTCGTGAAAATCGGCGGACAGATAGGCGACGCGCAGGCGACCGCGTGATCCGGCGTCGCGGCGCACCGGCATGGCGGCGATGCCCTGCGCCCTCCAGTCCGCGTAGCGGCGGGCGCAGGCCAACTCCGCCGCAGGGCCGGCGCCTTCGCCAAGGAAGATCCAGGGGTGGACCTGCCGCGTCCCGCCGCCGCTCACCAGGGCGGCCAGTTGCGCGGAGCGCTCCGCCAGCCCGTTCCAACGGCAGAGATGCCGCATCTGCTGAACGAGTTGGGCGAGCACGCCGCCCGCGTCGGGCAGGCCGAGCGCCAGGGCACGTTCGAAAGACGGCAGGCTGTCCGCGAGGTGCCCGGCCTCCTTCACCACCAAACCGAGATTCGCATGGGCCTCGGCCAGATCGGGGCGAAGCGTCAAGGCGTTGCGGTAGCAATGGGCGGCGGCCTCCGGCTGACCGCGCTCCTGCACCGCCGTGCCGAGGTTGAGCCAGCCGGGGACCAGGGTGGGGTCGAGCGACACGGCCCGGCGCAACGCCGTCTCCGCCGCCTCGTGGTGGCCCAACGCGCGGAGCAGGACACCCTGGTTGCAAGGGGCCGGGGCGAAGCGCGGCATCAGCCGCGCGGCCTCGCCATAGGCGTCCGCCGCCTCCGCGGTGCGGCCCAAGACCTGAAGCGTCAGACCAAGATTGAAATGGTTGCCGCCGAAATCCGGCAGCCAGGACAGGGCGGCGCGGTGGTGCGCCTCGGCCTCCGCCGCCCGTCCCCGCCGCCGCAGCGCCTCGCCGTAGGCGGAGCGGGCCACCGCCTCCTCCGGCGTGCCGGGCTCGCCCAGCGCGTCGAGCGCACCGAACAGCCCGGCCAGCGCCGCAGAATCGCCCGGTGCGGCGGCCAGAGCCGCGCGGCAAGCCCCGATCCGGGCGCGGAGATCGGCGGTCATGGGCGCCGGTGACTTACTTGCGGACCCAACGTCCGCCCGACAGCACATACTGGCCGGCAGGGGTCCGCTCGATCAGCTGCTTTCCGGCCAGGGCCTGGACCTGATCCACCGAGGTGCCGTTGCTGCCCGCGATCTCGCGGTAGCGGGCGAGACGCTGGGCGTTGACCTGCTCGGCGAGTTGGGCCGCGGCGGCCGGCGCGCCGGGGACCGCCCCGACCAGCCCGTCCGGCCGTTCGCCGATCTGCCCGGCAGCCTTGGCGGCGCCGAGCGCGTCCTGGGCCGGCGCCATTGCGGGAACCGACAGGGCGAGCGCCAGGACCAGCCCGGCGGCGGCAAACATGCGCTTCATGGCTTTCTCCCTCCCTTCGCGCCGCTGTCCGAAGGCAGTCCGAACAGGGCCGGATCGTCCGCGATGGCCTTTTCCAGGTCGCGTTCGACCTTCACCCGGACTTCCTGTTCGATCCGGATGTTCAGGTTGATCTCGATGGGCTTGTCAGGCGCCTCGACCTTGACGGTCGGGGTGCAGGCGCCAAGGGCGGCCGCCAACCCGGCGATCAGTGCGGCGGTCAGGACGCGCCGGCTTCGAACCGTGTGTCTCATGGATTCTTTCGTTGGAACTCCGTCATGCGATCACGCACCGTCTCGGGAATGCGGTAGGTGTCCAGGCTTTGCCGCAGGATCCGGTCGAGCGCGCCGCTCACCTTAAGGTTAAGCGCGACCGGATAGCCATCGTAGAATGCCGGATTGGACCCACGGATGGCGATGCCGACCGCCAGCTCTCCGCCAGCCTGCCCCTCCACGGTGGCACTCAGCGTGTCATAGCGGAAATCGGTCAGCGCCCCCATCAGCAGAGCCGTCGGGCTGCCCTCCTCCCCCATCAGGAAGCCGGGCGGATTCTCGGGATCGTAGCGCAGCGTGCCGGGACCGTCGGCCTCCAGCAGCCCACCGTCCAGATGGACGGAGTCCGCTCCGATGCGCACCGGCAGGCGCCCGCTGACCGTTCCGCTGGCCTCCAGCCCGTCCACCGCGACCATCGCCAGCATGGGACCGAGATGGACTCGCTCCGCCCGCAGCGTGACCGTCCCCCGCGGCGCCGCCGGATCGATGGCGAACGGGTCCGCCCGCAGCACGCCGCCGGCCCAATGCCACTCGGCCCGCTCCACGCTCAGCCGGCCCTTAGCCCCATAGCCGAAGCGGAGGGTGCCGTCGGTCAGCGGCAACCCGACGTCGAGCAGCTTCACCGCCAGCGTCTGACCGGGCGCGACCACCGGGGGAAACAGGCTGGGAAAGGACAGAACCCCGTTGATCCCACTGGCGGCGACCGGCCCGAATTGCCCGGCGAGGTCGGCGAGCAGAAGGTCGCCCTGGGCCTTCAGCGCCGCGCCGTCCCAGGTGAGTCGGGCCTTGGCGGTCAGGGTGCCCACCGTTTCGGCGATCGTGCCGGCGCCCGTCCAATGGGTGAGGACCGGCAGCCCTTTGGCCGGGGCGGTCAGCGTCGCCTGCCCGTGGTGGGTCGCGCCGTCGCGTGTCATGGTCAGGCGCAGCGTCCCGCCGGCCGTGCCCCGCGGTGTCGCCAGCGTCACCGCGGAGTCGGCGAGCTGGATGGTGTCGATGGGAATCACGACGTTTCCGCCGCCCGCCGCTCCGCCGTTGCTTCCCGCCGCGGCGGAGCCGGTCAATGGATGGCCGGCGATGCGCAGGACGCCGTCCTTGGCCACGTCCAGCCTCAGGCGGACATCCGCAAGATCCAGCCGTTCGATTCGCCCCTCCAGAAGAGCGTCCGTCGGATGGCGGATGGTGAGCGTTCCGCTGACCGTGCCCTGCCGGTCCAGGCGGACCAAGGCGCTGGTCTGCTCCACCGACAGGTTGGTCACCGTCACGGCGGCGTCCGGGAAGCCGGCGCGGCGCAGCGCCTGCGTGGCGGCGGTGGCGGCCAGATCGGTCCGGTGCTGGACGGCGAGGGCGACCGTGCCACCGATCAGCACCAGCTTCACCAGCACCAGCCATCGTCTCAACCGCCGCACGCTTTGCTGCCGCACGCCCCACCCCTCGCCGTTCAAATTGCCATCGGTCTCTTTCGGGTATGAACACCCGAAAGGCAGTCTATCGTCCATCGCGGCCGGGGCGCGACCGTGCCGTGTTGGGACAATGATGAGCCGGCGGCGGAAACCGATCGGAAAAGCGCCGATGAAGGCAGCCCCGCAGGGCGTCTTTGCATCGGCGCCGGTTTCCCCTATGGTCGCGTCCGCGGAATCGGCACATCGGAGTGTTTCGCATGTTGCGGTGGACGCGCATTCTCATGGCGGCACTGTTCGCCACATTCATCTTCGCTCAGGGGGAGGCCAAGGCCTTGGATCCGGAAAACACCCTCTACCTCGACCTCAAGGACGGCCGCGTGGTCATCGAACTGCGCCCCGACCTGGCACCGAACCACGTCGCCCGCATCAAGGAGCTGACCCGTCAGGGCTTCTACAACGGCGTCGTCTTCCACCGCGTGATCGACGGCTTCATGGCCCAGACCGGCGATCCGACCGGCACCGGCACCGGCGGCTCCGGCAAGAAGCTGAAGGCTGAGTTCAGCAGCGAGCCGCACGTCCGCGGCACGCTGTCGATGGCCCGCACGCCGGACCCGGACAGCGCCGACAGCCAGTTCTTCATCTGCTTCGCCCCGTCTTCGTTCCTGGACAAGCAGTACACCGTCTGGGGCAAGGTCGTCGAAGGCATGGAGTTCGTCGACAAGATCAAGAAGGGCAGCCAGTCCCGCAACGGTCAGGTCAGCGACCCGGACAAGATCGTCAAGATGCAGGTTGCCGCCGACGCCAAGTAACGGCGCCGGGGAAAGGATCGCCGATCACGGCGGTCCTGTTCAGGTGATTGGGGCGGTGAAACCGCGCGCCGCCCCGTTTCCCGCTCCATTCGTCCGGGTCGTCACGGCCCGTTGATCGCCCCGGTCAGCGCCAGCAGGAGATCCCGCATGCTGCGGGGCCGGTCCTGCCAGCGCATCGAGAGGCCGCTCAGCAACACCTTCTCGAACCCGGGCGGCACCGTGGCGCCGCCTTCGGCCAGACGGGGCACGCGGTCGTTCATGAAGCGGCTGGTGGCATCGGGCGGTGTCTTTCCGGTCAGCGCATAGTAGACGGTGGCGCACAGCGCGTAGACGTCCGTCCAAGGTCCCTGCTTTCCGTCCGGCGCGTACTGTTCGGGCGGCGCGTAACCCGGCTTCAGGATCACCGTCAGGTCGGCGCTCTTGCCGGCGGCGTGGCGCGCGGCGCCGAAATCCAGCAGCTTGCGGTCGCCGGCGCTGGTCAGGAAAATATTGTCGGGGCTGATGTCACGGTGGATCAGGCCCAGCTCGTGCACGGCGTGCAGCGCCTTGATGATCGGCGACAGCAGGGTCAGCGTCGGGCGTGCCGCGATCCGTCCGCCATTCTCGGAGACATGCCGCTTCAGGGTGCGCCCGTCGAGAAGCTCCATGACGAGATAGGCGGTCTCGTTCTCCTCGAAGAAGTCCTGGACGCTGACGATCTCCTTGACCTCCCGCAGGCGGGCGAGCATCCGCGCCTCCTCCAGGAACTTCGCCAGCCCGGTGGAGAAGCTCGCCGCGTGCTCGTCCGAGAAGGGAGCGATTCCCGGCGATCCGGCGACGCGGGACACCAGATTGGCGGGGTAGAATTCCTTCACCGCGACCTTGATCTGAAGCCGTTCGTCCCAACCCAGATAGGTGGCGCCGAAGCCCCCCTGCCCCAGGACGCGGCCCACCAGATAGCGCCCCAGCAGCCGGGTTCCCGGAAGCAGATGGACCCCGTTGCGGTTCGGCACGCGGACCGGATAGCCGCATTCCCGGCACACCTCGCGCGGGGCCTTCGGCACGAAGCAGGCCGGGCACAGGCTCGACGCGGCGCCGCCGACCAACGGCGCCTCCATCGTTACCGCGGCGGCGCTCACCGGAAGGGCGATGCTGCGGACCGGCGGAGCCACGACGGTGGGCAGTGCCGTCGCCCCGCAAGGCTCGAAGGCGGACCGCGCCGCCGTCTGGTCGCGCAGAGACGACGGCTTGGCCGGCGGCAGCTGCATCTGACTCAGACGGTCGAGCAGTTCGTACAGGCGGCGGACCTCCGCCTGGGCGATGTCGTCGCTCTGGGCGCCGGCCAGCTCGGCCTGGAACTGCGGCTGGCGGGCCGTCTCCAGAATGTGCTGGCGCAGGACCGAAAGCGCCCCGCCGTCGCCGATCAGCCCGGAACAGGCGAGTTCCGCAAGGCGAATGATCCGGCGGCGTGGCAGCGGTTCGATCTGGCGCAGCCGCTGGACGAGCCGGCCCCGCCGGGCGAAGTCATCGACCACCGAATCCGCGCGGGAGGCGATCCGTTCCCGATCGTGCTCCGGCAGCGCCGAACCGCGAATGGCCTCCACCGCGCCGGTCAGGGCCTGCCGCACCAGCGCCGTGTCGGGCGTCTGGAGCACCATGTTCTCCACCAGCAGCTCGTTCTTCAGCGCGGCGTCCAGCGCGTCCACAATCTCACCCATGTGCCGCTCCGCGGCGGGCACCGTGGAGACGGCGACCAGATAATGGATTCGGCAGATCAGGTCCGGCTGCGTTTCGCTGAGCCCCACGATGGAACGCCGGTAGGCGCTCGCACCACCCTGCTCCAACCGGCGGGAGTAGCGGACGGTCAGCGCGTCGGCCATGGCCGATCCGCCGGTCAGCCCTGACGGGGTCAGCAGATGCCCCATCAGCGCGCGCAGCAGGTCGGCTTCCTGTTCCGCCGTGCCGCGCCCGAGCGTTTGCGGCGCGCGAAGCTGGCGCCGGATGCGCTCCAGAACCATGTCGCGGGCGGCGGGCAAGCGCCCCTGGCGGAACAGACCGTTGAGAACGCCCAGCCGGTTCGGTCCGAACGCCTCCATCGGCACGCGTCCGAACAGAAGGTCGCACAGCCTCGCCAGCGGCGAGCCTCCGGCCGGCGTGTTTCCGAACAGTTCCTGCGTCGCTGCGGGCGAGGCCAGCACGTCGCCGATCACCTCGTCCAGCGTGGTGGACAGGGCGTCCTGCCGCTCCGCCGGAAACAGCTGGATCAGAGCGTCGAGCTTCGACGCCCAGGTCCGGCACTCCTCAAGCTCCAGGCAAACCGCCGCGCGCAGATCGAATCCCGCATCGCCGGTCGGCGATTTTCCCGGCGCGCTGCGCAGGATGGAATCGATGAGGGCGCGCCCCCGCCCCAACCCGGTGAAGGCGAGCTGGGCGGCACGGGCCTTCGCCACGGTTTCGGACAGCGCGTTGTCCAGCGCACGGCGGCGGGCCTTGGCATCCTGGCCGGGAAGGCGGGCCTGCACCGTGGCGACCCGGCCCAGGGCGGACTCCATCAGCGTGGCCTTGGCCTGGAGCGCCTTCAGATGCCGGCTGCTGTGGATCAGCTCCGTCGGGGTCAGCACGAGGCTGTCGAGATGCGGACGCAGCGCGATGCCGATGACCATCCGCGCCGGCCCGCCATGGTGATCGGCAAGCGTCTGGCACAGCACCGCCTCGTCGAGCGTGCCGGCGGGGCCGGGTGCCCCTGCGGAGGCGGGCGTCCTTGAGGCGGGCATTGACACGGGCAGCCTATGAGCAGGATCGGCGTGGCGGCGAATGGCCTGGACAGTCGGCCATAATCCGCGCGGTCCGGTAAACAGCCGGTATACGTCAGCCGAAATGACCGAACGGTGTGGTTGCGCGACAGAGGAGGCTTTTTGCGCAGAGGTGTTGCAAGGGGCCATAGGGCGTGGTCCATGGCACACTTTTGCGCGCAGCCCCGCCCTTCCCTTCCCCTGCGGGCTGTGCGATACCCGAACCGATACCGGCGCCCAACCACCGCCGGCGGGAGATCCGGATGGAACAGGTCGAGTTGGACCAGGGAATCGGCGCCCACACCCTCACGCTGCATCGCAGCGCTGCGAACGGCTCCCTGGAATGCACGCTGTGCCCGCGGCGCGGGGGCGTCGTTGCCCGCCTCGCCTGGCGCGGCGCGGACGGAACGATCGACCTCCTGCGCCCGGCCTCCGACTGGGCGTTGCGCCACGGCTCGGCCAACGACATGGGCTGCTTCCCGCTTGTGCCCTTTTCCAACCGGATCGGCGGGGGGCAATTCAGCTTCGACGGGCGGCAGGTACGGCTTCCGCTCGACGGAGACGGCAATCCGCATGTCATTCACGGCCACGGCTGGCGCTCCGCCTGGACGGTCGAGGAGGCCGCCGAATCCGCCGTGCGCATGGTTTTCCGGCACCCTGCCGATGCCTGGCCCTGGCGCTACCGCGCGACGCAGACCGTGGTGCTGGAGGAGGATGGGGCCAGCCTGACCCTCTCCCTCCTCAACGAGGACGACACTCCGATGCCCGCCGGGATCGGGCTGCACCCCTATTTTCCGAAGCCGCCGGGCACCCGCCTGACCGCCCGGGTCGATGGTGTCTGGCTGAACGGGCCGACCATCCTTCCGGTGGAGCGCGCCGTAGTGCCGCCCCGCTGGGCCTTTACGAACGGGATCGTCATGGACCGGACCGTTCTCGACAACGGCTTCACCGGCTGGGACGGGGCGGCGGCTCTGGATTGGCCGACGCTCAACCGTCGATTGTCGATCGAGACCGAAGGACCGTTCGGCCATCTCATCGTCTATGCCCCGCCGGGCGAGGATTATCTCTGCGTCGAGCCGGTGTCCCACATGACCGACGCGGTCAACCACCCGGAGCAACCGGACACCGGCCTGCGCCGTCTCGAACCGGGCGAGGAACTGAGCGGCACCATGCGCTTGCGCCTGGAAACGCTCGCCCGTTGAAAGCCGGTCCGCGGGGTCAGCGGCAGCGGACGAAGGTGGCGCCGAAGGCTGGTTGGTCCAGCGTCAGGAACAATCGGTCCAGCCGCGGCGCCTCGGCGGCATCCAGGCGCAGAACACCTTCCGGCAGCCCCTCTTCCCCGCCGAAGGACAAACCTTCCGTCAGATCGCCCTCGCCGGGCGCCAGCGGGCCTTCCAGCGGAAAAGCGGCAATGCGCGGATCGTGCAGGCTGAAGGCCCCGTCGCTGGTGATCTCCAGGTAGGAGGTCCGGCAATCGTCGATCGGCGTCCGGGTGGCCGGATCGGCCTTGGCCCAGCGGCCGGTCAGGGTCGGCACGTCCACCGCGCGCTTCGCCGCGACCGGCTTGGCCTGGCCTTGGCCGATGGGCTGAGCCGGGCGTGGCGGTGCGGAGGCGGTGACGGTCAGCGGCTCGTCGGCCAGCGGGGCACGGCGGGCGGCCAGTTCCGATTCGAGCGCTTTGGTGCGGTCGGCCATCTGGCGTGTCAGACAGGCGGCGCGGTCCTTGTTCTTCTTCGGGTCGGCGAGATCGGCTTCCGCGACCGGACAGGCGGCGTCCCGCCGCTGGACCCAGGCGCGCTGGCCGGCGGCGACCGCCTCCTCGCCAGCCTTCCCGGCCTCGTCGGCCAGCGCACGCAGCGCCGAATCGAGCTTGTCGGCGGCCCCCGCCAGCGACGCGTCACGGCACAGCAGGAGCGCGACCGGAGTCTCCCCGGCGCAGTCCGCAGGCTTGGCGGCCTCTCCGCTGGTGTCCGCCGCCATGGCCGTGCCGGCCATCAGCATGCCCGCCAGAAGAATCGCTGCCCGCATCGCACACATCCCTTACGCCGGAAACGCTTCCAGGACGGCTTTGACCTGTCGCTGGAAATCCTGGTCGCTGCGATAGCGCGTCAGGACCGTCTTGTCACGCTGAACGAGGAAAAAGATGTCCTCGCGGCTGGGCAGGGAGCGCGGATTGGGCTTGTCCAGCAGGTCCCCGTTCCAACCAATCCGCGCCATGAAATAGACGGCACGGGAATTCAGCATGAACAGCTTATTATCCGGTGCCATCTTCTCCCGACGCAGCAGGGCATAGAGATAATAGTTCCGCCCATGAAAATAATTGACGTAGATCGATTGCAACGCGGCA
This sequence comes from Azospirillum baldaniorum, assembly GCF_003119195.2. Lineage (NCBI taxonomy): Bacteria > Pseudomonadati > Pseudomonadota > Alphaproteobacteria > Rhodospirillales > Azospirillaceae > Azospirillum > Azospirillum baldaniorum. The sequence continues at coordinate 267,155 of NZ_CP022254.1, read as the reverse complement.
AAGCGTTCTTCAGGGCTTGTGTATTTTTTGATCTGCCGCTCCAGCTTGAACCCCGCGAAGAAATACTCCCGCGCTTCGTTCTCGAAGGAAAAGGCCGTGCCGCGGATCTGGGTGAGCTGTTCCCCGTATCTGCGCAGAACACGCCCCATCAGCAGTTCAAGGAACCGCCGCTCCGCGGCGAGATCGTCCGGTGTCTGCAGGATCAGTTCGAAGACATGGCGCAGATGATAGGGGTGCCGCACCACGATGACCGGAACGCTGGACGCCTTGCGCTTGTCCGATCCTCCCCGCTCCCCCAGCACCGTCGCCGACGGCGATACCGAGGCGATCACCGAAGAGATGGTGTCCTGGATCTTCCAGCGCCGCTTCACCTGCGCGGACTGCCTGCCGATGTGGAAGCGCGCGAGACGGCGCTGCCACCGGCTGCGCCACGTTTCCTTCGGCGCCTTGTGCGTCGGCAGATTGCCGACGACCAGCGGGTTGCCGAGCACGTCGGGCGGAGGCGGCAGCGGGTTGAAGTTGAAGTATTTTCCGGTGACGACGCCACGCGTGGAACCGCCGGGCGCTCCATCGCCCGCCGAAACTCCGCCACCCACAGACAGGCCCGCCAGCGTCGCCATTCCCGATGCACACTCTGCCTGCGTCGCTCCCGTCCGGTGGACAAGGCCCGCGGACAGAGATGGCTCTTTATAAAGCGGTCTGGGCGTCGATGAAAGACGCAACCGGTCCAATATGCATCTGCTTGTTTTTTGTGCAACCAGTTCGTGCCGCGATTGCGAAGGCGCTCTGGTCTGCGCGAACTCTTCGATGGTACTATGCCCTCTCCGTGCGGCGGAGAGCCGCAGGGGACCGGCCAGCGCAGACAACGGGTGGAACTTCATGGCGATCCACGTCGCTCTCAACCACAAGACCGTCTACCGTTACGACCGATTGGTCAATCTGGGACCACAGATCGTCCGGCTCCGCCCGGCCCCCCACTGCCGCACCCCGATCCTCAGCTATTCGCTGCGCGTCACCCCGAAGCATCATTTCCTGAACTGGCAGCAGGACCCCCAGTCCAACTACCAAGCCCGCTTCGTCTTCCCGGAGAAGACCCGCGAATTCGTGATCGAGGTCGATCTCGTCGCGGAGATCGCGGCAATCAACCCCTTCGATTTCTTCCTGGAGGAGAAGGCCCAGACCATCCCCTTCGCCTACGAACCCTGGCTGGAGCGCGAGCTGCGCCCCTATTTGGAGGTGGAGGAGCCGGGGCCGCTGCTGGCCGACTACATGACCGGCATTTCGCGGGAACCGGCGGCGTCCATCAACTTCCTGGTGGACGTCAACCAGCGGCTCCAGAAGGACATCGGCTACGTCATCCGCCTGGAGCCCGGCATCCAGACCTGCGAGGAGACGCTGGGCAAGCGCACCGGGTCCTGCCGCGATTCGGCGTGGCTGCTGGTGCAGATCCTGCGCAACCTCGGTCTGGCCGCCCGGTTCGTCTCCGGCTACCTGATCCAGCTCACCGCCGACCAGAAGGCGCTCGACGGACCGTCCGGTCCCGAAGAGGACTTCACCGACCTGCACGCCTGGACCGAGGTGTTCCTGCCCGGTGCCGGCTGGGTCGGCCTCGACCCCACCTCGGGACTGCTGGCGGGCGAAGGGCACATCCCGCTGGCCTGCACGCCCGACGCGTCCTCCGCCGCCCCCATCTCCGGCCTCATCGACGAATGTGAGGTGGAGTTCGGGCACGAGATGTCGGTCACCCGCATCTATGAGGCGCCGCGCGTCACCAAGCCCTACACGCCCCGGCAATGGGCGGGGATCGAAGCACTGGGCCACCGCATCGACGAGGAGCTGACCGCCGGAGACGTGCGCCTGACCATGGGCGGCGAGCCGACCTTCGTCTCCATCGACGACATGGACGGGGCCGAGTGGAACACCACCGCGCTCGGCCCCAACAAGCGCAAGATGGCCGCCGACCTCGTGCACCGGCTGGCCAACCGCTTCGCGCCGGGCGGGCTGCTGCATTTCGGCCAGGGCAAATGGTATCCCGGCGAATCGCTGCCGCGCTGGGCGATGACCGTCTACTGGCGCCGCGACGGCGAAGCGCTGTGGGCGAACAGCGACCTGCTGGCCCGCGAGGACACCGACTACGGCCACACGGCGGAGGACGCCGGCGCCTTCCTGGTCACGCTGGCCAAGAAGCTGGGGCTTGACCCGGCGCTGGTGCTCGCCGCCTACGAGGACCCCTGGCACTACCTGCGCCGCGAATCGCTGCTGCCGGTCAACGTCGATCCGCTGGACAGCAAGCTGGAGGACAAGGAGGAGCGGGCGCGCCTCGCCCACGTCTTCACCCGCGGCCTGAACGAGCCGGTGGGCTTCGCCCTGCCGATCAACCGCAAGATGACCCAGCAGGGGCCGGTGTGGCTGTCCAGCGCCTGGCCGCTGCGCCAGGAACGGCTGCTGCTGATGCCGGGCGACAGCCCGGTCGGCTACCGCCTGCCACTCGGCTCGCTGCCCTGGGTGGCGCCGCAGGACTATCCCTATTCCTGGGAGACCGACCCGTTCGAGGAGCGGGCGCCGCTGCCGCCGAACCGGGTGCCGCTGCGTCAGCACGCGATTCGCGAGGAGGCCGGGCGCCAGGACGCCTCCCGGCGGACCGAGCGCGTCCAGCGCGCCATGGCCGAAGTGCGCAGCGAGATGCCGGAGCACGGCAAGTCCGCTTGGTGGGTGGTCCGCACCGCCCTGACCTGCGAGGCGCGCAACGGGCGCATCCACCTGTTCCTGCCGCCGATGAACACGCTGGAGGACTATCTGGCGATGCTGGCGGAGATCGAGGCGACGGCGCTTGAACTGGACATGCCGGTGGTGATCGAGGGCTACCAGCCGCCGAAGGACCCCCGCCTGAACTCGCTGGCCGTCACCCCCGACCCCGGCGTGATCGAGGTGAACATCCACCCCTCGCACAACTGGGACGAGCTGGTCCGCAACACGCTGGAGCTTTACGAGGACGCCCGCCAGTCGCGGCTGGGCGCCGAGAAGTTCATGATCGACGGGCGCCACTGCGGCACCGGCGGCGGCAACCACGTGGTGATGGGCGGCGCCACCGCGGCGGACAGCCCCTTCCTGCGACGGCCCGACACGCTGCGCAGCCTGATCACCTTCTGGCAGAACCACCCGTCGCTGTCCTACGCCTTTTCCGGCCTGTTCATCGGCCCGACCAGCCAGGCGCCGCGCGTGGACGAGGCCCGCGACGACGCGCTCTACGAGCTGGAGATCGCCTTCAACCAGATCGACAAGGCCGCCGCGACCGGCGACTGCCCGCCCTGGATGGTCGACCGCGTGCTGCGCAACCTGCTGACCGACGTGCAGGGCAACACCCACCGGGCGGAATTCTGCATCGACAAGCTCTACTCCCCGGACAGCTCCACCGGACGGCTCGGGCTGGTCGAGTTCCGTGCCTTCGAGATGCCGCCGCACGCGGAGATGAGCCTGACCCAGCAGCTTCTGCTGCGCGCCCTGGTCGCGCGCTTCTGGAAGGCGCCCTACAAGGGCAAGCTGGTGCGCTGGGGGACGGAGCTGCACGACCGCTTCATGCTGCCCTATTTCGTGCAGCAGGATCTGGCGGACGTCATCGCCGACCTGCGCGACCACGGCTATCCCATCGAGGAGCGCTGGTTCGACCCGCACATGAACTTCCGCTTCCCGGTCTATGGCCACGTCAACCAGCGCGGCATCTCGCTGGAACTGCGCATGGCGCTGGAGCCCTGGAACGTCCTGGGCGAGGAGCCGGGCGGCGGCGGCACCGTGCGCTACGTCGACAGTTCGGTCGAGCGGGTGCAGGTGCGGGTCACCGGCCTGACCGACGCGCGCTACGCCATCACCTGCAACGGCCGCCGCGTGCCGCTGATCCCCACCGGGACGGAGGGCGAGTTCGTCGCCGGCGTGCGGTACCGGGCGTGGCAGCCACCCTCCTGCCTGCACCCGACGATCCCGGTGCACACGCCGCTGGTCTTCGACATCCTGGACCTGTGGGCGGGCCGCTCCATCGGCGGCTGCACCTACCACGTCATGCATCCGGGCGGGCGCAACTACGACACCTTCCCGGTCAACGCCAACGAGGCGGAGGGTCGGCGCCTCGCCCGCTTCTTCCCCTTCGGCCACACCCCCGGCCCGATGGACGCACCGGCGGAGGAGCGCAACCCGCAGTTCCCGATGACGCTCGACCTGCGGCGGGGCTGATCGGCTCTCCCTTTCCCCGGCCGGAATACGCCTTTCGGCCGGGGCGCGCCGATGCGCCGCTTGCATCGGCGGGACCGGGCGTTCACACTTGCTGCGCATTGCACCGCCGTGAACGTACGATCCGAACCTTGGCCGACCGCGATTCGCCCTTTCTTGACCCCAGCGCGCCCCCTCCACCGGGGCTGCGTCCGGTGCCGTTCCTCCAGGGATCGCTGTTCGGCGAGGCCGACGCCATGGGTTATGGCCGCGGCGAGGTCTATGACGAGATGGTCACCGGACAGGGCCGCCTGCGCCCGCACTGGCAGACCTTCATGGGAACGCTGGGCCCCCTCGACCCGGAACTGATGGCCGAGCGGTGGGAAGAGGCGCGGCGCCTGCTGCACCAGAACGGCGTCACCTACAACATCTACGGCGATCCCAAGGGGATGGAGCGGCCCTGGCCGCTCGACATGGTGCCGCTGCTGATCCCCTCCCACGAGTGGAAGGCCGTCGAATCGGGCCTGATCCAGCGCGCCACGCTGTTGAACGCGGTGCTGGCCGACATCTACGGGCCGCAGACCCTGACGCGCAGCGGGCGGCTGTCCCCGGCGGTGATCCACGCCGATCCCGGATTCCGCCGCGCCGTGCACGGCATTCCGGTGCCCAACGACATCCACCTGCATTTCTACGCGGCGGACCTCGCCCGCGCGCCGGACGGGCGCTGGTGGGTGCTGTCCGACCGCACCCAGGCGCCGAGCGGCAGCGGCTACGCGCTGGAGAACCGGGCGGTGCTGGCGAAGGTCCTGCCCGACAGCTTCCGCCACTGTCAGGTGGAGCATCTGTCGCCCTTCTTCGAGGCGTACAAGGAAACGCTGCTGTCGCTGAGCCCGCGCCGCGACCAGCCGCGGATCGTCCTGCTGACGCCCGGCCCCTACAACGAAACCTATTTCGAGCACGTCTATCTGGCCCGCTACCTCGGCATCACGCTGGTGGAGGGCGCCGACCTGACCGTGCGCGACCGTCAGGTCTATCTGAAGACCCTGTCGGGGCTGGAGCCGGTGGACGTCATCCTGCGCCGCCTGGACGCCGATTTCGCCGACCCGCTTGAGCTGCGCGCCGACAGTTCGCTGGGCGTGGCGGGGTTGATCGAGGCGGTGCGCGCCGGCAACGTGGTGGTGGCCAATTCCCTCGGTTCCGGATTCCTGGAATCCATGGCGGTCAAGCCGTCGCTGCCCATGCTCTGCCGCCATCTGCTCGGCGAAGAGCTGAAGATGCCCGGCGTCGCCGTCTGGTGGTGCGGCAACGACGACGAGCGCGCCTACGTCATCGAGCATCTGGACGGGCTGGTGGTGAAGCCGGCCTTCCCCTCCCTGTCCTTCGAGCCGATCTTCGGCGCCGACCTGTCGGCGGCGGAGCGCACCGCTCTGGTCGAGCGCATCAAGGCCCGCCCCTGGTGCTACGTCGCTCAGGAGCGTCTGGCCCTGTCCACGGCGCCGGTCTGGCAGGGCGGGCGGCTGCAGCCGCGCCCGCTGGTCCTGCGTGTCTTCCTCTGCGCCCGCCCGGACGGCAGCTACACCGTCATGCCCGGCGGCCTGACCCGCGTGTCCACCGAATCCGGGAAGCTGGTCGTCTCCATGCAGCGGGGCGGCGGCAGCAAGGACACCTGGATCCTCTCCGGGCGCCGGGCCGAGGCCACACCGGCGACGCCGCGCCCGCAGCCGGCCCAGGAACCGCAGCCGGTGCCCAAGGCGGCCTCCGCCGACCTGCCCAGCCGAGTGGCCGACAGCCTCTACTGGCTGGGCCGCTACGCGGAGCGGTCGGAGGGCACGGTGCGCCTGCTGCGTTCCACCCATTCCCGCCTGACCGACGGCAACGTGCCGGGCGCGTCGCTCCAGCTTCGCCCGCTGCTCCACCTGATGGCCTGGGAGGGCATGATCCCCTGGGACCTGACGCGCGTCACGGCGCTCGGTGGCGGACGGGCGCTGCGGGCGGCGCTCTACAGCTCCGTCGTCGATCCCGACCACCCCAACAGCCTGCGCGCCCAGGTGCAGCGGGTGCACCGCACCGCCTATTCGGTGCGCGACCGCCTGTCGCTCGACATGTGGCGGGTGGTGACGATGCTGGAGCGGCAGAGCCAGCCGCCGGCGCACAAGCTCGACGCCGCCGCCATGCTGCTGCGGCTGGACGACCTGATGACCAGTCTCGCCGCCATCGCCGGGCTGGAGCAGGAAAGCATGACGCGCGGCCAGGGCTGGCGCTTCCTCGACATCGGGCGCCGCATGGAGCGGGCGCTCCACATCATCTCGGTGATGCGCGGCATCCCGGTCCACACGCTCGACCGCCAGGACGAGCCGGTCCAGGTGGCGACGCTGAGCGTGCTGCTGGAACTGGGGGAGAGCGTGATGACCTACCGGTCCCGCTATCTGACCAGCGTGCGCCGCCGGCCGGTGCTGGAACTGCTTCTGGCCGACGACTCCAACCCGCGCGCCCTGGATTTCCAACTTGCGGCTCTGGAACGGCACGTGGCGGCCCTGCCCAGCGGTTCGCAGGCCGTGCCGGGCGACACGGCCGCCTCGGCCCGCTCGATCCTCGGCGCCGCCCGCGCCTCGCTGCGCGCGCCGGAGGCTCTGGACTCCGGCACGGCCCTGCACACGCTGCTGGACTCGCTCGCCCTGTCGTTGCCCGAGATTTCCAACCTCCTGACCCACGCCTATTTCAGCCATGCCTTTGCCCGACCGGCCTGACCTCTCCCCGACCATGGCCGGCGCGGCCCCCGCTGACGTTCCCTCCGGTGACCGTTTCGGCGTTCGCTTCCGCGTGCGCCACACGACCCGCTACGACTATGGCGAGGACGTGTCGGTGTCGCACCATCTGCTCCATCTGACCGCCCGGCCGCACCCGCGCCAGCGCGTCCACCAGAGCGCGCTGACCATCCTGCCGGCGCCGGCGGTGCAGTCGTCCCACACCGACTATTTCGGCAACACCGTCACCTACGTCGCGATGCAGGAGCCGCACCGGCAGCTGGTCGTCACCGCGGAAAGCGAAGTGGAGGTCGTCCCGCCGCCGCCGCTGGACGCCGCGTCGACGCCGTCCTGGGAGCATGTGCGCGATTCGCTGGGCGGCCTGAGCGGCCCGGAGGACGGGGCGGAAGTGGTCCAGTACCGCTTCGACAGCACGCTGGTGGCGGCCAGCCCGACGCTCCAGGAGTACGCCGCGCAGTCCTTCACGCCCGGCCGCCCGACGGCGGAAGCCGCGCTGGACCTGATGCGGCGCATCCACGACGATTTCACCTTCGACCCCACCGCGACGACGATCGCCACCCCGATGGCCGAGGTGATGCGGCACCGCCGCGGCGTCTGCCAGGACTTCGCCCACATCGTGGTCGGCTGCGTGCGCGCCATGGGACTGCCAGCCCGCTACGTCTCCGGCTATCTGCGCACCCTGCCCCCGCCGGGCCGGCCGCGTCTGGTCGGCGCCGACGTCAGCCACGCCTGGGCGTCCGTGTGGTGCGGCGCCGAGACCGGCTGGATCGACGTCTGCCCGACCAACGCGCGCCGCGCCGACCAGGACTTCATCACCATCGCCTGGGGCCGCGACTACGACGACGTCAGCCCCGCCCGCGGCGTCCTGATGGGGGCCGCCGGCCACACGCTGTCGGTCAGCGTCGATGTCGAACCGCTGGAAGACAACGGGGCGCCCTCCTTCCCCTGACAGGGAATCGAGCCCTCGCGTCGGCCCCCGCCCCGGCCCTCCCCCGCTAACGCAGGGGAGGGTGCCTTCTGCGAAGCGGCGGCAGTCCCCTCCCCTGCGTTAGCGGGGGAGGGTTAGGGTGGGGGCTCAACGCAACCACTCGCCAAGCACCTCTGCCTTCCGGCCCGGTTGGTCACTCCGCCGGCTGAGGGTGCGCACCCGTCGGGTGGCCGGCGGAGCCGTCCACGGCCGGGAGAGGCTTCTTCTTGGCGATGTAGCTGTAGACGGTCGGCACCACGAACAGCGTCAGGAAGGTGCCCAACAGCATGCCGCCGACGATCACCGCGCCGATGGCCTGCCGGCTCTCCGCACCGGCCCCATGGGCGTTGGCGAGCGGCACGGCGCCCAGCACCATGGCGCCGGTGGTCATCAGAATCGGGCGCAGGCGCAGCACGGCGGCCTCCTCCACCGCCTTGCGGATGTCCACCCCCTCGCGCTGGAGCTGGTTGGCGAACTCCACGATCAGGATGCCGTGCTTGGTGATGAGGCCGACGAGCGTCACCAAGCCGATCTGGCTGTAGACGTTCATCGTCCCGCCCGTGAAATGCAGGGCGGCCAGCGCGCCGGTCATCGACAGCGGCACCGTCAGCATGATCACGAAGGGATCGATGAAGCTCTCGAACTGTGCCGCCAGCACGAGATAGATGAAGGCCAGCGCCAGGATGAAGACGAAGTACAGGCCCGTCGCCGATTCGCGGAACTCGCGGCTCTGCCCCGCATAGTCGGTCTGGGCGGTGGCCGGCAGCACGCGGTTCGCCGCCGCCTGGAGATAGCCCAGCGCCTCGCCCAGCGAGGTGCCCGGCGCCAGCGTGGCGGTGATGGTGACGGAACGCAGCTTGTTGAAGTGGTTCAACTCCTTGGGCGCCACCCGCTCCTCGATGTGGACGAGGTTGGCGAGCGAGATCATCGCCCCGGTGCTGGTGGCCACACCCGCCTCCGCCGCCATGGTCGGCGTGCCGCGGACGTAGATGGAGGCGATGTCGTCCGGGTTGCGGCGGTCGACGTCGCCGACCTGGACCACCACGTCGTACTGCTTGCCCTCCTTCTTGAAGCGGGTGACCTGCCGCCCGCCCAGAAGGGTTTCCAGCGTGCGGCCCACCGTCTCCACATCCACCCCGAGATCGGCGGCCTTGTCACGGTCGATGGTGATGCGCAGTTCCGGCTTGTTCAGCTTCAGGTCGGTGTCGAGGTTGGTCAGGCCGGGGAACTTCCGCGCCTCCGCCATCAGCCCGTCGACCATCTTCTGAAGCTCGTCGTAGGGCAGCGAGCTTTGGATGACGAAGTTGACCGGCTTGTCCACCGGGCTCTGCCCCAGCGACGGCGGATTGGTGACGAAGGCCAGGATGCCGGGGATGCCGAACATCTTGGGGAAGAGCTGGGCGGTGATCGCCTGCTGCTTCACGTCGCGCTCGTCCCAGTCGATCAGGCGGACGAAGGAGATGCCCTGGTTGACCACCGGGAAGCCGACCACGACGAAGAACTTCTCGACGATGGGGATCTGGCGGAACAGGTCCTCCATCCGCTTGGCGTAGCTTTCCGTGTAGTCGAGCGTCGAGCCCTCCGGTGCGATGGCGATGCCGACGATGGTGCCGCGGTCCTCGACCGGCGCCAATTCCGACTTCAGCCCGGTGAACAGCGTGTAGCTGAGCCCCGCCACCACCGCGCCGACCAGCAGCACCAGCGGGCGCGCCTTCAGCGACAGGCGGAGGATGGACCGGTAGCCGTTGGTCAGCCCGTTCAGCAGCCGTTCGATGGCGTTGTAGAGCGCGTTGTGCTTGGTCTGGTGCTTCAGCAGCTTGGAGCACATCATCGGCGACAGGGTCAGGGCGACGAAGCCCGACACGATCACCGCCCCCGCCAGCGTCAGCGCAAATTCGGAGAAAAGGCGGCCGGTGCGGCCGGTCATGAATCCGATGGGCGCGTAGACCGCGGCCAGCGTGATCGTCATCGCGATGACCGCGAAGCCGATCTCCTTCGACCCCTGCAAGGCCGCCTGGAAGGGCGGCACGCCCTCCTCGATGTGGCGGTAGATGTTCTCCAGCATCACGATGGCGTCGTCCACGACGAGGCCGATGGCCAGCACCATGGACAGCAGCGTCAGCGTGTTGACTGAGAAGCCGAAGGCGTACATCAGCGCGAAGCCGCCGATCAGCGACACCGGGATGGTCACCAGCGGCACCAGCGTGGCGCGGAAGCTGCGCAGGAACACGAAGATGACCAGCACGACCAGGACGATGGCCTCGAAGATCGTGCTGAACACCGCGTCGATGGATTTGGCGATGAAGACGGAGCTGTCATAGCCGACATCCACCCCCATCCCCTCCGGCAGGGCGGCGCGGATCTTCGGCAGCGCCTCGTTCACCGCCTTGGACACGTCCAGCGGGTTGGCGGTGGACTGCTTGACCACGCCGATGGCGACGGCACCGCGCCCGTTGAAACGGGCGCTGACCCGCTCGTCCCGCGCGCCCAGCTCGGCCCGGCCGACATCCTTCAGCCGGACCATATAGCCGCCGTCGTCGCGCAGGATGATGCGGTCGAACTCCTCTGGCGTGCGCAGGTCGGTCTCGGAGACGACAGTGAACTCCCGCGCCTTGCTCTCGACGCGGCCCGCCGGAATCTCGACGTTCTGCTTGCGCAGCGCGTTCTCGACGTCCTGCGGGGTGACGCGGTAGGCGGCCATGCGCTGCGGGTCGAGCCACAGGCGCATGGCGAAGCGCCGCTCGCCGAAGATTCGCACCTGGGCGACGCCGGGCAGGTTCTGCAGCCGGTCCTTGACGTAGCGGTCGGCAAAGTCCGTCACGTCCAGCGGCGAATGGCGGTCGGAGGAGAAGGCCAGATAGATGATCGGCTGCGCGTCAGCCTCCACCTTCGCGATGACCGGCTCATCGATCTCGTTGGGAAGCTGGGCGCGCACGCGGCCGACGCGGTCGCGCACGTCGCTGGCCGCCGTGTCGACGTTGCGGTCCAGGCGGAAGCGCAGGGTGATCTGGCTCTTCTCGGCGCGGCTGATCGAGGACATCACGTCGATGCCCTCGATGCCCGACAGCGAGTCCTCCAGGATCTGGGTGACCTGGCTTTCGATGATCTCGGCCGACGCGCCTTTGTAGGTGGTCTCCACCGTGACGACGGGCTCGTCGATCTTCGGATATTCGCGCACCGACAGGCGCTGGTACGACACGATGCCGATCAGCATGAGCGCGAGGCTCATGACCGTCGCCAGGACGGGCCGGCGGATGGAAATGTCGGAGAGAACCATGGGTCAGCTCCCCGCCGGCTTGTTGTTCACGACCACCACCGGGGCGCCATCGCGGATCTTCAGCTGACCGGCGGTCACCACCACGTCGCCGGGCTGCAGGCCGGCGGTGATCTCCACCTCGGCGTTGCGGCGCTCGCCCAGCGTGACCGTGGTCTGCACCGCCTTGCCCTCCACCACCTTGAAGACGAACTGCCTGTTGCCGAAGGCGCTGACCGCCTGCTCGGGCACCAGCACAGCGTTCGGTGTCTGGTCCAGCGTCAGGGCCACCCGGGCGAACAGGCCAGGGCGCAGGGCGCCGTCGCTGTTGGGGACGCGGGCGCGGATCACCACGGCGCGGCCGTTCACGTCCACCAGCGGGTCGATGGCGTAGACCGTGCCGTCGAAGGTCCGCCCGCCGAAGGAGTCCACGGCGACCTTCAGGGTCTGGCCGGTGCGGACGGTCGGCAGATACAGCTCCGGCACCCGGAAATCGAGCTTCAGGATCTCGATGGCCTCCAGGTTCACGATGTCCTTGCCCGCCGCCACCACGTCGCCCACCGAGACCTTGCGCAGGCCCAGCACGCCGTCGAATGGGGCGGTCAGGGTCAGCTTCTCCAACTGCGCCTTGGCGAGCTGCACCGCCGCCTCGTCGGACTGGAGCTTGGCGAGCGCCTGCTCGCGATTGCGGGCGGGGCCGGTGCGCTGGCGGTACAGTTCGTCGGCGCGGGCCAATTCGGCGCGGGAGAAAGCGATGCTTGCCTGCGCCTGGGCCAGCGTGGCACGGGCGATGGAGTCGTCGAGCCGGATCAGCACCGCCCCCTTTTTCACCGCCTGCCCTTCCAGGAAGGCGATCTCGGAGACCTTGCCCGCCACCTCGGGCCGGATGACCACCGATTCGCTGGACAGCAAGGAGCCGACCGCGGTGACCTGACGCGACACGGTGCCGGTCTTGACCGGCGAGGCCTCCACCGGCATCGGCGGTGTGCCGCCCGGCGGGCCGCCCGCCGCCGGGCCGCCTGCGGAGGCGCCGCCGGGGGACGGAACCTTGCCGGCGAGCAGCGTGTTGATGGTTCCGCCCTGCTTGACGAAGTACCAGTAGGCGCCGCCGCCGAGAGCGACCAGAACCAGAAGGGCGACGATGCGAAGCGTGTGGCGCATGGATACGGAACCCGCACAGGCCCGCCGGCCCGCCGGGCGGGCGCGCGGGGCGTTTCGTGTCAACCGGGCCGCTGTGAGGGGCGGGCGGTAAACTGAACTATATCGTTCAGTTCAGTTCCGGAGTCGAGACGGTTGCAAGGGTTCAGGCACGCGACGGCGGCGGATCGGGTTGCACGACCCGGCCCTTCTCCATCTCCAACCGCGCGCCATCGGGGAGAATCACCGTTAAATCAGCGGGTTGACCGGGGCCGACCGCGGTGCAGCCACCGCGCGGACGAACCGGCCCGCCATCGAGACAGAGGCCGGGAGCGCAGCAGGGCGCCTCGCCCGCCGGTAGAACCGCACGAATCCGATCGCCTTCAATGCGAAGATCGGCCAGCAGGGCGCCATCCGTGCCGGGTGGCGGGGTCCCCTCGCCAAGGTCCGGGGATTCGATGCGGGCGCGCTTCAACCAGAACTTCCCGGACGCCAGCAACCGTGCGAGCAGGCAGGCGGAGGTGGACGCGCTCATTCCCCGATCCGATGCAGTGGCGGCGAGACGGTCGTTCGGCCGATGACTCAGCCTGTCATGGAAGCGTAAAGGAAGTTTTGCTCCGGTTGGACTCTTGAACACGTCCGGGAAATCGGCGATGTGACAATCCTTGGTCCTCCGACTCTCGTGTTCCAAGGGGTGCCCGATGCTGATCGCCCAGATGTCCGACCTGCATGTGACGGCCCCCGGCACCGCCCCGACCACCGCCTACGACACGAACGCCCGCCTCGCCGCCGCGGTGGCCCATTTGAACGCGCTGGTGCCGCGTCCGGACCTCGTCCTCATCACCGGCGACCTCGTCAACGGGCCGAAACCCGGCGAGTACGAGGCGCTGTCCGCCCTGCTGGAACCGCTCGCCATCCCATTCCGCGTGCTGCCGGGCAACCACGACGACCGCGCGGAACTGCGCCGGACTTTCGCCGGCACCGGCTGGATGCCCATGGATGGTCCCTTCCTTCACCACGCGGTGGAGGCGTTTCCGGTCCGCATCCTGATGCTCGATTCGGTTGTCCCCGGTTCGGCGGTGGGCGGACTGTGCGCCGATCGGCTGACCTGGCTGGCGGAGCGTCTGGCCGAGCAGCCGGAGCGGCCGACCATGCTGGCGCTGCACCACCCACCCTTCGACACCGGGCTGGCCTTCCTGGACACGCTGCGCTGCCTGGAGGGCGCAGAGGAGCTGGGACGGCTGGTGCGGAGCCGTCCCAACGTCCGGGCCGTTCTGTGCGGCCACACCCACCGCCAGACCGCGGTCGCCTGGAACGGGGCGCACGGCTACGTCGCCCCGTCGGTGGCCTATCAGATCGCCCTCGATCTGGCACCGGAACCACCCTACCGCTGGACGGAGGAGCCGTCCGCGCTCGCTCTTCATCAATTCCGACCGGATGGCACGGTGGTGACGCATCTGAGCGTGATCGGCGACTATCCCGGCAGGGAGTTTTCCCGCAAGGCCAGGAACTCCTGAAAATTGGCGCAGCGTCCGGCGGCCTGCGCGGCCATGTAGGCAGCGTTCAGGGCGCGCTTGGCGCCCAAAGCGGCGGCGAAGCGGTGGCGCAGCGCGGCGTCGGCGATCCGCAGCCCGTCGCCGTCAAGCCGATCGAGAACATGGCGGTAGCAGAGGTCCGCCCGCGTGCCGCTGTCGGCGGAGCAGGTGATCGACCCCTCCCGCTGCCGGTATTCGTACAGCGGCTCCAGCACCAGCGGCAGGCGGCCCAGCCGGTCGAGGACCTGGACGTTGAAGACCACGTCGTCGCAGAAATCGACCCCCTCCTCCCAACCGGGTACGATGTCGCGGCGGACCACGAAGAACATCGGGACGGAGGTTTCCAGGAAGGCAGCCGCGTCCAGCGTGGCGGTCCCGATCCCGGGCGGGAACAGGGTGGAGAGCGGCGCGCCGTCACCGTCGCGCACCACCGCCACATTGTCCGCCGCCGCACCCTGCGCCGCCGCCAGCGAGGCCAAGCGCTCGAGGCGTTCCGGCTCGAACCGGTCGTCGGCGTCCAGCGGGGCGATCAGCGGCAGGTGCGCGCAGCGCAGCCCGGCGTTGCGCGCCGCCGGGGCGCCGGACCCGACGCGGCCGGTTTCGGTGAAGGTCAGGCGCGAGTCGGCGATGCCGGCGGCCGCCAGAAGGGCGCGGTAGTCGGCGCCGTCGTCGCTGACCACCACCGCTTCCCAGTGGGGAAAGCTCTGCGCCAGCAGGCTGGACACGGCGCGGGCGATGGTGCCCTGCGCCCGGTAGGCCGGAATGATGACCGAGACGCCCCCGCCGCTGTCCCCTTCCATGCACCGCCCTCCGATTGTGCAAAGGGCAGTGTGCCTCTCCTTCCCGATGGTCGGCAAGCGGCGATCCGCACCGATGCGGCCAGCCTGAGCGCGACTATGACGGCGCCGGGGTGGGATTTGGCGTCGCGGCCCGTTGAACAAGGAACCGATACGGGCTATGTGGAGAAACGAGTGGCGTGGTTCGGTCCCCATCCGACATCCCAGGCCCCCGCAAGCCAAAGCCCCCCGGTAGACACGCCGACCTCAGGGAGTTCAAAAACGATGGCGCAAGACGGATACACCCGCTTCGACGACGAACCCGAGCAGGAGCCGGACGAGAAGTCGAAGGAAAGCGCCCCGCCGCCGTTCGCTGCCGTGCAGTCGAACCTGTTCAAGGCGCGCACGGTGCTGATCTTCGGGCAGATCGACATGAAGCTGGCGCAGGCCGTCTCGGCCCAGCTGCTGGCTCTGGCCCACGAGAGCAACGACGACATCACGGTCGTGGTGAACTCCCCCGGCGGCCACGTCGAAGCGGGCGACACCATTCACGACATGATCCGCTTCGTGAAGCCGCGCGTGAAGATGCTGGGCACCGGCTGGGTCGCCAGCGCCGGTTGCCACATCTTCCTGGCCGCGAAGAAGGAAGACCGCTTCTGCCTGCCGAACACCCGCTTCCTGATCCACCAGCCGCTGGGCGGCACCGGTGGCCGGGCGACGGACATCGCCATCGAGGCGAAGGAAATCATCCGCATGCGTGAGCGGCTGAACCGCATCATCGCGCGCGAGACCGGCCAGCCGGTGGAGAAGGTTTCCAAGGACACCGACCGGAACTACTGGATGATGGCGGACGAAGCCCGCGAGTACGGCATCGTCAGCCACGTCATCGACACCTTCGACGAGCTGAAGTAAGCGGTCCTCCGGAACGCACGAAGCCCCTCTCCAGCGAGAGGGGCTTTTTTTATGACCACGGCTTGGCTTGATCGCTCAAGCCTGTCAAATCAGCCGTTTACACGACGATGTTCAGATTCTGTCCGCGCGTGGCCGTGACGTTGCCGCCGGACGAGGATCCATCCGAACCGCCCTGAAGCAAGGTGGCGATCGCCTGATCCTGCTGTTGCGCGGTCTGGTTCAGCGTCTTCACGCCGAAGTCCATCTGTCCCTGCGCCTGCCGCAAGCCGACCGCGGCACCCAGGGTGGAGGAGGAAATGTCGAGAGCCATCGGAGGATGCCTTCAAAGGAAACAGGCGGCCGACGCCGTACGGTCGGCGCCGCGTCGGTCAGATGACCACATTGACGGAACCGGCCCCCACCGAGGGCGCGGCCACCGCATGGGTCGTCATCGGCGTCGAGGCTACCACCGGCGAGGTGTGCGCGGAAGTCCCCTGTGACGGGCCGGAACGCCCCCCGCCGGTCCCGGAGTGGCCCGAGGCCCAGCGGTGCACGGGGGAACCGTTGGCGGAGGTTCCGCTCTGGCCGGTGCTGTTCGGCTGGTCCTGCCCGTCCGAGCCGCCAACCAGAAGCTCAAGCGACGCCTTGCCGCTCTTCCGGTCCTTCTGCGCCTCACGGTACTGCCGCAGAGCCGCCTCGGTCGGTATCTGGTCGAGGGTTACCCCGTCTTCCGGACTGCGGAACAGCAGCACCAGCCGCGACGCGTCGGCATCGTAGCGGTAGGCGGTCTTCGTGTAGCGTCCGGAGAGGGGTTCGGACTGCCCGGTCACGGGGTCCTTTGCGGACGGAGTCCCGGTGTCGGCCCCGGTTTCAACAGCCTCGCTGTTGCGGGCCGTCATGAAGGCCAACGGCCTTGCAGCCGTTGCGGTGGCGGTGGCCACGTTCATGACATTACACCGATGTGTGGACAATCCAGATGATATATTGCAGCCGCACTCGTGCATTGTAAAGGGTTCGTTCACCTTTTTTCCGGCTATGCCAAAGGACGAAATCGTACAGGCTGTTTCCGGCACCAAAGCTTCGCATTCCAGGACCATCGAGGCCATCGCCCACCCTTCTCACAGCCATGACGCTTGCGGAGGGGCGCCGGGGTGCTTAAGCCTGTATGCATGGCTACGATCGCGGAAGCTCTGACGCTCGCCCTGGACCACCATCTGTCCGGCCGGCTGGCCGAGGCCCAGCAGCTCTACAACCGCATCCTGGATGTGGCCCCGGATCAGCCGGACGCCCTGCATTTCCTGGGCGTCCTGGCCGGTCAGGTGGGGGAGCAGGCGCTTGGCCTGCAACTCATCGCCCGCGCCATCGCCCAGAGGCCCGAAGCGGCGGACATGCTCGCCAACAGCGGCAACATCCGGCGCTCCTCGGGACAACCAGAGGCGGCGGTGGAGGATTACCGGCGGGCCGTCGCCCTCCAGCCCGATTTCGCGGAGGCCTGGACCGACATGGCGAACGCCCTGCGTAGCCTGGGCCGCTCCGCCGGGGCCATCACCGCCCTGGAGCGCGCCGTTGCCTCCGTCCCCACCCTGGCCATCGCGGTGGAACGCTTGGGCGCGCTGCGGCACGAGGAGGGTCGCCTGCTGGTCGAGCAGGGGCGCGGCACCGAGTCCCTCCGCCCGCTTGCCCGGGCCGCGGAATTGCTGCCGCTGGACGCCGACGTCGCCTTTCTCTACGGCAACGCGCTGTTCGCGATGGGACTGCGGGAGGACTCCACCTTCGCCTACCGCAACGCCCTGGCCATCACGCCGGATTTTCCGTCCGCCGCCTTCAATCTGGGGATTGCGCTGGGTGTCGTGCACCGGCTTGAGGACTCCGCCCGTGCGCTGGAACGGGCCGCGCGCCTGGATCCACGTCATCTCGACGCCATCGACCGGCTGGTGGTTGCCCTCGCTTTTCTCGGTCGGGAGGACGAGGCCGCCGCCTGGGGCGAACAGGCGCTGGATCTGAAGGACCGGACGGCCATCGACACGGCCCCCGCCCTGCCCCCGTTGCCCGCACGGCCACGCGGGGCCGAGGCGCGGCGGCACAACGTCATCGCCTTCAGCCTGTGGAGCGGCCAACCCGCCAGTGTCCACGACCCAGTGGAGATTTTGCGGCAGACCGTGGCGCTCTATCCGGGTTGGATCTGCCGGGTTCATCACGACGGTACCCTTGCCGACTTCCGGTTGGCCGAGCTGGCCGCGGCGGGCGCGGACCTCGTGGCGGTGGCCGCCGACGCACCGACCGGCGGTCCCTATTGGCGACTGACCGCCGCCGACGATCCCACCGTGGCGCGCTTCCTCTGCCGCGATTGGGACGCGCTGCCGTCCGCCGACGGAAAGGCCGCCGTGGATGACTGGATCGCCTCCGGCCAGCCCTTCCACGTCCTGCGCGACGGGGTTCTGCACACGGAGGTGATGACGGGCGGTCACTGGGGCGGCGTTGCCGGACTGCTGCCCGACCTGCTTCCGCTGGCCGAGCGCCACGCCGCCGCCGAGGCCGATCGGCTGCAGGATCACCGTTTCCTGCGCCGCATCGTCTGGCCGATGATCCGCGACCGCGCCCTGATCCACGACCGCACCCACCCCCGGCACGGCCTGCCTATTCCGAAGGCCTGACCGGCTACAGCACCTGCTTCGGCAGCGACAGCAGCTCCTTGCGGATCTGGCCCATGCTGGGGCGGTTGTCCGGCCCGAAGGCGATGGGGCGGCACAGATGCATGGCGGTCAGCCCGACCCGCGCGGTCAGCAGCCCATTGATCACCCCCTGCCCCATGCGGGTGGAGATGGCCGCGGCGATGGAGCCGCCCAGTGCCTCGACGGCGACGTGGTGGGCGCTTTCCGCCACCCCGGCGACGGCGAGGTTGCCGAGCATCCGCCGCAGCAGCCGCATCGACCCGACATAGCCGGGCCGCGCGCCGTAGAGCGCCGCGATCTCCCGCACCAGCTTCAGGTTGCGCCACAGCACCACCGCAAGGTCGACGACCGCCGCCGGGCTGAGCGCCGTCGCCACCGCCGTGTCGCGGGACGCCCGCAGGACGGTCTGGTAGGCGCGGCGGTCCAGCGGCCCCATCACCTCGCGGTCGAGCAGGCGCAGGATCTCCGCGTCGTCGTGGGCGTCCGTCACATGGTCGCGCACCCGCTCCAGCGAGGACGCCAGATCGGCACGACCGTCATAGAGGCGGGTCAGCGACCCGGCAAAGCGCTCGGCGTGGCCCGGCTCCCCGGCCTTCGTCACGATCTCGGTGGACAAGCGTCCGGCCTCGCCGCGCAACTCCTCGATCCTGCGCAGGCGGCGCAGCGCGCGCAGTTCGCGCAGCAGCATCGCCAGCGCTGCCCCGCCGGCCACCGTCACGGCGGCGGCCACAAGGACGCCCAGCGCGGCGCTGGTGGCGAAGGCGCGGTTGAACAGGTCCCAGGTGTCGAAGCCCAGCGCGATCAGCACCAGCGCGGCGACCGAGCCGGCCAGCCAGCGGCCGAGCCGGCTGCGCGGCCGGTCCTCCGCCAGCAGCGCGGGCAGGCGCTCCGCCGCCGAACCAGCCAGGGGACCGGCGATGATCGCCTCCTCCTCCGCCGGGGGGACGGCGGCGGCGCGGGTAGGGTCCAGCTCCATCGGCGGGACCCAGTGGCGGTCGCGGGTGCGCTCGCTCATTCCAGATAATCCCCCAGCAGGAACTGCATGGCTTGATCCAGCCGGATGTGCGGCAGGCCGCGCGCCTCGCGGGCAAGGTCGGCGGGCGGCTGGAAGGCCATGAAATTGTAGGGCCGCTCCTGCCCCGGCGGAAAGTCGGCGTCCTCGGGGATCTCGCCGGGGAACAGCACGGTCGGGCGGTCGCGGCCGAGCGGCACGCCGCGCACACAGCGCAACTGCCGTCCCTCATGCTCGGTCACCACCGTCTCGGTGGATTTCAGCGCGGCGATGGCCATGGTCTCCACCTGCGCCCCTTCGAAACGGATGCCGGCGCGGGCGTCGGACACCAGCCGGTCCAGCAGATGGCGCAGGCTGTTGTGCTGGTGCGAGGCGACATGGTCGGCCTTGGTGGCGGCGAACAGCACGCGGTCGATCTTCCGGCCCAGCAGCCAGTCCAGCCAACTGCTGGACCCGTGACGGAAGGGCTCCAGGCTCAGTTCGAGGGCGCGCTTCATGTCCGCCATGCCCGCCGGGCCGGAGTTCAGCGCGCCCAGCACATCGATCAGGACGATCTGCCGGTCGAGCCGGGCGAAATGCTCGGCGAAGAAGCGGCGGACGACCTTGGACTTGTACGCCTCGTAGCGATCCTCCATCAGTGCCCACAGGCTCCCGCGGGTGCGCGGGCGGTCACCCGGCAACGGGCAGAAGGTCAGCAGCGGCGCGTTGGCCATGTCGCCCGGCTCGACGAACCGCCCCGGCTGGATCAGGCTGAGCAGATTGTCGGAACGGCGGCAGGCGTGCAGGTAGTCGGTGAACAACGCCGCGCCGCGCCGCGCCTGCTCCTCCTCCGCCGGGGCCGCCGTGTCGATGGTGGCGAGCCAGCCGCGCCAGGACACCGACAGCTCGTCGCGCGGCGCCCGCCCGGCCAGTTCCAAAGTCAGCGCGCTCCATTCCGCGAAGGACTGGTGGAGCAGCGGCAGGTCGAGCAGCCATTCGCCGGGATAGTCGACGATGTCGAGATTCAGCGTGGCGACCGGCTGCACCGTGCGCTTCAGCACCGCGTTCGGGCGGTAGCGCATGGACAGGCGGAGCTGGCTAATCCCGCGCGTCTCGGTCGGCCAATGGGGCGCCGGGCCGGCCAGTTCGGCCAGCCGCTGCTCCACCTCGAAGCGGGGGACCTGGGCGTCGGGCTGCGGGCGCAGGCGCGAGGCCTGGAAGCGGCCGGAGGACACCACGTCGAGGAAGGGAAGCCGCCCGGCCTTCAGCAGGTTGTCGACCAGCGAGGTGACGAACACGGTCTTGCCGGCCCGCCGCAGCCCGGTGACGCCGAGACGGACGTCCTGCTCCAGGATGCCGCCGGAAACCAGATCGCCGGCCCGGCCCAACAGGCGCGAGCCGGCGTCGTACAGGTCGTTGAAAATGGGCACGCGCACGGTCAGCCGGTCCGTGTAGGGGACGATCGCCCCTCTATATGGGGGACCCTCCGCCCACGCCTATACCCTGACCGGTGCTTTAGGACGCGCCGAAGTCGAGGTTCCACGCCTCGTAGCGCTCCGGATCGTTCTCCCAGTCCTCGCGCACCTTGACGAACAGCATCAGGTGGACGCGCTGCTCCAGCATCTCCTCCAGCTCGGTGCGGGCGGCCTGCCCCAGCGCCTTGATGCGGGTGCCTTGCTTGCCGAGCACGATGGCCTTCTGGCTGTCGCGCTGGACATAGACGACCTGGGAGATCTTGACCGACCCGTTCTCGAACTCCTCCCACTGCTCGGTCTCGACCGTCGCCGAATAGGGGAGTTCCTGGTGAAGCTGCTGGAACAGCTTCTCGCGGGTGATCTCCGCCGCCAGCAGGCGCATCGGCATGTCGGAGATCTGGTCCTCCGGATAGTGCCAGGGGCCTTCTGGCATGCGGGCGGCCAAGAAGCCGCGCAGATGCTCCACCCCGTCGCCGGTCGAGGCGGACAGCATGAAGATGTCGGTGAAGATGCCTTCCTGGTTGAAGCTGTCGGCGAGGCCCAGCAGCTTCTCCCGCGGCACGAGGTCGATCTTGTTGAGGATCAGGATCGCCTTGCGCCCCTGCTCCTTCAGCCGTGCGATGATGCCCAGCGTGTCCTGGTCGATGCCGCGGCGCGACACGTCGAACAGCAGGCCGACCAGATCGGCGTCCTCCGCCCCCTGCCAGGCCGCCGCCACCATGGCGCGGTCCAGACGGCGCTTCGGCTTGAAGATGCCGGGCGTGTCCACGAAGATGATCTGGCTGTCGCCGGCGATGGTGATGCCGAGCACGCGCGTGCGGGTCGTCTGCACCTTGGAGCTGACGATCGACACCTTGGAGCCGACCATCGCGTTCAGCAGGGTCGACTTGCCGGCGTTCGGCGCGCCGACCAGGGCGACGAATCCGCAGCGCGGGTTTTCGGGCACATAGGCAGCCTCTTCGGCGCCTTCTTCGGCACCAGTGTCGGCACCCTCGTCCACGCTCTCGCTCACGCCCTCGTCCTTATCGTCGTCTTCAAACTTGTCGCGGCCGTCAGTCATCGACCTGCACTCCCAATTGGCGCAGCAAGGCGCTGGCCGCTTTCCGTTCGGCGACCCGCTTGGACGGGCCGGTGGCCGTCACCGGCTCCATGCCCTTCAACCGGACCGCGATGCGGAACACCGGCTCGTGCGCCGGGCCGCTCTGCTCGATCAGTTCATAGGTGGGAAGGGGCCGCTTGTTGCCCTGCGCCCATTCCTGCAACGCCGTCTTGGAATCCAGCGGCGGCGGCTCCGCGCGGTCGATCTGCCCGGCCCAGGCTCCGCGGATGAAGTCCCGCGCCTTGTCCATGCCACCGTCCAGATACAGCGCCCCGATCACCGCCTCGCAGGCGTCGGCCAGGATGGTGTTGTTGCTGCGCCCTCCGCCCTGCGCCTCCGACGGAGACAGGCGCAGGTAACGCCCCAGTTGCAGCGCGCCGGCGACACGGCTCAGCGCCTCCCGCCGGACCAGCGAGACGTGCCGCTTGGCGAGCGCGCCCTCGCGTTCGTTGGGGAAGCGCTCCAGCAGCCATTCCGCGATGACGAGGCCGAGCACCCGGTCGCCCAGGAACTCCAGCCGCTCGTAGGCGAGGCCGGGCCCCTGCTCGGGCCGCCCGCCGCGGTCGTTGCGCTCCAGCCCCATCAGGCTGGGATGGGTGACCGCGTCGGCCAGCCGTTGCGGGTCGGCAAAGCGATGGCCGATGGCCGCGGCCAGTTCCGCAAGGTCGGCGGAATCGGCGCTCACGTCCGCGTCGGACGCCATGGGGGTCCCCCGTTCTTCAGGGCTCACAATAATCGGTCTCCGCGCCCCGGTGCTGTGCGGGGCTCACTTCACGGCGTTGAACAGGCGGCTGAACCGCAGGTCCGCCGGCCAGCGCCACACCTCGAAGAAGCGCGTCCCGTCCTCCAGAGAGAAGAACAGAAATTCGGCGCGCCCGACCAGATTCTCCATCGGGACATACCCCACCTGCGACGGAACGCGGCTGTCCAGCGAGTTGTCGCGGTTGTCGCCCATCATGAACAGATGGTTCGCCGGCACCTTGAAGGCCGGGGTGTTGTCGAGCGGACCGTTGTCCGACTCTTCGATGATGCGGTGGCTGCGCCCGCCCGGCAGGGTCTCCACATACTGGGCGATGCGGACCTCGCGGCCCAGCGCGTCGCGCGACACATAGTCCTCGATCCGCTCGCGCTTCACCGGCTGGCCGTTGATGTGCAGGACGCCACCGGTCACCTGGACGGTGTCGCCCGGCAGGCCGATGACGCGCTTGATGTAGTCGGTCTTGTTGTCGCGCGGCAGCTTGAACACGGCGACGTCGCCGCGCTCCGGCGCGTGGCCCAGGATGCGGCCCTCGAACAGCGGCAGACCGAAGCCGACCGTGTACTTGCTGTATCCGTAGGAGAACTTGGACACGAACAGGTAGTCGCCGATCAGCAGCGTCGGGATCATCGACCCGGACGGGATATTGAAGGGCTCGAAGGCGAAGGTCCGCACGCCGAAGGCGATGATGACCGCATAGAAGACCGTCTTCACCGTCTCGGCAAAGCCGCCTGTCTCTTTGGATTTGCCGGTCAAGGCGGTCTCTCTGTTCATGGTCATGCGGAGGGTGCCGTGGAGGTGGTGATGGAGGTGTCGGCGGAAGCGTCGGCCGGTTCGGCGCTGATGATGACGAAGGCCTCGGCCATCGGGTACTCGTCGGTCAGCGTCACGTGGATGCGCGCTTGCATGCCCGGCGGGGTGATCGCCTGCAGCCGCTCCAGCGCTCCGCCGGTCAGGCGCATGGTCGGCTGGCCGGAGGGCAGATTCACCACCCCCATGTCGCGCCAGAACACGCCGTCGCGGAAACCGGTGCCCAGCGCCTTGGAACAGGCCTCCTTGGCGGCGAAGCGCTTGGCGTAGGTCGCGGCCCGCGCGCTGTGTTTGCCGGCGGCCCCGGCGCGGCGCTCCGACTTGGCGCGCTCCACGTCGGTGAAGATGCGGGCGATGAAGCGGTCCCCGAAACGGTCCAGCGACTGCTCGATCCGGCGGATGTCGATCAGGTCGTTCCCGATGCCGAGGATCATGAGACGCCTCCTGCCGCCGCTCGGGCGTCCTTCATGACGGCGCGCATGCGCTGGAGCGTGTTGCCCAGCCCGACGAAGATCGCCTCGCCGATCAGGAAATGGCCGATGTTCAGCTCCACGATGGTCGGGATGGCGGCGACCGCCCCCACCGTCTCGTAGCTCAGCCCATGGCCGGCGTGGCACTCCAGCCCGATGGCCTCGGCGTGGGCGGCCGCCCGGACGATGCGCTCAAGCTCCGCCGCGCGTTCCGCCCCGGCGGGCGCGTCGCAATAGGCGCCGGTGTGCAGTTCCACCACGGGCGCGCCCAACGCCTTCGCCGCATCGAGCTGCGCCGGCTCCGGGTCGATGAACAGCGAGACGCGGATGCCCGCGGCGCCGAGGTCACCGACGGTGCGCTTGAGATTGTCCATCTGCCCGGCGACGTCCAGCCCGCCTTCGGTGGTGACCTCGGTGCGCTTCTCCGGGACGAGGCAGCAGGCGTGCGGCTTGTGGCGCAGCGCGATGCCGAGCATCTCGTCCGTGGCCGCCATCTCCAGATTCAGCGGCAACCGGATCTCCGCCATCAGCCGCTCAATGTCGGAATCGATGATGTGGCGGCGGTCTTCGCGCAGATGGGCCGTGATGCCGTCGGCCCCGGCCTCGGCGGCGAGCTTCGCCGCGCGCACGGGATCGGGGTGACGCCCGCCCCGCGCGTTGCGGACGGTCGCCACATGGTCGATGTTCACGCCGAGGCGCAGAGGGCGGGGCATAGGCTCGAAACTCCGGTGTCGCGCCGGTCCCGCATCCTGCATCCGGCGGGCACCGGGTCTCCCTGCTATATAGCGGTGGCGTGGCGTCGCGTCACGCCGTCATTCAACGACGTGATGCGCGGCGATCCGCGCGGCGAGCGCCTTCAGCTCCTCGATGGGCGGGTCGTGGCGCGGCCAGACCAGATCGGCGCCGTCGTTCTCATAGCGCGGCACCACATGCACGTGGATGTGCGGCACCGTCTGCCAGCCCGCCGGCTTGTTGGTCTGGAGAAGCGTGATCCCCTCCGGCGAAAAGGCGGCCTGGACGGCGCGGGCGACCTTGTGGACGGTGCGGAACAGGGCTGCCGCCTCGTTCTCCGTCACGTCCAGGATGGTCGGGGCCGGGCGCTTCAGCGCCACCAGCACATGGCCGGGGTTGACCTGCCCGGCGTCCATGAAGGCGAAGGTCTCCGCATCCTCGTACACCACGGCGCAGGGCAGTTCCCCGGCGATCAGGCGGCTGAAGATGGTCGGGCTGGACATGCTTCCCTCGCTTCCGATGGGCGCTCTGGGCGGGCGCGACCGCGCGGGCAACCCTCACCGCCCGCGGGCGCGCTCCACCGCGTTGATGGCGGGGGTGGCGCGCAGGGCCGCCATGATGTTGGTCAGATGCTTGGCGTCCTTCACGTCGATGTCGATCAGCAGCTCGAAGAAGTCGGTGTTGCGGCTGGTGATCTTCAGGTTCGTGATGTTGCCGCCGTTCTTGCCGATGACCGTGGACAGCGTGCCGAGCGAGCCCGGCTCGTTGTTGACCACCAGCGAGATGCGCCCGACATGCTCCTCGGGGCTGTCCGGCCCGATGTCCCAGGCGACGTCGATCCACCGCTCCGGCGATTCGTGGAAGCTCTCCAGCGTCTCGCAGTCGATGGTGTGGATGGTCACGCCCTTGCCGGTGGTCACGATGCCGACGATGCGGTCGCCCGGCAGCGGGTGGCAGCAGCGGGCGTAATGGACGGCCATGCCGGGGATCAGGCCGCGGATCGGCAGCGGCGCGTTGTGGCCCTTCACCTTCGGCTTGGGCTTCGGAACCGTGATGGCGTTCTTGTCGTCGCCTTCCTTGGGCGTCGCCACATGCGGCTTGTGGCCGGGGAAGACGGCGTGGAAGACCTCGCGGCCCGAATGCAGGCCCGACCCGACGCTGGCCAGCAGGTCGTCGGCGCTCGGCTGCTGGAAGAT
The DNA here is from genome assembly GCF_003119195.2 of Azospirillum baldaniorum. Lineage (NCBI taxonomy): Bacteria > Pseudomonadati > Pseudomonadota > Alphaproteobacteria > Rhodospirillales > Azospirillaceae > Azospirillum > Azospirillum baldaniorum. Next base: position 241,429 of record NZ_CP022254.1, on the reverse strand, counting down.
CTTGACGACTCCGTCCAGCGCCTTTTCCGAGAACTCGTAGCCTTCCGACTTGAACTGGCGCTGCAGGATGGCGCGGCCCAGCTCGATGTACTGGGTGCGCTGCTGGGTGCGCAGGAACTTGCGGATGCGCGCCCGCGCCTTGCCGGTGACGACGAAGCGTTCCCAGCCCGGAACCGGGGTCTGGGCCTTGGACGTGATGATGTCGACCTGATCGCCGTTCTGCAGCTGCGTGCGCAGCGGCAGCATCCGCCCGTTGATCTTGGCGCCGACGCAGTGGTCGCCGACCTCCGAATGGACGGCGTAGGCGAAGTCCACCGGGGTGGCGCCGCGCGGCAGCGCGATCAGGTCGCCCTTCGGCGTGAAGCAGAAGACCTGGTCCTGGAACAGCTCCAGCTTGGTGTGCTCCAGGAACTCCTCGGGCTTCTGCGCGTGCTCCAGGATGTCCAGAAGCTCGCGCAGCCAGCGGTACTCGCGCCCCTGCTGGGTGCGCGGCTCGCCCTGCTTGTAGGCCCAGTGGGCGGCGACGCCGAGTTCGCAGATCTCGTGCATGTCGCTGGTGCGGATCTGCACCTCGATGCGGTTGCGCTCCGGACCGATCACCCCGGTGTGGAGCGAGCGGTAGCCGTTGGGCTTGGGCGTCGAGATGTAGTCCTTGAAGCGCCCCGGAACGACCGGGTAATGGGCGTGGATGACGCCCAGCGCCTGATAGCATTCCGGCACCGTGTCCACCATGATCCGGAAAGCCATTATGTCCGACAGCTGCTCGAAGCTGACGTTCTTGCGCTGCAGCTTGCGCCAGATCGAATAGGCGGTCTTCTCGCGCCCGGTGACCCCGGCGTTGGGCAGACCTTCCTCCGCCAGCGTGCCGCGGAGTTCCTGGATGATCCGCTGGACGCGGTTCTCACCCTCGGTGCGCAGGCGGGAGAGCTGGGCGAGGATGCTGTCGCGGGCGTCCGGATTCAGCTCCGCGAAGGAGAGATCCTCCAGCTCGTCCTTGACCTGATGCATGCCGATGCGCTCGGCGAGCGGCGCGTAGATCTCGATCGTTTCGCGGGCGATGCGCTTGCGCTTGTCCGGGTTCTTCAGATGGAACAGCGTGCGCATGTTGTGCAAGCGGTCGGCCAGTTTGACCAGGAGGACACGGATGTCCTCCGACATGGCCAGCACCAGCTTGCGAAAATTCTCGGCCTGCTTGGCCTGCTCGCTGTGCAGTTCCAGGCGCGACAGCTTGGTCACGCCGTCGACGAGACGGGCGATCTCCTTGCCGAAATGTTTCTCGATGTCCTCCAGCGTGGCGACCGTGTCTTCGACCGTGTCGTGCAGCAGCGCCGTCGCGATGGTCCCGGCGTCCAGCTTGAGCTGTGTGAGGATGCCGGCGACCTCCAGCGGGTGGAGGAAGTAGGGATCGCCCGAGGCGCGGGTCTGCGAGCCGTGCGCCTTCATGGAGAAGACGTAGGCGCGGTTGAGCAACTCCTCGTCAGCCGAGGGGTCGTACGCCTTGACGCGTTCGACAAGCTCATATTGCCGGATCATGCCACCCGACCCGGCGCAGCGTGCGCCATGAAGTTTCGCAAATGTTCGGTTGGTCGACGGAGAGGGGGCCCATCGGCCCCCACAGCCGGTCGCAGTCGGTCAGCGTCAGAGATCCCCGTCCGCATCGCGGCCGACGACGTCGTCCTCGGTCTCGCCGAAGGCCGCCGCCGGGTCGCTCTCCATGTCGGACAGCAGGTCGTCGCCTTCGCCGACCTCCTCCGCCTCGCTCATCCCGTCCTCGTCCTCCAGCGACGTGTCGCCGCGGGCGGCCCAGTCGTGCTCGCCGGCCATCAGCTCGACGATCTCCTCCTCGGGCTCGTCCGGCTCGACATGCTTCTGGTGGCCCTTGATCAGGGCGTTCTTCAGATGCTCCAGCATCACCGTCTCATCGGCGATCTCGCGCAGGGCAACGACCGGGTTCTTGTCGTTGTCGCGATCGATCGACAGCGGAGCGCCGGACGCGATCTCACGCGCACGCTGGGCCGCCATCATGACCAGTTCAAACCGGTTCGGAACTTTGAGGACGCAATCTTCGACGGTAACGCGAGCCATACCAAACCAACTCCGGGATCTGCGAAGGCAACCGAATATATTGATGCGTTCGCGCCTGCGCAAGCGCTTCGAGCCTTGTCGGGTGCGCCCGCCGTACCCCGCCCGCGGCGTGACCATGCCCGCGCTCCCCCTTGCTCGCGCGTAGACGACCTCCTACTTTACTTATCTGGTGAATCGCAATTTCGCGTATGCCTGACATATAATTCAATCCATCGTGGAAGGATTACGGAATTGGATCGGAATACGACTTTGCCGAAAGATGTTACGAAGCTCTTTTATAAGGAAGAGCGTCTGGCGATGTTCATCGACGGCGCCAATTTGTATGCGGCTGCCCGGTCCCTGGGCTTCGATATCGACTATAAGCGTCTTCGCGACGGCTTCGCCTCCGAGGGGCGGCTGGTGCGCGCCTTCTACTACACCGCGCTGGTGGAGGATCAGGAGTATTCGCCGATCCGGCCGCTGGTCGACTGGCTGGACTACAACGGCTACACCATGGTGACCAAGCCGACCAAGGAGTTCACTGACGCCTCGGGCCGGCGGAAGATCAAGGGCAACATGGACATAGAGCTGGCCATCGACGTGATGGAGATGGCCGAGCGCGTCGACCACATCCTGCTGTTCTCAGGCGACGGCGATTTCCGTCGGCTGGTCGAGGCGGTGCAGCGCAAGGGTGTGCGGGTCAGCGTCATCAGCACGGTGCGCTCCCAGCCGCCGATGGTCGCAGACGAGCTGCGCCGTCAGGCCGATAACTTCATCGAGCTTCAGGACCTCGCCCCGAGCATCGCCCGCGTCCATCATCACCGCGAGTCGATGGGGAATCCGGGTGCTCCGGGCGTGCCGGACATGCCCGGCCAGGGCGGCCCCTACGCCAACTTCTGAGCGACGCCGCTCACCGCGGGGGCGCTTTCCGGTCAGCGCCCCGCGACGGTGGCTTTCAAAGCGCTGGCCGGAAGCTGGAACATCATAAGATAGGTCCGCTGGAGCGGGCTGCGGTTGTCGTCGGAAACGATGTAGACGAGCAGGTTGCCGTCCTCACCGGGCCGCACCGCCAATCCTTCGAAATTGTCGGTCGGCAACGGCGGCTCCAGGCGCGCCAGTTCCACCCCGTCCATCGTCGCGCCACCGCGCAGCGAGTCCGTCGGCACATGGACGATGCGCGCCGCCCAGCCGCCCAGCAGGGACACCCGCCGCTCGAGCACCAGCACCCCGCCGTCCGGCAGGGGTGCCGCGGCCGTGGGACGGAAGCGCGGCGCCGCACGGTAGGTCAGCGGCTGCCAATCGCCTCGCGTTTTCAACTCGACGGAAGCGATCCAGGCGTGGCGTTCGCGGACGCCGTCGTCGTCGCCCTCCTCGATGGCCAGGATGCGGCCGTCCGGCAGCGCGGCCAGCGCCTCGACCCCGCCGTTCGCTGGGGCGTTTTCCAGACCGGGCGGCACCGGAAGCTTCCGCGGGGCTCCCTCGGGCCGGTCGGCGCCTTCGTAACGGAGGATACGGTGATTGCGCTCGAACGGCACCAGCCAGCCGCCGCCCGGCAGGCGGACGAGGTCTTCCGAATCGTTGAGCCGGCCGCGGTAGTCCGGACTCTTATCGAGAGTCAAGGGACGGACATCGTAGTGTCCGGCACCCGCCAGACGCCCCTGGGCGTCGTAGGACAGCCGCCCCGTGACGCTCTTGCCGTTGTCGGAGACCGCGGCGAAACGGTCGCCCGAGTCGCTGACCCAGAGGCCGGACAAGCCTCCCACCCCTGCCCCATCGGGCAGACGGAGGGCGCCGCGAAATCGCAGAGCGCCAACCTCTGCAAGATCCGGGCGGTCCGGATCGAGCGCAATCGGAACGGAGGACTCGACCGGTCGGCCGTTTCCGGCCACCGCGGCGCAACCGCCGGCCACGGCCAACAGGGCGCAAAAGGGAATCGCAAGGGTTCTCAAACGCATGGCGGCACTCATGCCACGACGGGGCGGCCGGGGAAACGCATTTTCCGGCTTGCCCCGCCTGCCCGCGATTCCGACCCTTTGTCCGCCGGGATCATAAGCCCTGCCTCTCCGTCCGAACGTGGACGAACGAATTGGATATGCGCAGAGGGTTACTTCCTCAGAACCAATTCGGGAGTGGGTTCAAGCGCATAAATTGTTCTGTACCTAAGGAAAACATTGCCCAGCTTCAGCCGAGAATCGCGTGATGCCCAATCCCCTCCGGTCCCAGCCGGTCGCCCTGCCTGCTGATCGCCCCGCCACCGGTTCGGGAGCGCCGGAGGACCCAATCGCGGAGCGCATCCGCGAGCTGGAGGCCGAACTGCGCGAGCTTCAGCACCGGGCCAAGAACAGCCTTCAGCTCGTCATCAGCCTGCTCAAGCTGCAGACGGGCCGCATCCGCGACCCGGACGCCCGAGCCGCCTACGAGCAGACGCTGGTGCGCATCGAAGCGCTGGCCATTCTCTATCGCCAGCTCCACGAGTCGGGCACCGGCACCCATGTGAACCTGGGCCGCTACATCGAATCGCTCGCCGACGCGGTGAAGCATGGGACTCCCGGTGGCCTCGCCAACGTGCCCATCGAGGTGAAGAGCGATCCCATCCAGATCGGCCTGTACGAGGCCATGCCGCTGGGCCTGATCACCGCGGAGCTGATCACCAACAGCCTGCACCACGCTTTTCCGGAGCAAGGCTGGATCCGCGTGTCGGTGACGCAGGAGAACAACGGGCGCGCCCGCCTGATCGTCGAGGACAACGGGCGCGCCCTGCCCGCCGGCTTCGACACGACGGCGGAGGACGGGCTGATGCTGGCCGAGGCGCTGGCTGCCCAGCTCGGCGACACGCTGAACACGGAAAGCGACGCCGCCGGCACCACCGCCAGCGTGTCCTTCCCTGTGTGACGACTCAGGCCGGCGCCCCGTGGCGCTCCTGCGGGGCGTCACCAAGGTCGTGGTCGTGATGGCCGTGGTCGTGATGCTCATGGGGATGCTCGGGCGGCGGGGCCGTCCTGACGGTCCCCGCGAACCAGTCGCGGATCGCCTGCACCGGATCGGTCTCCAGCGTGGTCACCGGCTCGATGCCGCGGCGCTTCATGTGGTTGATGAAACCCTCGCCGGACGAGCCGGTGATGACCACCCGCACCGCGTCGATGGGGTGCGGACGCCCATCGCCGGCGAGGTGAAGCACCTCGTCCTCGGCAAGCTCGATCCGCTCGACCTCGACAGGATCGCTGCCTGATTCGGCCTCGAAGACCAGGAAGCGGCGGGTGCGGCCGCCATGGGTGGCGATGCTGCGGTAATCCTGCGTGCCGACGGCGAACCTCATCCCACATCCCCCACAAAGCCCAGCGGCCTTATCGTGGCACGGCATACCGCCGCGCACACTGAGGGAGGTCAATGCGCGTCAGAGGATTTCGGTTTCGTCGGAGCGGATGACGTCCGTCCATTTGCGCTCCAGACGGCGCAGCGTGCGGTAGGTGACCTCGAAGTCCTGGCTGTCGCCGTCGGTGCGGATCAGACCATCGGAGTGGACCGACGCCATGTGGCGCAGCCGCTCGCACAGCTCCAACCCCCTTGCCGACAGCTTCAGCCGGGCGGCGCGCTTGTCGCGCGGCGAGGCGGAGCGGTCGACATAGCCGCTGTCCACCAGTTGCTTCAGGTTGTAGGAGGCGTTGGAGCCGAGGTAATAGCCGCGCTCGATCAGGTCGCGAACGCTGATCTCTCCGTTGGAGATGTTCAGCAGCATCATCACCTGCACCGGGCTGATGTCGTCGATGCCGATGCGGGACAACTCGATTCGCAGAACGTCGAGGAACCGGCGGTGCATCCGTTCGATGATCCGCGCCACCTCATGGTACATCTGGGTGGCGGAGGCCTTGCGCTCAGCGTCGCTGCGCTCGGCGTCTTCGGTCGGCTGGGGCTGAACGAGCGTCGTCATGGGCCTCGGGTCTGCGTGGGGATCGGGGAATATGGCCTGCCTTGCCCAACGCACCGTAGGGACCTAACTGTTTAATTTATATTAACTGTGATGGCGGCACGAAGGCGCACCGGACCTTTCCCAAAGGTTGGCACACCTTCCGCCAAGGACTGGATAAGGTCAGATCCAGCTGTCGTCTCCACCGCCATCGCCGCCGCCGTCATCGAACGAGGAATCGTCGGTCTGATAGTCGATGTTCTGGAGGTTGTTGTCCTCCGGCGGGAAGCCCTGGTCCGCGCCCTGGTCGGCGGAGTCGCCGTAGTAATTGTTGATGATCGTCTCGCCATGGCTGGCCGTCTGACCCGCCGCCGCCGCGGCCTCGCCGAACGGACCCGGGGAATGGCTGAGCATCGAGGATATGGCGCTGGCCGCCAGCATGCCACCGGCGACGCCCGCCGCCGTCTGGGCCGCACCGCTCAGGAACCCGCCGCCGCGCGGCGCGGAGCCCTGCGGGCCGAATCCGGGCTGCGGAGCGTAACCGGGCTGGGGCGGATAGCCGGGCTGGCCGTAACCGGGTTGCCCGCCGGCCTGCGGAGCGGCCCCCCACGGGCTGCGCGACGGCGGCTGCATGGGGTTGTAGGCCGGCCCCTGGGGAGACTGGGGCGCCGGAGCGGGCGGCTCCGCCGAACGGTTGCCGCCGCCGGCCCATGGGCTGCGCCCCAGCCCGAGCGCGTTGGACAGGAAGCTGCCGCCGGACGGCTGGGTCTGGGTCTGCTGGGCGCGGGACTGCGCCTCCCTCACCTGCCGCTCCAGATCCTCGATGCGCTGCTGGGCGGCGGTCAGCGCCTGCTGCTGCACCAGGACCGACTGCGCCATGTAGTAGGCGGCGGCGGGCTGGCCCTGGATCATCTGCTGGATGAAGCGTTCCGCCTCCGGATCGCGGGGCTGGTTCTCCACCTCGCGCAGGTGCGTGAACAGATCGGAAAGGAGGGTGCGTTCCTCGGGCGTCATGATCGTCTCCTGTGCGCGCTCCGTGCGGGCGCGCCATTGATGTGGCGCACCGCACCCCCGGTGCGCAAGGGTTCCGGCCTCTGCGGAGAACGCTACCCGGCCTTGCGCTCCGCCGCCTCCACGGAGGGCTCCGACACCAGGGCGGCGCGGACGGCGTCGTCCACCCGCTCCAGCCAGACGAAGCTCAGCCGCTCGCGCACCGCCGCCGGAATGTCGTCGAAGTCCTTGCGGTTGCGGGCGGGCAGCATCACCGTCTTCAGCCCGGCGCGCTGGGCGGCCACCACCTTCTCGCGGATGCCGCCGACCGGCAGCACCAGACCGCGCAGGCTGATCTCCCCGGTCATCGCCGTGTCGGAGCGGATGCAGCGCCCGGACAGCAGCGACACCAGGGCCGTGAAGATCGCCACCCCGGCGGACGGCCCGTCCTTTGGGATGGCACCCGCCGGGACGTGGATATGGATGTCGAAACGGTCCAGCCCCTCCGGGTCGAGGCCGAGGTCCTTCACCCGCGACTTGACGAGGCTGAGGGCGGCCTGCGCGCTCTCCTTCATCACCTCGCCCAGCTGGCCGGTCAGGATCAGCCGCCCCGAGCCGGAAAAGCGGCTGGCCTCGATGAACAGGATGTCGCCACCGACCGGAGTCCAGGCGAGACCGGTCGCCACGCCGGGCACGCTGGTGCGCATCGCCACGTCGTTTTCGAATCGCGGCGGCCCGAGGATCGCCGTCAGGTCCGCCGGTTCGACCCGCATCCGCTCGACCTCGCCCTCGGCGATGCGGACGGCGGCGTAGCGCCCGACCGCGCCGATCAGCCGTTCCAGTTGGCGGTTCCCGGCCTCCCGCGTGTGGTCCCGGATGATCGCCCGCAGCGTGTCGTCGGGGATCTCCAGCTGGTCCGCCGTCAACCCGTTGGCGGCGAGCTGGCGGGCCAGCAGGTAGCGCTTGGCGATCTCCAGCTTCTCGTCCTCGGTGTAGCCGGACAGCTCGATCACCTCCATGCGGTCGCGCAGCGGGCCGGGGATGGTGTCCAGCATGTTGGCGGTGGCGATGAACATCACCTTCGACAGGTCGAAAGGCACGCCCAGGTAATGGTCGCGGAAGGTGGCGTTCTGCTCCGGGTCCAGCACCTCCAGCAGGGCGGCCGACGGGTCGCCGTGGAACCCCTGCCCCAGCTTGTCCATCTCATCCAGCATCAGCACGCAGTCGCGCGTCCCGGCCTTGCGGATGGCCTGGACGATGTTGCCGGGAAGCGCGCCGACATAGGTGCGGCGATGGCCGCGGATCTCGCTCTCGTCATGGACGCCGCCCAGCGAGACGCGGGCGAAGGCCCGCCCGGTCGCCCGCGCGATGCTCTGGCCGAGCGAGGTCTTGCCCACCCCCGGCGGGCCGACGAAGCACAGGATGGGGCTGCGCCCCTCCGGGTTCAGCTTGCGCACCGCCAGGAATTCCAAGATGCGGCGCTTGACCTTCTCCAGCCCGTAATGGTCCTCGTCGAGGATGCGGCGCGCCTCGGCGATGTCGATGCGGGATTCCGACCGGCGGTCCCACGGCATCTCGATCAGCCAGTCCAGGTAACTGCGCACCATAGAGTATTCCGCCGCCGCCTCCGGCATGCGCTCCAGCCGGCGCAGTTCCTTCTCGGCGTGCTCGCGGACATCAAGGGGCATGCCGGCCTTGGCGATGGCGTCCTGAAGCTCGCCGATCTCGGCCTGACGCCCCTCGTCGGCCTCGCCCAGCTCCTTCTGGATGGCACGGAGTTGCTCGCGCAGCAGGTATTCGCGTTGCCGCTCGTCCATCGCCTCGCGGGTGCGCTCGCGGAGGTCGCGCGACAGCCGCAGCACCTCGATCCGCCGGGCGAGCAGGCCGCCAACCTTGTCGAGCCGCTCCGGCAGGTCGATGGTCTCCAGCACCTCCTGCTTCTCGGCGGGCTTCAGGTCCATGTAGCTGGCGGTCATGTCGGCCAGCTCGCCGGGGCTTTCGAGCGCCTGGACGGCGGCCAACAGCTCCTGCGGGGCCTGGGGCAGCAGTTGCAGCGCCTCCACCGCCTCGTTGCGCAGGTTCAGGAAGCGGGCCATGACCTCCGGCGTGGCGGTGTCGCTTTCCTCCACCATCTCGACGCGGGCGGCCATGAAGGGATGGCCCGGCACCCACTCGACGATGCGGAAGCGTTGCTGTCCCTGGCACACCAGATGGTGCGAACCGTCGGGCGTGGTGACATAGCGCAGGATGCTGGCGGTCGTGCCGACGCGGTGCATGTCGGCTCCGGTCGGGTCCTCCACCGCCTCGTCGCGCTGGAGCAGGATGCCGACCGGCCGTTCGGTGCGGGCCGCCTCCTGCGCCGCGGCGACCGAGCGCGCCCGCCCCACCGTCACCGGCAGCACCACCCCCGGAAACTGCACGAGGTTCCGCACCGGGATGACCGGGATCACATCCTCCGGCAACCCGGAGGCCGGCGGCGAGGCGGGTGGTGTCTGGGGAGCCGGCGTCGCTTCGGCAGCGTGCTCATCAGTCATTCGAACGTCCTTCATCCCATCTTGTCGAGCGTCAGCACGAGGCAGCCCGCCGACAGCTCGCGCCGTCCCATGCGGAAGGCCCCGGCGGGCAGCTCGATCCGCCGCTCGAAGCGGCCGTGGGGAATCTCGAGGCGGTGGATGATCCCGTCGCAGCCCAGCGGCAGGGTCCGCTCCCCGGCAACCACCAGAACGCCGTCCTCGACGGCGACGTGAAGCTGTTCCGCACCGACGCCAGGAAGGGCGACGACGATGGTCACCGCATCCTCCGTCTCGTAGACGTCGATGGGCGGGGTCCAGCAGGCGCGGCGCGGGCCGGGCGGGGCCGGGCGGAAGAACTGGCGGTGCAGCCGCTCGGCACGGTCCAGCAGTTCAACGGCCTCCGACCACATGAAGGAAGCGGGATCACGGCGGGGCGGCATGGCGTCTCCTTGGAGGAATGGCTGTGATGGACGTCAGATGCCGGCGCCCGAATCCGCGGCGGCTCGGACGCGGTCGCGCGGTTCGGGACCCTGCTCCTTCGCCCGCTCGTCCTCCTCCTGGAGTTCACGGCAGGCCCGTTCCCAGTGTTCAGCGCGGCGGCCTTCGGGGCGCCCCTCCTGCTCCCAGATCTCGTAGGCACGGTGGCGGATGCGGTGTTCGTCCATCGCGGCGTTCCCCTCCTTCCCGCCCCGGCCGCAGGCATGGCCCGTCCGGCCGCAAGAACCGGGGCTCCTTCGTCCCTTCAGCAACGGTGGGGAGTCGCAGGCGTTCCGCCGACCATGCGGACATCAGACGGAAGAAAGGGCCGATGGCCCCTTTCGGGGTCCGGGCTTTAGAGCCGGTCCGGCCCGTCCGTGGGGTCGGGGCGGCCCGCTGCCTCGTCGTGGCCGCTGCGGTTGCTGAGGAAAACCAGGGCCATCAGCCCGATGGCGACGGCGCTGGTCAGCACGGCGCCGCCGACCAGGGCGAGCAGGCCCGGCAGGCTGAGGCCGAACAGGTCGAAGCCCGTCGCCGCCCAGGCGGCGAACAGCGCCGCCAGGACGATGACGGGACAGGCGATCAGGAAGACGCGAAGCCAGGACATGCACGCTCTCCAGCCGGTGCCGGGAAGCCTCTACATGGCCGCCCAGCCCGGCGGAGGAAAGCCCGCCCCTGTTTGCGTCAACCGGACGGCGTCAGTGGGAGAGCAGCAGCGGCACCGGGCAGGTGCGCAGGACATGGCGCGTCCCGCCGCCACGGTGCAGGAAGGGGAAGCCGTAATGGCCATGCGCGCCCATCACCAGCAGATCGGCCCCGGAATCGATGCTGCGGGCCAGAAGCGCGTCCATGGCGCCGATGTCGGTCACCGTGAAATGCGTCTGGTCGGCCGTCACGCCGTGGAGCGCCAGATGGTCGAGCAGGCCGATGCGCTGCGGCTCCGTCCCGGCCGGCGGGGCGGCCTGGGTCAGAACGGTGATGACGGTGACCTCGTCGGCGGCCTGGAGGAAGGGCATGGCGTCGGACAGGGCACGGGCGGCCTCGCGCTCGGCGTTCCAGGCGACGGCGACGCGCTTGCCGATCACCGGGAAGGTGCCCGCGAAGGGCAGCACCAGCACCGGGCGACCCGAATTCAGCACCACCTGCTCGTTCAGTTCTTCCGGCGCCACGCCGTCGGCGGGGGCGCTGCGGTCGAACTGGCCGAGCACCGTCAGGTCGGCAAAGCGCGACCAGATGATGACCTCGCGGATGACGTGGTTGTGCTCGCCGTGGGTCAGGCCGTGCCACTGGCCCTGCAGGCCCGACGCCTGGAGCTTGTCGCGGAACATCGCCTCGCTGCGGGCGGCGGCCTGCTCCAGATGGTCGCTGGAGCGGCGGGCGATGACGCTGGTGGCGCTGCGGTCCGGCTGGGCGAACAGGCCGCGCAGGAAGGCGCCGCTGGTCTTCGCCAGCGCGATGGCCGCGTCGAGGCGGGTTTCCACCTGCGGGCCGGAATCGAGATGCACGAGGATGTGCTTGTAGGCCATGAAACTCCTCCCTTTGCTTTTGTCCGGGCCGTTGTTCTTGTTCGGGCGGGCGTGCCCGGGGGCGACGCACCGGCACCGATTGTTCCTCTTGCGGCGCCGCAACGCCAGCAGGAAAAAGCCTTCCGGAAGGATGGAATAGGCGTTTCCTCAGAAGCTCATCCGCAAGCGGGCGGTGAAGGCGTGGTTGTGGCCGTCCGCCCCCGACAGTTCGCCGCGGTAACCCACCGTTGCGCTGACCGCCTGCCAGAGCTGGGCCGACAGGCCGGCGCCGACCACCAGGGAGTCGCGGCCGTCGCCGCTCGGGCTCACGCTGTTGGCGGCTCCGCCGGGCAGGCGGACGGTGACGGTGCGCGCGTCCTCGGCGAACTGGTGCTCCCAGGCGATACCCAGGCTGGGCTGAAGCACCGTCCGCCCGATCTCAACGATGGTGGAGGCTTCGGCCCCGACGCTGCTCTCCAGCGATTCGGCGCTCTGGCGCTCGACGCCGAGCGACAGCAGGCCGGCGCCGCTCTCCTGATAGCCGTCGATGCGCGTGTGGATGTAGCGCAGACCGAGCCGCGGTCCCAGCGCCACCGGACCGAGCTGCGTCGTATAGCCCCCGGCGACCGACAGGGCATAGGTCCGCCCGTCCGTGTCCGCCGAGGCGTTGGGAAACGGCGCGAAACCGGTGGTCCGGTCGATGTCGCCGTAACGGTCGAAGGAGACGCTGCCAGCCACGGCCAGCAGGAAGCCCCGCGCCTCGGTCACCGCGTGCAGGCCGATGATGGTGCTGGTCATGTCCAGCGTGCCCGCCCCCTCGTCCAGCTTGGCGCGGCCGCGCGACCCGCCGACCGACAGCCCGACGCGCGAGGCCGGCCCGACCGGCAGTTCGGCGCCGACGCCACCCGACTGCGTGTTGAAGCGGAAGCCCTGGCGCTCCGCCGTGCCGCCGAGGCGGCCCCAGGCGGCGTCGCCGATCAGGAACGCCCTCAGTTCCCCGTTGCCGAGCGGCGCCTCCACCCGCGCGGCGGCGGGGCCGGCGATGGAGCCGAGCAGAGCGCGGTGCCAGCTCCGCGTCGCCTCGAAGGCCAGCTCCGGCTGCATCGCCACCGTCTCCGCCGCGTCGTTCAGCGCGAGCAGGGCGCCCTGCATGTATTGCGCGATCAGCAGATGGGCGGCGCGGGTCGGGTGGATCTCGTCCCAATAGACGGTCTGGTCGGCCTGCACCTCGGTCCCGCAGGCGCCGGTCGGCGCGTTGTTCGACAGGCAGGGCGTCACGGTGTTGGTGAAGCCGTAGGCCGTCGGGTTGGCCGCCACCGCGCGGTACAGCGCGTTGACGTCGGCCACCACGACGGTGACTCCCAGCCGCTTCTCCACGTCGGCCATCGCCTGCGACAGCAACGTGTTGTGGGAGGCTGTGACGGCGTTCAGCAGGGCGGCGCGGTCGGAGTTGCGGGTGTCCGGGACGGTGCCGAGGTCCGGCAGGTTCGGGACCAGGAAGGTCTTCCCCCCGAGCGCCGCCAGACGCTCCACCGTGGTGACGATGTTGCCGACCGTCTGGGTGACGAGGCCCGACGGGTCCGCCCCGGCCGAGACGCGGTTGAAGTAGTCGTTGCCGCCTGCCCACACCGCGAACAGCCCGCCGCCGGTGCCGCTCGGGCGGCTGAACAGGAACTGCCCGACCTGCCCCTGGATGCCGGGAACGCCGGTCTGCGACAGGGTGCCGGTCTCCGCGCCACCATAGGCGAAGTTGGTCTTCTGGTCGGGCTGGCTGCCGATCAGCGGGGCCAGCCGCTCGACCCAGACGGGGCCATTGGAGAAACGCCCGTCGTAATAGGGCGGGCTCTGCGGAATGCCGCCGCGCGTCAGCTCATAGACGCGGCCGGTGTCGGACAGGCTGTCGCCGAAGACGAACACCCGGTCGAACGGCACCGCACCGGCGGGCGCCGACACCAGAAACGCAGCTCCCGCTGCCATACGAATCGCCTTACCGGGCACCGCCTCACCTCCCCCGCTGCACAGCCGGAAAACAGGGGTGATGCGTCAAAGCGGGGGGCGGTACCGCCATTGCGTCGGGAAGAGATGCCGCTTGGGCGGGTTCATCAGACCATGGGGGACCCGAACATGGGTCCATCCATGGAGGAGGCAGGACCTCGCCACTCGGCGGGCGGCGCCCACCGGCACTTCGGTGCCAGCGCCGCCCGCCCTTTTCTATTCAGCGGTTTCCCCAGGGCAGCATGCGGCTCAGCGTTCCGTCCTTAAGCACATACTGATGGACCAGGGCCGCCGCCGCGTGCAGACCGGCCAGCACGATGATGGCGGTGCCGAGAAGCTCATGCAGCTTCTCCAGCGTGTCGCCGAAGGCATGGTTTTCCCCCACCAGCGTCGGCAGGGTGAACAGACCAAAGAAGGTAACGGGATGGCCGTGGGCCTGGGTCATGGTCACGCCGGCCAGCGGCACGGCAATCATCAGGGCGTAGAGCGCCAGATGCCCGGCCTTGGCCGCCAGCAGGAGCAGCGGCGTGGTGTCGGCGGGCATGGGCGGCGGCGGGCTGACGGCGCGCCAGACCATGCGCAGCGCCACCAGCGCCAGCACGAGGACGCCGAGCGAGCGGTGGACATCCATCAGGGCGGTCCGCTCCGGCCCGCGGGGCACCAGCCCACGCCCCTGGGCGATGGCGAAGGCCACCAGGATCAGCAGGGCGACGTTCCAGTGCAGGAACAGCATCACCCCGTCGTAGCGGGTCTTGACGGGGCGGGTCTTGACGGGTGGCCGGGCGGCGGCGTCGGAGTAAGCGTTGGACATCGGAAGTCCCCTCATCGGCAGAAACAGGCAAGTCCTGCCGATCCTGTCCGGGGGCGACTGAACCGAAGCTGAACGGCGGAACCCAGGACAGAGATGGGGGTGCCGCACGGTTCCGCGCTGTGGTCGCACGGGTGACCCGGCGGACCAGCCGGGTCACCTCGATCAGAGGAAACGATCTCGCCGCCGGACGTCGCCGAAGGGCGTCACACCGCCGCTTCGGACTCCGGCGCCAGCTCGGCGGCGGGCAGCAGCCGGCGGACGGTCAGGCAGACAATGTCGCCGGTCTGCCCGCCCGGACCGACATGGGCCTCCACCGCGCGCAGCAGCAGTTCGGAGCGGTCGCGCGCCGACAGGCCACGACCCTGGTGCAGGACGGCGGCCAGACGCTCCTCGCCGAACGGCTCGCGCTGGGCGTTCACCGCGCGCAGCACGCCCTCGGTGCACAGGAACAGCGTGTCCTCCTGCTCCAGCCGTGCCACCGCCTCGCCGTAGGGGATGCCCTTGCGCACGCCCAGCGCCGGGCCGCCGGCATCGGCCAGGGTCAGGACGCTGCCGTCCGCCCGGATGCGGCAGGGCGCGCGGTTGCCGGCGCTGGAATGGCTGAGCATTCCGGTCTCGCGGTCATAGAGGGCGACGAAGGCGGTGGCGAAGCCGTCGAAGGGGCTCTGCCCGCACAGCCGGTCGTTGGCCGCCGCCAGGATAGCGGCCGGGGTCATCCCGGGCCGGGCCGCCGCCTCGCGGATCGCGCCGCGCACCAGCAGCATCAGGAAGGCCGCCGGCACGCCCCAGCCGGACACGCCGGCCACCACCAGCAGGCAATGGCGCTCGTCCAGCTCGATCACGTCGTAGAAGTCGCCGCTGACCGCCGGACCGGGGACCAGCAGGCCGAAGAACTGGCTGTCGCGCCCGGCGGGAAGCTGCTGCGGCAGCAGGTTCGCCTGCACGTCGCGGGCAGCGCGCTGCTCCTCCTCGATCAGGTGTTCGGCGGCGGCCAGCTTCTCGGTGCGGGTCTCCAACTCAGCCGTGCGCATCAGAAGCTGGGCGTCCAGCGTCTCCTCGCGGTAGGACGCCTCCAGCGCCATGCTGCGGAAGACGCGGGCGAGGCGGCCCATCTCGTCGTTGCGCTCCATCGCCTCGTTCAGGGTGAAGGGGTTGAATCGCCCGGCCTCCACGGCGGCGACGGCCTCGCCTAGACGCTCGATCGGGGCCATCTGGCTGCGCGCGAAGCGGACGGCGCCGTAGACGCCCGCCGCCAGGACGAGCAGACCGACCAGCACGCCGATCTTCACATGGCGCCCGACCACCGAGGACAGGTCCTCCGCCGGCAGGCGGACCACCGCGATGCCCGCCCCCTGCCCAGCCGCCCCCTGCCCGGCCGCCGGCACCGGGGCAAAGGCGATCAAGCGGTCGCCCTCGCGCAGAAGGCCGGTCTCGCCGGACGCCGCCGCGGCCTTCGCCGCCTCCACCGCCCGCTCCGACAGCGGCCCGGCGCTGGGGCCGGTGGCGTGCACGGCGAGACGCCCGTCGCGCTCCAGCAGCCACGCGCCCTCCACCGTGCCGCCGGCCAGCAGGGAGGCCATCACCCCGTCCACCCCGGCCTTGCGGGCGATGTCGCCGAGCCGGCGCACGTCGGCGCCGACCTGGACGATGCGCGGCTTGTCGACGCCGGCCACGCCGGCGAACTTCATCAGCTTGCCGCCCTCTGTGGCGGCGTCGGTCACCACCTTTTCCGGCGCGCGGTTCAGCAGGCCGTAATAGGGCGCCTGGCGCGGCTGCGCACGGGCGTCGGGGCCGAAGGTGATGTCGGGACCCGGAATGTTGTGCAGATAGGCGCGGCCCCGGTTGTCGGTGACCCAGATCTCGTCCGGCCCGCCACCGTCCGCAACGGCCTTCAGCCGGTCGGTCACCGCCTTGACCGGCGCCTTGCCCGCCTCCATCACCGCCACGAGGTGGGCGGCGAGCGTCGCCTCCGACAGCAGCCGGTCGCCCAGCAGCGCCTCCACGTCGCGCGGAACCTCGCGCGCCAGGGTGGCGCTGCGGGCCAGCAGGGTCGCCGCAGCGCGGCTGTCCGCTTCCACCCGCGTCTGGATCGCCGAATGGGTCGTCCAGGCCAGCAAAATCGTGACCAGCGCCACCGCCAGCGTCACCAGCCCGGAGATCAGGAGGACCAAACGCCCTTGAAAGGTCATGGAGGGGACCCGCCTCTTGTAGCCAACCGTCCGCCGCGGGCGCTCCGCCGTCCCCGGACAAGCCTGGGATTTGGGAAAATTGCCCGACCGCGCTTGTCGGTTCTACCCAGCCGGGCACCCCGAGTCCAGGAGTGGCGGACGCCGGCCCTGTAACCTCAGTACCAGTAGCCGCCGATCCGGTAGCGCGGGCGCCGCACCGCCGCCGGCATGGCGAGGTGCGGCCGGGCGTGCAGAGGGTGGGCGTCGAGCCCCGGCAGCACCGGCGGCGGGGTGCGCAGCGCCATCAGGCGGCGCACCCGCTCCTCAGTCTCCGGGTGGGTGC
Organism: Azospirillum baldaniorum; assembly: GCF_003119195.2. Taxonomy (NCBI): domain Bacteria; kingdom Pseudomonadati; phylum Pseudomonadota; class Alphaproteobacteria; order Rhodospirillales; family Azospirillaceae; genus Azospirillum; species Azospirillum baldaniorum. The sequence goes on along the minus strand of NZ_CP022254.1, from coordinate 224,659 downwards.
GCAGCAGGGACGGGATGTTCTGCGCCCGGCGGCGGCCGGGAAAGCGCAGCCCCTCCCACGGGCTGTGCTGAAGCCGCTCGATCCGGGCGAGCGCCGAGGCGACGCCCTCCGGGTCGCCGGTCAGGTGGGCGGCGTCGAGGTCGGCGTCGAATTCCCGGGTGCGCGACAGGGCGAGTTGCAGAAGGACGCCGATCCAGGGTGCGGCGATAAGCAGCAGCACCAGCAGCCAGGGAATCGCCTCCTGCCGCATCATCAGCAGGGGCAGGTTGAGAATCAGCAGGGCCATGCCGAAGACCGACATCAGCCGGGTCAGGCTGGTCACCGTGTCGGCCAGCCCCATCACGGTCAGGTCGTTGTTGCGCACGTGGCTGACCTCGTGGGCCAGCACGCCAGCCAGTTCGCGCAGGCTGAGCGCGCGCAGCAGCCCGTCGGTGATTGCGATGGCCGACCGGCGGCGGCTGCCCACGGCGAAGGCGTTCAGCGCCGGGCTGGCGACGTACCACAGCTCCGGAACCGCGGGCAGCTCCGCCCGCCGGGCGATGGCGGCCAGCGCGTCGAACAGGACCGGGGCCTCCGCATGGGTCAGGCGGCGGGCGCCGAACATGCCGAGCACCATGCGCGGCGACAGGCGCGGGCTGAACAGCAGGCTGACGGCGCCGCCGAGCAGCGCCCACAGCACCCCCTCCACCCCCGCCAGGATCATCCCGCACAGCGCCAGCAGCAGCACCATGCCGCCGAGCAGGAGGAGGGACTGCAACACGTTCGCGATCTTGTGGCGCCGCCGCAGGTCGGCGGCCGCCTGATCCGTGGGCATGAAGGACCGGTGCGTGTGCGGCATGACGGGGGCTTCCTCCCTGACCATCTCCCTTTGGAACCGTTCAACCGGAACCAAGTCCGGCCCGCCTCATATTGGCGCGCGCCGCCCCGTCGTCATCCCGGCCGCAAGCACAGGCGCCGTGCACCGGACGGAAGGGCAACCCTCTTGATTTGCGGGGGAACGCCGAACACATACACGTCGAACGTGCTCACCCGTCAGCCGCTGACCCCCGCTTTCCAATCACGGTCATCGCCATGAGCAATCCTTACGAGATTCTGGGCGTATCCCCCACCGCTTCGGACGACGAAATCCGCAAGGCCTACCGTAAGCTGGCCAAGAAGCACCATCCCGACCTAAACCCCGGCAAGGCGGAGGCCGAGCAGCGCTTCAAGGACATCAGCGCCGCCTACAGCCTGCTGTCGGATGCCGACAAGCGTGCCCGCTTCGACCGCGGGGAGATCGACGACTCCGGCCAGGAACGGCCGCAGCGCCACTATTACCGCGACTTCGCCGAAGGCCCGGCGGGTGCCCGCTACGCCCACGCCGAAGGATTCGCGTCGGACGATCTGGAACACATCTTCTCCGACCTGTTCGGCGGGCGCGGCTTCGCCCGCGGCGGCGCCATGCCGATGAAGGGCGGCAACCTCAGCATGGCGCTGACGGTCGATTTCCTGGCGGCGGCCAAGGGCGGCAAGCGCCGCGTCACCATGCCGGACGGGAAGACGCTGGACATCGACCTGCCCGCCGGGCTTGAGGATGGCGGCACCATCCGCCTGAAGGGCCAGGGCCTGCCCGGCAGCAACGGCGGTCCGCCCGGCGACGCGCTGGTGACCGTCAAGGTCACCCCCCACCCCTGGTTCCGCCGCGACGGCGACGACATCCAGCTCGACCTGCCGGTGACCCTGGCCGAGGCGGTGCTGGGCGGCAAGGTCCGCGTCCCGACCATCGACGGGCCGGTGATGCTGACCGTTCCGAAGGGGGCGAACAACGGCACGCGCCTGCGGTTGAAGGGCAAGGGCCTTCCGGGAGCGAACGGCGCGCGCGGCGACCAGTATGTGACGCTGCGCATCGCTTTGCCCGACGCCCCCGACCCGGCGCTGGAGGCGTTCGTCCGGGATTGGAAGTCCGACCACAACCCGAGACGGGACATGGAGGCCGCGTGAGATGGACCGGAACGGCATGGACCAGGGCGGCGGGGCATGGCGGACCGAGGAGGTGCTGGCCACCTGCCGGCGCGTCTCCTCCGCCCAACTGACGGTGTGGGTGGAGCGGCACTGGCTGCGGCCGCGTCACGAGGGGACCGGTTTCGTTTTCAGCGCGGCCGACGTGGCCCGGCTGGAGATGATCTGCGATCTGCGGGAGGATCTGGCACTCGACGACGAGGCGATGCCGGTCGTGCTGTCGCTGCTGGACACGGTCTATGGGCTGCGGCGTCGCCTGCGCGTGTTGGCCGAAGCCATCGGCGATCTGCCGCCGGAGGCCCGCTATCTCCTGCAGGACGAACTGCGGAAGCGCGAGGAAAAGGAGGGGTAGGTCAGCTCCGGACGCCGAAGGCCCGTCCGCTCAGCGCGATGTCCTGGTTGAAGCCTTCCGCGACCCGGTCGTTGCCGCCGGACTGCATGCACAGCGTCACGTTGATGGCGCTGAGGATGGCGTGGTCGATCTGCTCCGGCTTGGCGTTGTGGCGTTTGATGGCTTGAAGCGCGCGGGTCACGGATTGGGCCATGGAGCAGGTTCCGTTCGTTCTGGCAGGCTGCCCGGGTTGATCGGCGGGTTGGTTGATGGCGCCATCATGCCGCCCCTTCGCTCGTCCCGCTGTGCGCCGGGCCACACCCAGCCGCACGGACCGCCTTTCGCAATGGCGAAAGTCCTAAAGCCCAAATTCTTAATCAGGTGTAAACGTCCGGCCGAGCCCAAAAGGCATAACCCTTTATGCCTTTCCTGGAAGCTCCATCAAACCAAGAGCATAGCTCAAGCCATTGGTTTGGTATTACCACTCATTAATGTCAAATGCGACACTTTGCCCGGTGCCGCTGGCCACCCGCCGGGGAGGCATCGCCCCTCAGAGGTCCCCGTCCTCCGCCAGGAGTCGGCGATGGATGGCGGTGGCGGCGATCGCGGCCTGTCCCATGGCGACCGAAATCTGGTTCAGCCCCTCCACGATGTCGCCCGCGGCGTAGAGCCCTTCGATCCCCGTCTGCTGGTGCCCGTCGGTGACCAGCCGCCCGTCCGGGCCGATGCGCACGCCCAACCCCTTCACCGGCTCGATGCGCGGGTGGCAGCCCAGGGCGGAATACAGCGTGTCGAAGGTCAGCCGCTCGCCGGACGCCGTGGTCAGGGCGGCGATCCGCCCGCCCTCGGTATGGATTTCCACCACCGGCTCCTCGACGGCGCGCAGCCCGGCCTCGGCCATGCGGCGCTCCTCCGCCTCCTCCAGATTCATCGGCTCGCCCAGCGTCAGCACGGTGATGTCGCGGGAATAGGTGCGCAGGAACAGCGCCTCCCCCAGGGCCCCGGTGCCGTGGCCGATGACGCCGATGCGGTGGCCGGTCACCTCGAACCCGTCGCAGATCGGGCAATGGCGGACCAGCCCTCGCTGCACCGCCTGATACAGGTTGGGCAGCTCCGGTTCGCGGTCGATCACGCCGGTCGCGGCCAGCACGGTGCGGGCGCGGAATTGCCGCCCGTCCTCCGTCCGCACGCGGTAGCCATCGTCGCCCCGTTCCACCGCCGTCACCGTTCCCGGCACGATCCGGGCGCCGTAGCGCTCCGCCTGGGCGCGCATGCGGGCCAGCAGCTCGTCACCGGTCACCCCGTCGGGAAAGCCCGCATGATTGTGGGACAGCGGAATCCAGGAGGCCCGGCTGGCCCCGGAGTCCACCACAAGGAAGCGGCGGCGGTAGCGCGCCAGATAGATCGCCGCGGTCAGCCCGGCGGGGCCGCCGCCGACGATCAGGGTGTCCAGACGCTGTTCTTCGGATGCGGCGGTCATCGCTCGGGCGTTCCAGCGGACGTTGACGACGTTGGGGAACAGGCGGCGCGTCCCCCGGTTCCGCGACCGGATGCTGCGGCGCCGAAGCGTCCATTCGCCGCGCTGGCCTCGGCTTGACCGGGTTGAATTGCCACACGCACTGTACGGCCATACCGTGTCCTGCCGGGAGTCGCCATCGTGCCCCAGCCACCGCCCAGCCCATCCGAACCGCCACCGGCCAACGCGACGCCGTATGACCGTGAGATCCTTGACGTGGAGCCGATGCTGCGCAACTTCGGCGGTCCTGGCCCCACCGTCACCATGCTCTACGCCCTGTTCCTGGAAAACGCCGACGAGTTGTCGCGCGTTCTGAAAGAGCGATTGGCGCTCGGCGACCTGGATGGTGTCCGGCTGGCCGCCCATTCGGCGGCCGGCGCCGCCCGCACCGCCGGGGCCGGGCGGGTTGCCGACCTCTTCGGCTCGGTGGAGGACGCGGCCCTGCGCGGCGACGCGGCGGTGGTGCGGCGGGAAACGGGCGCCCTCGACCGCGCCCTGGCCGACGTGAAAATTTTGATCGCACGCATTTGAGTTTCTTTCGCGCTGATATATCATGCGGGCGTAACCCTTAGGGGTGCCCACAGGACGAAGCGCGAGGGTGGCCGTGTCGTTCAATTCCTGCGCGGTGCTGGTCGTCGAGGACGAGGTGGTGACCCGCAGCGTCTCGGTGCGGCTGCTGAAGCAGTTGGGCGTCGGCACGGTGATCGAGGCCGCCGACGGGGCGGAGGCGCTGGCCCGCTGCAACCGGGTCGATTTCGACGCGATCTTCTGCGATGTGGACATGGTGCCGATGGGCGGTCTGGCCTTTCTGGAGGCCTTGGACGGGCGGGCGCCGGTCATCATGCTGACCAAGCACGACCGGTCCGACGTCGTCCTGTCGGCCCTGCGCTCCGGCGCCACCGGCTATCTGGTGAAGCCGCTGACCACGTTCGGCCTGCGTGAGAAGCTGGAAAAAGCGCTGTCCGCGAAAGGGTAGAACCTTGACCGCGACATTATACTTTTCGTAACCACGGCGGAATTATTCTGTACACGGTGCATTGCTGCACCCTTGTGCGGATTGCCGGGAGATTCCGCATGCCCATGAACGTTCTGGAAGTGGCGATCTACGCCATGGTGCTCACCGCGTCGCAGCCGCGCCCCTATGAGTGCGTCGCGGTGCAGCCGGAGGGGGTGAACTGCACGAACGGCCTCGCCGTGGCGTCCGAGACTCCGAACGGAGTCATGGCCTTCAACACCGGCGTGCAGGTCATCAAGGACAACCAGGGCCGCGTGCGGCTGAGCAACGGGATCACCACCCATTTCGATTCCTCGGCCTGGGTGGCCTTCAAGAACCCCGGCGGACAGACCCTGGTCAGCGTGCGCAAGACCGGGCCGTTCCGCTTCAAGTTCTCCAACAGCTTCCAGTGCGAGATGATCGGCCAGAACCAGGACATGGCCCGCTGCTACAAGCCCTGAGGCCCGCTTACCTCAGTCCCTCCCGTCCGTGCGGCGCGTCGAGGTCCAGCGCCGGCCCCTTCGGCACGACGCCGGTCGGGTTGATCATGGTGTGGCTGGCGTAATAGTGCCGCTTGATGTGGTGGAAATCGACGGTCTCCGCCACGCCAGGCACCTGATAGAGGTCGCGCAGATAGCCGGACAGGTTCGGATAGTCGGCGATGCGGCGCAGGTTGCACTTGAAGTGGCCGACATAGACGGCGTCGAACCGCACCAGCGTGGTGAACAGGCGCCAGTCGGCCTCGGTCTGCCGGTTCCCCAGCAGATAACGCTGTCCGGCCAGCCGCTCGTCCAGTTCGTCGAGCGCCGCGAAGAGGGCGTCGAACGCCTGCTCGTACTTTTCCTGGCTGGTCGCGAAGCCGGCCTTGTAGACGCCGTTGTTGACGCGGTCGTAGACGAAGGCGTTGAGCCGGTCGATCTCCTCCGCCAGCTCCGCCGGGTAGAAGTCCAGCGAGGCGTCGCCGAAGGCATCGAATTCCCGGTTCAGCATGCGGACGATCTCCGCGGACTCGTTGCTGACGATGGTCCCGGTCTTCTTGTCCCACAGCACCGGGACGGTGACGCGCCCCGAGTAGGTGGGATCGGCCGTGGTGTAGACCTCGTGCAGGCGGGTGGAGCCGGTGATCGGATCGGGTTCGGGGAAGGTCCAGCCCTCCTCGCGCATCAGGGGATCGACCACGGTGACGCCGATGGCGTTCTCCAGCCCCTTCAGCTTGCGCAGGATCAGCGTGCGGTGCGCCCAGGGGCAGGCCAGCGACACGAACAGGTGATAGCGCCCGGCCTCCGGCTGGAACGGGGTCGAGCCGTCGGCCCGCACCCAGTTGCGGAACTGGGTTTCCGGACGGACGAAGGCGCCGCCGCTGTTCTTGGTGTCGTACCACTGGTCGTGCCAGCGGCCGTCGATCAACAGGCCCATGCCCTGAACTCCCCTCTGTCCGGTGCCGCCTCTCCCGCCGTCCGGGCGGGAGAGGCGCACTTCACCCTCAACCGTGCAGCTTCTTGGCGATCTCCGCGACGTGCCGCCCCTGGTAGCGGGCGCCGTCCAGTTCGACGGCGCTCGGCTGACGGGAGCCGTCGCCGCCCGCGATGGTGCTGGCGCCGTAGGGGCTGTTGCCCATCACCTCGTCCACGCCCATCTGGCCCTGGAAGCTGTAGGGCAGACCGACGATCACCATGCCGAGGTGCAGAAGCACGGTGTGGGTGGTGAGGATCGTGCTCTCCTGCCCGCCGTGCTGGGTGGCGGAGGAGGAGAAGGCGGCGCCCACCTTGCCGACCAGCGCGCCCTTCGCCCACAGGCCGCCCGTCTGGTCGAGGAAATTCTTCATCTGGCCCGGCATGTTGCCGTAGCGCGTCGGCACGCCCAGGATGATGGCGTCGTAGTTGGCCAACTCGTTCGGGTCGGCGATGGGAATGTTCGGCTCTTCCTTGAAGTGCGCCTTCTGCCGCACCTCCTCGGGGACCAGCTCCGGCACGCGCTTCACCGCCACCTCGGTTCCCGGAACCGAGCGGGCGCCTTCGGCCATCGCCTGCGCCATGGTGGAGATGTGGCCGTAGCTGCTGTAGTAGAGCACCAGAACCTTCGCCATGTCTCGTCTCCCCTCTGTCGTTGCGGCCGCGCTGGAGGCTGCGGCGTTCCAAAGAGATAGCGCGTTGCCGCCCTCCAGCAAATCCAGGGTGCTGGAACTTCATTGTTCCCGGGTGTAGAACAATGGGATGGATCGCCTCGACGACATGACGGCCTTTATCAAGGTCGTGGACACCAAAAGCTTCACCACCGCGGCGGAGCGCCTGAACCTGTCCAAGTCCGTGGTTTCCCGCCGCATCGCGGAGTTGGAGAACCGGCTGGGGGCGCGGCTGCTGAACCGCACCACGCGCAAGCTCAGCCTGACCGAGGTCGGGCAGGCCTATTACGAGCGCTGCACCCGCATCATCGCCGATCTGGAGGAGGCGGAGCAGGCCGTCGCCGACCTGCACGCCGCGCCGCGCGGGCGGTTGAAGGTCAACGCGCCGGTGTCCTTCGGGCTGCTGCATCTGGCCAAGGCGGTCGCCGAGTTCCTCGAACGCTACCCGTCCATCGAGATCGAGATGGATCTGAACGACCGCTACGTCGATCTGATCGACGAGGGCTATGATCTGGCGGTGCGCATCGGGCGGCTGCGCGACAGCTCGCTGATCGCCAAGCGCCTGGCCCCCAACCGCCAAGTGGTCTGCGCCAGCCCGGCCTATCTGGAGAAGCACGGGATACCTCAGACGCCGGATGAGCTGTCCAACCACAACTGCCTGATCTACACCAACATCCCGACCGCCGAGCAGTGGCAGTTCCGCGTCGGTGACGCCATGCGGTCGGTCCGCGTGTCGGGGTCGCTGCGCACCAACAACGGCGACCTGCTGCGCGAGTCCGCCATCGCCGGCGTCGGTATCATCGTTCTGCCCACCTTCCTGTGCGGCGAGGCGTTGTCCAAGGGGCAGCTCCAGTGCCTGCTGCTGGACTATTACATGGCGGAATCGAACGTCTTCGCGGTCTACCCGCAGAACCGGCATCTGTCGCCGAAAGTCCGCGTCTTCGTCGATTTCCTGGCCGAGCGTTTCGGCCCGCGTCCCTATTGGGACTGCGCCCTGCTCAGCCTGCAGCCCTTCCGGGCGGAGGCGTGACGGACGCCCCCATCCCGAAAAGCCGTTTTCGTCAGGCCGCCGGCTTCTCCAATATAAAGAGAAGACCCGGCACGCCCACGCCCTTCTCCCGGCGGGGGGAACAGGGCTCCATCAGGAGCACCGTCAGGCCCGCCGCCGCCGCCATCGCCCGCAGATAGGCTTCGCTGTGGGCGTAGCGCCGCGACGGGCCGAGCGCGTAGCCGGAGGTCGCCGCCTCGCCGTCCAAACGCTCCACCGTCGCGGCGAAGCGGCCCGCCGGGCGCAGGGCCTTGGCAGCGCCCTCGAACAGCGCGGTCAGGTTGCCGAGATAGACCAGCACGTCGGCGGCGACCAGCAGGTCATAGGCGCCGGGCACCGCCTCCACCGCCGCGACCACGTCACCGACCGACAACTCATCATACAATGCGCGGGCGCGGGCCTTCTCGACCATGCGCGGGGCGAGATCGACCCCGGCGAGATGCCCGGCCAGCGGACGGAACGCCACGCCCGCCAGCCCGGTGCCGCAGCCGAGGTCCAGAACGCGCAAACCAGACGCCCCAAGTTCGGATGCGGGCCCCAGCCGGTCGACCGCCTCGCGCAGCAGGGCCGGTGCGGAGTAGCCAAGCTTGCCCACCAGATCCTGGTCGAAACGGTCGGCGTAACGATCGAACAGGGCGCGCACATAGGCGGCCGACAGGTCTTCCCCCGCGCCGCCTTCCAGCGCGGCGATCATCGCCGCGCAGCCGAGTCGGCCGTCCGAGTCGAGGCCTTGGGCACGGCGCAGAGCGGTCAACGCCTTCACCGGCTCCTGCAGGGCGATCCAGGCCCGCCCGATGGCGGCGTGCAGGTCGGCGTCCTCCGGGTCCCGGCGGGACAAGGGCTGCAGCAGTTCGACCGCGCCCAGCGCGTCGCCGGCCTCGACCAGCAGGGCCGCCAGTTCCAGAGCCGTTTCGCGGTCGCCGGAGCGCAGGGCCACGGCCTCGCGGTACTCCTCCAGCGCGGCGCCCCGCCGGCCCGCCGCCGCCAGGGCGCGGGCGAGACCGAGCCGGGCCGTTGCGGAATCCGGCCGTTCCGCCGTCAACACCTGTCCGGTGGCCACGGCCTCCTCGAACCGGCCCGCGGCGCGCAGCGCGTCGGCCAGGGCGATCCGCCAGGGCCACACGCCGGGGTCGAGCGCCACCGCCCGCCCGCAGGCGGCCAGCGCTCCGGCGGCCTCGCCCGCGTCCCGCGTGCTGTCGGCCAAGGCGCCCCAGGCTTCGCCCGACCCCGGATCGGCGGCGCAGGCGAGCCGGAAGGCACGCGCCGCCCCCGCCGCGTCGGCGGCGTAGAGTCGGTCATAGCCAGTCTGGAACAAAATGCCCGGAACGTCTCCGGGCTGGACGAGGGGGCCTGCCCCCTCCCGGTCGGCTTGAGCCGTCGAATCGCGATCCACGATCACTTCGCTATGGGAGATGCGCTGTCGCCGTCCCCGCTCCGGGAGACTCCGGAAAGCGGAAGAAGACACGAACTCCTGCACCAGCTTGCGAGCGCGCGCAAGAGGCATCCGAAGGAGGTCGTTCGGCAGCGAATCGAGCTTCAAACCGTCGCATTAGGCCGATTGGATGGATTTGTACGCCTTTCGCACAATCCACCTCTTTCGGTTTTTCAAAGCGCTTCGGAATCAGTGCCTTGATGGCTAAGACCAAGGCCTGGAGTGGGTTTTTCCCGCCGCCTTGTGACATCGTTCGATCGAAAGGCGTGGTATTACCGGGCAGCAAATAGATTGACGCTGTATAAAATTTTTGGAAGTGTGGCTTCGGCGCCCGATGGTGGGCGCTGAACTTTCGGGTAGGAGGCGGTCACCGTAAGCGACTCGGTGACCGGTAATGGCGGCCCCGCGCGGGGGGCCAAAACGAAGCCGGATGAACCCGGCAACGAAGAGGGGACCGAGGATATGCAGGATCGAACTCAGCGCGTGCGACGCACGTATGGCGGCTGGATCGCTCTTGCACTGGGCTTAGCCGCTTCTCCGGTCCTCCTCGCCAAGCCCGCCGCCGCCCAGGACAGCAGCTGCGTCTCCCACGCCGTGGAGGCCGAGCGCAAGTTCAACATCCCCTCCGGCCTTCTCGTCGCCATCGCCCTGGTGGAAAGCGGCCAGGACGGCGCCCCGACCCCCTTCGCGATGAGCGTGGAGGGCCGTCCCGTCTACGCCCGCAACGCCAACGACGCCGCTAGGCATCTCCGCGACAAGCGCGGCCAGCTTCGCCAGAACGTCTATGTCGGCTGCATGCAGATCTCGCTGGGCACTCACCGCGGCGAGTTCCAGCCGGTTGAGCGGATCGTCGATCCCCGCGAGAACGTCTATTACGCCGGCCGCCTTCTCCTTCGCCTTCACGGCGAGCAGGGAAGCTGGAAGACCGCCGTCGCCCGCTACAACGGCGGCTCCACCCGTCAGGCCCAGAACTACGTCTGCAAGATCTGGCAGCACCTGAACGAGCTGGACCCGAAGAGCGCCAAGCTGCTGGAATCCGCCCGCTGCGGCGACTCCGAGCCCACCAGCATCGCGCCGAGCACCCGCCGCACCTTCCGCAACGCCCAGCAGGTCGCCTCCCTCGACTGATAACCTGGCTTCGCAGGGGATGGCGCGGAACGCCCCGATGGGCTAAATCCCTGCCCCATGAACTACCGTCACATTTTCCACGCCGGCAACCCCGCCGATGTGATGAAGCACGCCGTCCTGGCGCTGATCATCGATCATCTGCGCGCCAAGCCGGCGCCCTTCTGCGTGCTCGACGCCCATGCCGGCATCGGGCGCTACGACCTGGACTCCGAACCGGCACGCAAAACGCTGGAGTTCCAGGACGGAATCGGACGGCTGTTCGGCCAGCCGGCGCCGCACCCGGCGCTGCGGCCCTATCTGGACGCGGTGGCCGCGCTGAACCCGGACGGGCGGCTGCGCTGGTACCCCGGATCGCCGCGGCTGGCGCGGGCGCTGCTGCGCGAGCAGGACCGGCTGCTCCTCAATGAACTGCATCCCGATGATTGGCAGAGCCTGAAGACGGAATTCGCCGGGGACCGTCAGGTCTCGGCCTTCAAGACGGACGCCTATCAGGCGCTGAAGGCCCATCTGCCGCCGCGGGAGAAGCGCGGCCTCGTCCTGATCGACCCGCCCTTCGAGCAGCCGGACGAGTTCGCCCGCATGGCCGAGGGGCTGAAGGCGGCGCACAAGCGCTGGTCCACCGGCGTCTACGCCCTGTGGTACCCGATCAAGGAACGCCCGGCCGTCTGGCGCTTCCAGGAGGCGGTGGAGAACACCGGCATCCGCAAGATCCTGACCGTCGAGCTGACTTGGCATCCGGAGGACACGCATCTGCGGTTGAACGGGTCCGGGCTGCTGATCGTCAACCCGCCCTGGACGCTGGACGACACGCTGCGCGCCATGTTGCCCGCGCTGCACGCCGCCCTGCCCTCCACCGGCGGCGGCTGCACGGTCGACTGGCTGGTTCCCGAGGGGTAAAACCGCAAATTTCAACGGAGAAGCGGCAACCGGTCACAGAGGTTGCCGTTGCAACCGCCCCACCACTCGCCCTAGGCTGAACGGGATTACTCCGTTCCGGCAAGGCCACGATGTCCCGTTCCAACGATTTCGCCAGCAGCTTCATCAAGGCTCACGCCGATGCCGGGCTGGAGCGCGTCTCGATCGCCCACATCCTCCAGACCATCCAGAAGGACCCGGCCTTTCTGTTCAGCGAGGAGTTGCGCCGCGGCGGTGGCCAGTGCCCCATGCACGCCGCCCCCAACGCCGACGACGCGGACAAGGTGACGGTCAACACGCTGCTGGCCTATCTGTTCGAACGGCTGCGCGACCATGTGGCGTCCAAGCTGCCGCTGGACGAGCGCGGACAGGTGATGCTGCCGATCCCGCCGCGCTCCCCCCACGGCATCAACCCGGCCGACCGCGCGGCGATGGCGGCGGCCCCGCTCGATGTGATGGCCTCGGTCCTGCGCGATGCCACCTGCCATCTGCTCGATGGCCTCATCACCGGCTGGGCGGCCGACCTGCTGTCGGAGGAGGAGCACTACCGGGCGCAGGGAACGGGCGAGATCTCCGCCGCCGCCGCCGCCACCTTCATCCTGCGCACGACGCTGGAGGATTCGCCGCTCTACCAGCGCGCCGGCTACGACATGCTGTCGATCACCAAGACCGGCAGCCACACCGCCATCCACATCTGCTGGGCTATGGTGGAGGCCGCCCCCCTGCTGCTGCCGGACAGGGATGCCGCGGCCTACGACGACCTTGTGCGGCGCAGCCTGAAGCAGGTGGTGCCGCTGTCGATGGCCAGCCTGGGCATGCTGGTCCATTACATGGAGGCGTCGGGGATCGAACCGCATGACGGCCTCGCCATCCATCTGCTGCCCAAGGACCAGACCGCCTTCGTCCTCGACGAGGCCGGGCTGATCTGCCTGAACCCGGAGCCGATCACGCGCTTCGCCAAGCCCGAGGAGCGGCACTACACCGGCTGCCCGGCCTTCTACACGCCCGGCTTCATCAAACTGTATCTCGACATCGTGGCCAGCATCGCCATGGACTACGGCGTCTACGACCGGCTTCGCGACCGCTGACCGTCCTCATTCACGAGATTGACGCCCCATCATGGCCCGCTCCAACGACTTCGCACTGACCTATCTCGCCGCGCATGAGGAGGCCGGGATGACCCGGATCAACCTCGCGCCGATCCTGCACCGCATCACCGAGGACCCGAACTACCTCTTTGCCGAGGAGCTTCAGCGCCTCGCCGGCCAGTGCCCGGCCCATGCGGACACCCGCAAGGAGGATTACGAGAAGGTCGCGATCAACACGCTGCTGGCCTTCCTCTACAACGACCTGCGCGACCACATCACCAACCGGATGCCGCTGGACGCCGACGGCCATCTGCTGCTGTGCAACCCGCCGGACTCGCCGCACGGGCTGGACGTCGCCGACACCGCCGGGCTGGAGGCCGCCCCGGCGGAGACGCTGATCGGCTTCCTGCGCGACAGCGTGTGCCACCTGCTGGACGCCATCATCAAGGACTGGGCGATCAAGGTGACGCTGGAGGAGGAGCGCTGCCGGGCGGAGGGCGCCATCACCCCGCTCGCCGCGGCCGGCTTCGTCCTCGCCAACACGCTGGAGGCGTCGGTGCTGCACGCGCCGTCCGGCTACGACATGCTGTCGATCACCAAGACCGGCAGCCACACCGCGCTCCACGTCTGCTGGAACCTGTGCGAGTCCGCGCCGATGCTGAAGCCCGGCCTGACCCCGGCCGAATACGACGACCTGTCGCGCCGCAGCCTGAAGCAGGTGCTGCCGCTCGCCATGGGCAGCCTGGGCATGCTGTGCCAGTTCATGGGGGCCGGCCACATCGAGGCCGACGACCATCAGGCCATCCACCCCCTGCCCCGCCACCAGACCGCCTTCGTCTATGACGCGGAGGCGCCGGGTGGCATGATCGTCCTGAACGCCGACCTGATCGAGCCGACCGCCCAGCCGGGAGAGCGCCACTACACCGGTTGCCCGGCCTTCTACGCCAACGGCCTGATCAACCTCTACATGGAGATCGTGCTGTCGCTGGCCGCGCGGTACGATATCTACGGGCGGGTCCTGCGGGCCGGATGACCAAACCGCCGCACTGCCCAGCGGCGCGGCGGCCTTGACGCCACGCAAAGTGTGCCTATCTTGGCGGCCTTGTCGATTTGGAGACTGCTTGCGTGGCCACCACCCGGAAGATGTTGCGCCGTTACACGACCACCGCCTTGGCCGACGGGATCAAGCGGGCGCGCGGGCGCATGATCTCCCCGCTGCAACGGGCGCTCGGACATTTCGAAAGCGTGTTCATCGACCATGCCTGCTTCCGGCTGGTCTATTCGAACACCTACCGCATCTCCCCCAACATGTACCGGGCGAGCCAGCCCTCCCCCTCCCACATCCGGGAAGCGGCACGGCGCGGCGTGAAGACCATTCTGAACCTGCGCGGCGGCCGCGACTGCGCCTCCTACATCCTGGAGGCCGAGGCCTGCCGGGCGGCCGGGCTGACGCTGGTGGACTTTCCGGTCAACTCCCGCGACATGCCGAAGAAGGAGACGCTGCTGAAGGCCCGCGACCTGTTCGCGACCATGCAATATCCGGCGCTTCTGCACTGCAAGTCGGGGGCGGACCGCGCCGGCTTCATGTCGGCGCTCTACCTCTTCATCCACGAAGGCGTGCCGCTGGAGCGGGCGACCAAGCAGCTTCACTGGAAGTACGGCCACTTCAAGCAGGCGAAGACCGGCATTCTCGACTATTTCTTCGAGCTGTACGCCGCCTACAACGAGAAGCGCCCGACCGCCTTCTGGGACTGGGTGGAGCGCGTCTACGACCCGGTGGAGGCCAAGGCCAGCTTCCGCTCCCGCGAATGGGCCGACACGGTGGTCGACCGCGTTCTCGGGCGGGAGTGAGCGCGGAAATGAGCGGGGCGTGTCACTTCGCCCCGACGAAGTGGCAATAGGGGAAGCTCAGGAAGTCGAAGCGGCGCACACGGACCGGTTCATGCCGGTTCAACCAGTCGAGCACCGCGTAGTGGGCCATCTGGTCCAGCATCCAGTAGACCTCCGCCCCCGCCAGGAAATGCCCGATGTAGGAGCCGAGCAGCGACAGGAAGCGGTCGCCGCCGGGGCTGTTCTCGTAAACGGCAAACCCGACCGGAATTTCCCGTGACGGACCACGGCGGCGGCCGTCGAGCATGAGGCCGACGTCGTATCCGGCCATCTCCGCCCGGAGAGCCCGCAAGTCTCCGGTGATCCAGGCGTCGGTGTCGACCACCATCAGCGGGCGATCCAACCGGCGCAGCCACTGCAAGGCGCGGAGAAAACGGGCGGAGGCGTAGTAGGTGACGCGCTTGATGTCGGTCCATCCCGCCATGTCCGGCCGGTCCAGCGAGAATCCCACCCTCAGCCGTCGGTCGGTCCGCCAGCGGGCCATGGCCCGTTCCGTCTCCGGCGACGGCGACACCACATGGACGGCGACCAAGGCGCCCGGCATCCGCTCCGCCAACGACTCCAGCAGCGTCGGGGCGAAGCGCTGGAAATAGACGTCGTCGCAGCAGAAGAAGATCACCGGTTCGCCGGCCGGCCCGGCCGCCGGTTCGCCGCGGCACTCCAGGGGCGCCATGCGCTCCAGCACCGCCTCGACCGGCGGCAGGGTGCGGAGGAAGGCATCGTCGGCGCGCAGCATGGTCCACAGGCCCAACTCATGCTCCCGCGCGACCTCCGCCGCGGTGAAGCGCCGCCGGAAGCGTCGGCTCAGCCAGGAGGCGAGGACGAGCCGGTCCCGGCGGTAGGCGTGGAAACCGACGACCGAGGCCGCGACCGTGTCCTTGGGGTGGCGCCGCAGGCGAACCCAGGCAGCCCTTGCCCCGTCGCGCAACACCGTGTCGGACACCATGCCCACCTGCACCAGAGTCGCCACCGCGGCAACGTGCAGCCAGTCGGCCTCATCGTCGTCCGGGCGGGCGGCAACGGCCCGACGCAGCGCACCGATGGCCTCCTCGACCAACGCCCGGTCGACCACGAAGGGCTTGCCGTCCTGAACGCCCATCGCCCCGCTGCACTCCAGCAGCAGGCGCCCCAGCAACCGGTTGGCGCGGTGATGATGCTCATCCCGCTCCAGGGCCGCGCGCGCCATCGCCTCCGCCGCCACCGCATCCCCGACCACCACCAGGGCCTCGGCCGCCGCCGTTCGGGTATCGGCGTCCGCCTCCGGGGGCCGCGCCGCGACAACCCGCCGCTCCGCCTCGTCCAGACGCGTTCCCCACTGATCGCGCAACGCCTTCAGATTGCCCGCCGCCCCGGCATGACCGGGTTCGAGCGCCAGGGAGCGCCGGTAACTCCGCGCCGCGGCCGCCGCCTTTTCCTGCTGCTTCAGCCCATTGCCCAGATTGAACCAGGAACCCGCATGCGCCGGATCGAGGGAGAGCGCCCGATGCAGGCAGGCGATGGCCTCCGCCCCCTGACCGGCCAGGCGCAGGGCGGCGGCGAGGTTGCTGTATCCGGCGACGCTGCCGGACTCCAGCCGCAGGATGGCCCGGAAGTGACCGACGGCCTCCGCCGGGCGCCCGGTCTGAACCAGAAGCATTGCGAGCATATGCAGCGCGCCGCGATTCGCCGGTTCACGCTCCAGCACGTCGCGGTAGAGAGGCTCCGCCCCCGCATGGTTGCCGGATTTGTGCAGGCGAATCGCGTCGTCGAGGGCTGGTTCCATGAGGCCGCACCATAGACCGGATCGTCCCTGGCGCCAATCGCCCTCCGAGGACGCGCGTCGAGGCGATCCGCGAAAGCGTCCCTTGTGATCGGCCCGCCCCAAAATGCTCTTTCATGAGCGAGTGGATGGATTATCAACCAATTAGTGCGCGGTATGATACAGTCCGGTTTAGAGATGCCCGCAACCTGTTGCCTCAGGAATGGTCTGCGAAATGCCTCGGTACGTTCGGACCGGATACGCTCCCTCGATCGACCGCCCCGCCGAAACCACATCCCTTCCGCCAGTCCCAGGAGAGCGGCCACACGCTCCGGCGATCCGGCGCAAGGCCGTGTTTGAACTCCGGCCGGTTCAATGACCCTCAACCTGGAAACGCCGCGGCGTCCGACACGGCGCCTGACCTGGCACATGCGACCGCAACGGGTGCGGGGCTGGCTCATCCTTCTGGTGATGGCGGTTGCGGTTCCGCTGGTTCTCTTCTCGGTGTCCCTCCTCATCCGCAACGTCGATGCGCAGGCCCAGCAAACGGAACAGCTCGTGCTCGACCGGACACGCCTGCTGGCCGAGGACGTGGAACGCGAGGTGAGCCGCCAGATCGCCGCCGCCGAGGTGCTGACCACATCGGAAAGCCTGACGACGGATGATCTGGCCGCTTTCTACCGGCAAGCCGCCGGCGTGCGCGACCGGCTGGGCACCAACGTGGTTCTGCGCGATCCGCAGGGTCAGCAGCGCATCAACACCCGGATGCCCTGGGGCGCCGATCTGCCGGACAGCACCGTGCTCGAATCCGACCAGAGGGTGATCGACACGGGAAGGCCGCAAGTCACCGGCCTCTTCATAGGGGACGTGAGCCAGGCGCCAATTCTGGCGGTGACCGCCCCGGTGATCCGCGAAGGGCAGATCCGCTATCTGCTGAGCCTCAACATTCCCCAGGAACGGCTTCAGGCCATCGTGTCGCCGGAGCGCATTCCGGCGGGATGGCGGGCCGGGGTGATCGACCAGGATGGTATCGTCATCGCACGCTCGCACTTGAGCGAGCAGTTCGTCGGCAAACGGCTTCCCGCCGCGCTGTGGACCGGCATGCAGGCGGTGCCGGATGGAATCCACCGCGCCGTCAACCTGGAAGATGTGGAGGCGATCCAGGCCTACAGCCGGTCCCGCAACTTCGGCTGGGTGGTTGCGACGAGCGTCCCAACGACCCTGGTGGCGTCCCCGGCGCGTCATGACCTCCTCCTGTTCACCGGTGGCGGCCTTGTCCTTCTGCTGATCGGGATCGCGGCGGCGATTCTGCTCGGACGGCGCCTCACGCGCTCCGTTTCCCAACTGGCCGGAGCGGCGGAAGCCTTGGGCGCCGGGCACCCCGTCCCACCGCCCAACGGTGGCGTGTCCGAGATCGAGGCGGTGGGCCGCGCCATCCGCAACGCCGCGGACCTCATCCGGCGGCGCGAGGCGGCGCTCGCGGAAAGCGAGGCCCGTCACCGGGCCATCGTTCAGACCGCGGTGGATGCCATGCTGGTCATCGACGAGACCGGCACGATCCAAAGCTTCAACCCGGCGGCGGAGCGCATCTTCGGCTACGAGGCCGGCGAGGCGGTCGGACGAAACATCCGCGTCCTGATGCCGGAGCCCTACCACTCCGCCCATGACGGCTATCTGCAAGCCTATCAGCAGACCGGCGAGAAGAGGATCATCGGTGTCGGGCGCGAGGTCGAAGGACGGCACAAGGACGGCTCGATCTTCCCGATCGAACTGGCGGTCACCGAATGGACCGCCGGTGAGCACCGCTACTTCACGGGCATCGTCCGCAACATCACCGAACGCCGCCGCACCGAGAACGCCCTGCGCGCCTCCAAGGCCGAGGCCGACCGCGCCAACGTCGCGAAATCCAAGTTCCTCGCCGCCGCGAGCCATGACCTGCGGCAGCCGGTCCAGGCGATGATGCTGTTCCAATCGGCGTTGGCGGAGCGGCTGGACGGGCACCCCGCGGCCCCGGTTCTCGACTCCATGGGTCAGGCCATGGACGGGCTGCGCATGCTGCTCGACAGCCTGCTCGACGTGTCCAAGCTGGATGCCGGGCTGATCGTTCCGCAATTGCAGGATCTGGCGATCGGTCCGATCATCGAGCGATTGGGCGCCGAGTATCATCCCCAGGCGGAGGCCAAGGGGCTTCGGCTGCGCGTGGTTCCCTGCGCCCTGACGGTCCGCAGCGATCCGGCGCTGCTGATGCGCATCCTGCGCAACCTCGTGGAAAACGCGCTGCGCTACACCGAACGCGGCGGTTTGCTGATCGGCTGCCGTCGGCGGGGGGACCGCCTGCGCATCGAGGTGATGGACTCCGGCATCGGCATTCCGTCCGACAAGCAGGAGGAAATCTTCGAGGAGTTCTTCCAGGTCAGCAACCAGGAGCGGGACCGCAGCAAGGGGCTGGGGCTCGGTCTGGCGGTGGTGCGCCGCCTCGCCCGCCTGCTCGGCCACAAGGTTCATCTGCGCTCAAGGCTGGGGACGGGGTCCGCCTTCTGCGTCGAGGTGCCGCTGATCGCCCGTCACGCCACCCGTTCCGAGCCGGTGGCAGCCCGGCGGCTGACGAACGACGGGCGGGGCATGATCCTGGTGATCGACGACGAACCGCTGATCCGTCTCGGCCTGCAGGCGATGCTGGAGGGCTGGGGGTACAGGGTGCTGACGGCGGGTTCCATCGAGGACGCGGTTCAGCATGTCGAGAGCGGGGAATGGCCGAGCGCGATCCTGGCCGATTACCGCCTGCGCGATGGGAAGACCGGCTTGGACGCCATCCGGGCGGTGTGCGAGCGGTTGAGGACGTCGGTTCCGGCAACGATCATCACCGGCGACACCGCCCCGGAACGTCTGGCGGAAGCCCGCGCGGGCGGCCACACCCTGCTGCACAAACCCATCGCCGCCCACGAGCTGCGCAACGCCGTGGTGGAGATGGTGCCCGCGGCGGACTGAGCCCGGTTCCGCTTTGCCGGGTCAGGGCGCGAGCAGGGCGGCCTCGCCGTCCTCGCCGAACTGGAGCTTGCACAGGCGGGCGTAGGTGCCGTTCTGCGCGATCAGGGTGTCGTGGGTGCCCTGCTCCAGAATGCGCCCGCCCTCCATCACGACGATCCGGTCGGCGTTGCGCACGGTGGCCAGCCGGTGGGCGATGACCAGCGTCGTGCGCCCCTGGGTCAGCCGTTCCAGCGCCCCCTGCACCAGCCGCTCGGACTCGCTGTCAAGCGCGCTCGTCGCCTCGTCCAGCAGCAGGATCGGCGCGTCCTTCAGGAAGGCGCGGGCAAGCGCGAGGCGCTGCCGCTCGCCGCCCGACAGCTTCACGCCGCGGTCGCCGATCACCGTGTCGTAGCCCTCCGGCAGCCGGGCGACGAAGTCGTGCGCGGCGGCCGCCTTCGCGGCGGCCACGATATCGTCGAAGGGGGCGTCCAGCCGCCCGAAGGCGATGTTGGCGCGCACCGTGTCGTTGAACAGGACCGTGTCCTGGCTGACCAGCGAGATGACGCCGCGCAGGCTCTTCAGCGTCACCGCCCGCACGTCCTGCCCGTCGATCAGCACCTGTCCGCCGGTCGCGTCGTAGAGGCGCGGGATCAGGTTGAACACCGTGGACTTGCCGGCGCCGCTGCGGCCGACCAGGGCCACAGTGGCTCCCGCCGGAACGTCCAGGTCGATGCCCTTCAGCGTCTCCGTCCCCTCCTCGTAGGCGAAGCGGACGTCGCGCAGGGACACGGCGGCGCGCTCCACCGCCAGGGGCTTGGCGCCGGGCTGCTCGGTGATGGTCGGCTTCTCGTCCACCAGCTCGAAGATGCGCTGGGCGGCGGCCAGACCTTCCTGGAGCACGGCGTTCAGCGTGCCGATGGCCCGCACCGGCTGCGCCGCCATCAGAAGCGCGCCGACGAAACCGGAAAAGGCGCCGACCGAGCCCTCGCCCATCGCCATGCGGTAGCCGGCGAAGGCGATCACCCCGGCCACCGCGGCGCCGCCCAGAACCTCCATCATCGGGTCGATGCGGGAACGGGCGCGGGTCGCCTTCATGGTCAGGGCGAAATTGTCCTCGAAGGCGCGGGCGGCGCGGGCGCGCTCGTAATCCTCCAGCGAGTAGGTCTTGACCATGCGGGCGCCCGCCAGGCTTTCCGTCAGCAGGGCGGTCATGTCGCCCATCTGCGCCTGGGTGTCGCGCGACACGCGGCGCAGCCGCTTGCCGATGTTCACGATGGGAATGGCGGCGATCGGGTAGATCAGGAAGACGATCAGCGACAGCACCCAGTCGAGATAGAACATCGACCCGACCAGCGCGATCACCGTCAGGATGTCGCGCACCAGCCCGGTCAGGGTCCGCGACAGGGCGTTGCGGATCAGGTCGACGTCGCTGATGAAGCGGGAGGTCAGCGTCCCGGTGGGGGCCGCGTGAAGCTGGGCGGTGTCGGACCGCAGCAGATGGTCGAACATCGACAGGCGCACGTCGGTGATGATCCGCTGCACGATGTCGGTGGTCACCACCGTCTGGGAGTACATGGACAACGCCTTGACCGCCGTGACCACGATGATCAGGAGCGGGATGACCAGCAGCATGCCGCGGTCCTGCTCGGAGAACATCGAATAGGCCTGATCGATCAGCAGCGGATAGGCGCCGGTCGCCGCCGCCACCACGGCCATCAGCAGGAAGGACACCATCAGCTTGCCGGTGTAGGGGCGCACCCATTCCCGCAGCATGCGGCCGACCAGCCGTTCCGTCGCCGCGTCGAGGCGCAGCCGTTCTCCGCTCTTCTTGCTCACGTGCACGTCTTCCTGTAGCGCAATCGCGATGGCTTAGCCGATGGCGCCGGTGCTTGTCCACCGGGCCTTACTTCACCGGGCCCCATCCGGCGGACCTTGTCCGGCGGGGCGGAACCGATCAAGCTTCCTTAACCGGGCGGATGGCACGATACCGGCCGGAACGCGCTCCACCCCGTGCAAAGGAGGCGCCATGGCGGCGGACGGCGGAAACGGACAGGGTCCCGGCAATCGCTACGGCCAGCACCATCACCGGCCGCGCATCGGTCTGGCGCTGGGCGCCGGGGTGGCCCGCGGCTGGGCGCACATCGGCGTCCTGCGGGCGCTGGCGCGCTACGGTATCGAGGCGGACATCGTCTGCGGCAGTTCGGTGGGAGCGCTGGTCGGCGGCCTCCATCTCGCCGGCAAGCTCGACGCGCTGGAGGAGTGGACGCGCAGCCTGACCCGGATGAAGATCGTCGGTTATCTGGACCTGCGGCTGCGTCAGGGCGGCGGGCTGATCGGCGGGGACCGGCTGGTCGCCGAGATGCGCCACCATCTGGGCGACGTCCTGATCGAGGATCTTCCCAACCCCTTCGCCGCCATCGCCACCGATCTGGTCACCGGGCACGAGGTGTGGATGCGCAACGGCCCGCTGGTGGACGCACTGCGCGCCTCCTTCTCCCTGCCCGGGGTCTTTCCGCCGGTGCGCTTCGAGGGGCGCTGGATGGTCGACGGCGCCCTGGTCAACCCGGTGCCGGTGTCGGCCTGCCGTGCCCTGGGCGCCCAGATGGTCATCGCCGTCAATCTGGCCGCCGACATCATCGGCAAGTCGCGGCGCCCCGGCGCGGCCGTGCCGACCGCGGCGGGGTTCGACCTCCTGAAGCTGATCGACGAGGAGCAAGGGCCGGACGGCGAGTCCAAATCCCGTGCCGGCTTCCGCGTGCCCATCGGCGCGCTGAGCCGCCGCATCTTCCGGCGCGATTACGAGGGGCCGAGCCTGTTCGGCGTCATGGTGTCCTCGCTGGGCATCGTCACCGACCGCATCGCGCGGTCCCGTCTGGCGGGCGAGCCGCCGGACGTGCACATCACGCCGCGGCTGGGTCACATCGGCCTGTCGGAGTTCGACCGGGCGGACGACTGCATCCGCGAGGGGGAGGCGGCGGTCGAGCGCGTCCTCCCCGACCTTCAGGACGCGTTGAGGGTGTTCGGTTACGCGCCCCCGGTCTGAGCCCCCCAGTCTGAGCGAAGTCAGGCGGTCAGGTCGACCGCCGCGCCGCGCCGGTCCTTCTCGCCGGACAACTGGCGCTTCAACTCCTCGGCGATCTGCTTCTCGACCGCGGCGCGCTTCTCCGCCGGCATGGACGCGAGGGATTCCTCGTCCAGCTTCATGCGGGCGAGAATCTGGTCCCGGATGCGTTGGGCCGGTGATTTTCGCGCCTCCTTGAGGAAGGCGTCGGCGGCGCTGACTCCGCTCGCCTCCTTCTCCGGTTCGGTCTTCTCGGTCTTCACCGCGAACTTGGCGACGACGCGGGAGACCTCAGTTAAATAGCTGCCGATTTGCATGACGGTTTCTCGTGACCGATGGGTTGGAGATCCCTCAAGCAAGTTTTATGCAACTTTAAATATGCTTGGCAATCAACCGCATAAGTGGGATGCCTGGGGGCTCCGATGTGCCGGGCGGCAAAATTGACCGGCTCATGATCTGCCGGCCTCTCCGCCCGGCCCCTTCCGCAGAGACGATGAATGGACCCGATCATCACGGACCGCCTGATCCTGAGGCCCTTCCAAGAGGGGGACGCTCCCGACCTGCTCGCCTATCTGAGCCATCCCCGAGCAAGCTGCTTCCTCTCGCTCAAACTGGACGACCTCGACGCGGCGGCGGCGGAGGTGGACGCGCGCAGCCGAAGCGACGAGCACCTCGCCGTGTGCCTGCGCAGCACCGGCCGGGCGATCGGCGACCTGTTCCAAATGCCTGAACCGCCGGACACCCATTCGGTCGGCTGGAACTTCAACGCGGAGTTCGCGGGGGCGGGATACGCCGCAGAGGCCGCGCGCGCCCTCTTCGACCATCTGTTCACGGCGAGGCAGGCGCGTCGTCTCTACGCCTACGTCGAGGACACCAACATCGCGTCGCAACGCCTGTGCGAGCGGCTCGGCATGAGGAAGGAAGGGCTGTTCGTGGAGTTCATTTCCTTCACGACGGACGGTGACGGAAACCCCCTCTACGAAAACACGATGCAGTACGCCATCCTGCGCAAGGAATGGCGCGCCTGAAAAAACGAAAGCGCGCCGCGCCCGGTCGGCGCGACGCGCTTGTCGCAATCGGCAACGGATGTACCCGTTGCGTCCGGTCAGCGATCCAGAGCCGTGCCCAGCGCGGCGCCGCCCAGGCCACCGATGATGGCGCCACGCTTGCCGTCCACCGCGTAGCCGCCCGCGGCGCCAGCCGTGCCGCCAACCACCCCGCCGGTCGAACAGGCCGCGAGCGTCAACAGCGCAATGGCGGTCCCGATCAGGCGCAAACGAGACATGTCCAAACCCTCCTTGTGGTGCTTCTCGCCCCTATAAACAGGCGAGCAGGCGATTTGCTTCCACGAAACCGCGTTTCCGTCGGGAAACCACCGTTGGATGAGGACGAAAGAGGGATATCAAGCCCATTTGGGCCATCGTTCAGAACAGAACGCGGGTTCCGACACGCAGCATTGTGCTGTCGGACGGGTCTCCGCTGTAGGTCATGGTGCCCAGGTCGGCGGTGACGCTGACCTTCGGCGACATGCGGAACCGCAGGCCCGTGGACCAAGCCTCCTGCGGGGCCTCGGCGCCGACCTGGCTGTGGGCCAGCCGCCCCATGACCGTCCAGCCCCGCAACGGCGTGCCCTGCTCCAGATAGAGGCCGGCGTTGAGCGTCCGCCGCGCCGCGCCGTCATCCGGCAACTGCTCGCGATAGCCGGCGCCGACCGTCACGCCGGGCAGCGTCACCTGCCCGCCGACCACCCAGGACCGGCGGGGCGTGCCGCGGTCCTTGGCGACGGCGGCCTTGCCCGCCCCCGCGGTGATGCGCAGCCGGGCCTTGCCCAGCCGGCCGTCGTGCCGCACCACGCCTTCCACCACATGGCGGGCGAGCGGATCGGCCGCCCCCAGCTCCGTGCGGACAGGGGTGTAGCCGAGGCCGATGTTGAAGCCGTGCAGGCGCGGCGAATAATAGGTCGCCCGGGCGTCCGGCCCGCCGAACGCGCCGTCGTTCATGAAAACCGGGTCGGAGAACCATTGGTCGCGCACCGGCGTGGTCACCACCATCCGGCGCGACGCGCTTTCCGTCTGGCCGACCTCCAGGGCGCCCCAACCGCCGAGATCGATCGCCTTCTTGTCGAACCGGATCGGCGTGGCACCGCCGCCCGCCGCCGTGCGGTCCAGGTCGGGCAAGGCTCCCGCCGTCGCCGCGGCGGAGGACAGGACAAGGATCAGGGCTGCGAGGGGTGGTGTCGGAATACGCCGTGTACGAAACATGAAATGCCCCTCGCCCGTTGCATTAACCCGGAAGGATTGTAGCTCGCCGCAATGCTGCATTGCGGGAGACATTTCTGTATTATTTTAGGAACATTGGGAAATTTTGGCCGCTGCGTTGCACTCGCGCCCAAGAATTGCCAAAATCGGATGACCGCAAAGGCGGCATCACTCCCTTCCCGGCGCGAGGACTATGGAGACAGCGAGCACCATCATCCTGATCGGGTCGTCGCTGCTGATCGTCAGCATCCTGACCAGCTATCTGGCGCTGCGGATCGGCACACCGCTGCTGCTGATCTTCCTGGGCGTCGGGCTGTTCGCCGGGATCGACGGCGTCGGGGGCATCAGCTTCAACGACGCGGACAGCGCCTTTCTGATCGGCTCCATCGCGCTCGCCGTGATCCTCTTCGAAAGCGGCCTGGACACCAAGCTGTCGAGCTACCGCGCCGCCGCGTGGCCGGCGCTCAGCCTCGCCACCTTCGGGGTCGCCATCACCTCCGGGGTCATCGGCGTCGCCGCGCATTTTCTGCTGGGCCTGCCCTGGATCGAATCCTTCCTGGTCGGCGCGGCGGTCAGTTCCACCGACGCGGCGGCGGTGTTCTTCCTGCTGCGGGTCGGCGGCATCACCATCCGCGACCGCGTGCGCTCGACGCTGGAGATCGAGTCCGGCAGCAACGACCCGACCGCCATCCTGCTGACCGCCATGCTGGTGGAGGCGGCGCTGCACGGCTGGGGAACGCCGCTGGAACTGGCCGGCTTCCTGGTCAAGCAGATCGCCGGCGGGGCGGTCCTCGGCGTGCTGGGCGGGGCCGTGCTGGCCGCCTTCATCAACAAGGCCCGCCTCGACCCCGGCCTGAACCCGGTGGTCACCCTGGCTTTCGCCCTGTTCCTGTTCGCCGGCACGAACGAGCTGGGCGGCAGCGGCTTCCTCGCCGTCTATGCCGCGGGTCTGGTCGCCGGCAACGTGAAGCTGCGCGGGGCGCTGGGCCTGCGCCAGTTCCATTCGGGCCTGACCTGGCTCAGCCAGATCGTCATGTTCGTCATGCTGGGCCTGTTCGCCACGCCGCACGACTTCGGGGCGATCGCCCTGCCCGCCCTGGCCCTGGCCGTCCTGCTGATCCTGCTGGCGCGGCCACTGGCGGTGTGGTTGTGCCTGCTGCCCTTCCGCTTCTCGGCCAACGAGAAGACCTTCATGGCCTGGGTCGGGCTGCGCGGCGCGGTGTCGATGCTGCTGGCGCTGGTGCCGATCCTGGGCGGATTGCCGGGCGGTCAGGTGATCTTCAACACGGCCTTCCTGGTGGTGATCGTGTCGCTGGCGGTGCAGGGCTGGACGATCGGCCCGATGGCGCGCTGGTTGAAGCTGATCGTCCCGCCGCGGCGCGGCCCGGTCGAACGGTTCGAGCTGGAACTGCCCGGCGGGGCCGACCAGGAGATGGTCGCCTACACCGTCCACCCCAAGAGCCCCGCCGCCCGCGGCCAGCGCACGCCGCGCTTCGCCCGCCCCTCCCTGGTCATCCGCGACGGGCGCGTGGTGCCGCTGCACAAGGCGCGGACGCTCCAGGCCGGGGACATGGTCTACCTGTTCACCCCGCCCAGCCAACTGCCGCTGATCGACAAGCTGTTCGCCGAGAGCCGGCCGCTGGATCAGGACGACCGTGCCTTCTACGGCGATCTGGCGCTGAACCCCGACGCAACCGTGGAGCAGATCGCCGAGATGTACGGCCTGCCCCTGTCGCTGGCCAACGCCCAGCGGTCGCTGCGCGACCTGCTGCGCAACGAGTTCGGCGGCGCCTGCGAGCTGGGCGACCGGATGCGGATGGGTGGCGTGGAGCTGATCGTCCGCGACATGCAGGACGGGCAGATCACCTCAGTCGGGCTCGCGCTGGAGCCGTCGGCGATGGACAAGGCCCGCGTGCCGCTGTTCCAGGGACCGGAACGGCTTTGGCAGACGATCCTGTCCTGGTGGTCGAAACGCTCCTTCCGCCGCTGGCAGCGCCGGGAAACCCGCCGCGAGCGCCTGCCCGCCCGCGCTCTGGAAGCGCCCACCCTGGCGGGGAAGGAACCGGAACGGCTGGAGGGGTGACTCTCCTCCGGGCATTCCCCCCGGACGCTCAGGCCATCGCGGGCTGCTGGGCGCGGATCATTGCCGCGAAGGCGTCGGGGGCAACGGGGCGGCCGAACAGGTAGCCCTGGAGCAGGTCGCAGCCCACCGACACCAGGAAGTCCCGCTGCTCCTCCGTCTCGACCCCTTCGGCCACCGTGACGAGGCCGAGGCCGTGCGCCATGCCGACCGCGGCGCGGACCAGCGCCCCGTTCTTCAGGTTGTCCGGGATGTCTTCCATGAAGGCGCGGTCGATTTTCAGCTTCGACACCGGAAGCTGCTGCACATAACTGAGCGACGAATAGCCCGACCCGAAATCGTCGATGGCCACCTGGACGTCGATGGCCTCCAACTCCGTCAGGGTCTGCACGGCGGCCTTCAGATCGCGCACCGCCGCCTGCTCGGTGATCTCCAGCCCCAGCCGTCCGCGCAACTCCGGATGGCAGCCCAGCAGATCCTCGAGACGGGCGCTGAGGTTGCCGCGCAGGAATTGCGGGCCGGAGATGTTGATGAAGATCTGGTTGGGCAGGGTGCCCGCCGGTTCCCACACCGCCATCTGCTCGACGACGGCGTTCAGCACCCAGTCGGTGATGGGAACGATCAGGCCGCTTTCCTCGGCGACCGGAATGAACTCGCCGGGAGAGACCGGCCCCAGCGTGTGCTGGTTCCAGCGCAGCAGCGCTTCCGCCCCTACGATCCGGCCGGAGCGGGCCTCGACGATGGGCTGGTAGGCCATGTGCAGCTCGTTCCGCTCGATGGCGTGGGCGAGATGCATGGTCAGGAACATGCGCCGGGTCGCCGCTGCGGCCATCTCCGGCGTGTAGAAGCAGACGGTGTTGCCGCCGTTGTGCTGCGCCGCCTGGAGCGCCAGCTTGGCCTTGGCGTTCAGCTCCTCCAGCGTGCGGATGTCGGCGTCCTGCACCGCGGCGCCGATCGACAGGCGCAGCCGCACCCAATGGCGGTCGGCGTAGATGGAGGCGGTCAGCCGGTCGTGCAGCAGATCTGCCAGGGTCTCCGCCTGTTCCGCGCTCTCCACGCGGGACAAGGCGGCGAATTCGTCGGCGGCGATGCGGCAGACGTAGGTCTGCTGCGGCAGCACCTCGGTCACGCGGCTGACCATCGCCTTCAGGGCGGCGTCGCCGACATGAAAGCCGAACGCCTCGTTGATGTCGCTGAACTGATCGACGTCGAGCGCGTAGAGCGCGAACAGGCCCCCTTCCTGACCGGGAAAGGGCGTCGCCAGCACGGCCTCGCACTCCTCCAGAAAGGCGGTGCGGGTCAGAACGCCGGTCAGCGGATCGTGCCGGGCCAGATAGGTCGCCCGCTGCTCCGCCGCCAGCCGTTCGGAGATGTCGCGGATGATGCCGACGAACACGACCTCGCGTGCCAGCCGGGCCTGCCCGACGCTGAGATGGATCGGGAACACCGCGCCGTCCTTGCGGCGCCCGAGCGCGTCGCGCCCGATGCCGATGATCTTGGCGCGTTCCGTCTCCAGATAGCTGCCGATGTACTTGTCGTGATCGCGGGAGAAGGGCGGCGGCATCAGGACGGAGACGTTCCGCCCGATCAGTTCCTCCTCGTCGTAGCCGAACAGGTCGCGGCAGGACCGGTTGACCGTGCGGATGATGCCGTTGCGGTCCGCCACCACCACCCCGTCCACCGCCGCGTCGAGCAGCGTGGTTACGAAGGGGTCGCGGCGCAGGACGAAATCGGCGATGCGGGCCGGATCGGTCACGTCCTGGAACAGCCCGAGGAAGCCTTGCCCCCCATCGCCGGTGCGGTGCGGCAGGACGCAACCGGTCAGCACGCCGCGCCCGCCGTCCGCGCGCTCGACCTCGCAATCCACCGGAGCGGCCTCCCCGGTTTGGCCGGAGCGGTTCAGCGCCTGCACCACGGCGCGCGCCAGCGGATGGTCGAGTTCGGCCAGGGGCCGCCCCACCAGGGCTTCGGGCGACATCCGCAAGACGGCGGCGAAGACCGGGTTCGCTAACAGGCAGCGATGCCCGGCGTCGGCGTAGACCAGCGCGAAGGACGCTTGGTGCATGAGGCTTTCGGCCAGCGACGCCAGGAACGCCGATGTCGTCGGCATTGCCGGTGCGGACGGGCTGTCAGGCCCCTGATGCTCTGCCGGAGACACGTTGGACAAAACCGTACCCGCTCACCAAAGCGCCCCGGAGGCTCGACACGAGGCCCGATACCCAGGGGTGCACAGAAACCGAGTTGTCATTATGACGGCTTGCGGAGCATTTTCCAACAAATTGCGGCGAAATCACAACATCTGTTGCATCCACCGCTCCCCCTACCACAACCCTGGGCAGGAGAACACCGCCCTGTCTCACCCGGAGAAACGGCGTTGGCAACCAAAGCCAACCCTCCGGGATATACGCCTTTCGACATACACTACAGAGGAGAGGGAGGCAACAGCCTCCCTCTTATGCCGCTGCGGCGAGTTCCCGTACCCTCTGGGACAGTTTCTGGAAAGCGCGCTCCTCGATCTGGCGGATGCGCTCGCGGCTGACGCCGTAAACGGCGGCCAGATCCTCCAGCGTCTTCGGCGACGGGCTGAGGCGGCGGGCGGTCAGGATGTCGCGCTCGCGGTCCTTCAGCACCGTCATCGCCTCGTGGAGCATGGCGCTGCGGTGCATCGCCTCGTCGCGCTCGAGCAGGCTGTCCTCGGCGTTCGGGCGCTCGTCGGGCAGGAAGTCCTGCATCTCCGCAGTCCCCTCCCCGGCGGAGAGCGGCGCGTTGAGCGAGGCGACCGGCTGGACGAAGCGGCGGTTCACCGCCACCACATCGCTTTCCGGCACGTCGAGTTCCCGGGCGATCCGGGACACGCTTTCCGGCTTCAGGTCGCCGTTGCCGAACTCGCCCAGCTTGCGCTTCAGGCGGGACAGGCCGAAGAAAAGCTTCTTCTGCGCGCCGGTGGTGCCCAGTTTCACGAGGCTCCAGGAGCGCAGGATGTATTCCTGGATGGACGCCTTGATCCACCACATCGCGTAGGTGGACAGACGGAAGCCGCGGTCCGGCTCGAATTTGCGGACGGCGGTCATCAGGCCGATGTTGCCCTCGCCGACCAGATCGGTCATCGGCAGGCCGTAGCCGCGGAAGCCGGTGGCGATCTTGACGACCAGACGCAGATGGCTGGTCACCAGCTTGCGGGCCGCCTCCATGTCGCCGTGCTGGCGCCACGCGGTGGCCAACACATACTCCTCCTCCGCGCCCAGAACGGGGAAGCGGTGGACCTGCTCGATGTAACGGGACAGCGACTCGCCGGGAAAAGGCGTGGTCAGCGTCAATGCGGTGCTCATGTCACATCCTCTTGAAAGCGATATGACCCAATCCGCCGGTCCCCGTGATGGGCGACCGGCGCCCTCTGTGCAAAGGCATCCACAGTTTACGCGGACGGAACGCCAAGTCAACGCCGCACGGGCGCGCGTGCCGGGTGCCTTGACCTGGATGCATGGCCGTCCCCGCTCATAAACGGGGCGTAAACCAGCCGGGCCTTATTCAGGTTGGCAAAACCCCAAACACCGAAGCATGAGAGGGCAGACTTCGATGGCCGACATCCTCGTCGTCGATGACGATCCGGTATCCCTCAGCATCGTCAGCAAGATTCTGGAGAAGGAAGGCAACAGCGTGACCGGCTGCACCGACGCGCGGGCGGCCATCGAGTCATTGACCTTCCATGAGTTCGACCTGCTGGTCACCGATCTCATCATGCCGGAGCATGACGGATTCGAGGTCATCCAGGCAGCCAAGAGCCTTCGTCCGAACCTGCGGATCATCGTCCTGTCCGGCATCGACGAGCGGGTGCCGCCGGAGCTGACCATGCAGGCCCTGACCAAGCTGGGCGTCGCCCGGATGGTCCGCAAGCCGATCAAGCCCGCGGTCCTGGCCTCCGAAGTGCTGGCGGTGCTGATCGGCGGCTGAGGAAGCCTGACGAAGGAGTCTGGCCGGACACCCCGGCCGGCCGGCGTATGGCTTCCTTGCGGTTGCATCGGGGCGGAGCATGCCTCACCCTGCCCCGGCAGACCCGCCTCTCCTCCATGGGAAGCCCACATGATCCGCGCCGCGCTCGCCACCCTCCTGTCCGCAAGCCTCGTCGCGGTCGCGCTGGGTTTCGCCGGCCCTGCGGCGGCGGAAGCGCCGGCCTTCGGGTTACCGCTCGCGTGCCGGATCGGGGAAACCTGCTTCATCCAGAACTACGTCGACGAGGACGCCGGTCCCGGCTGGCGCGACCATGCCTGCGGCCGGCTGAGCTACGACGGCCATGACGGCACGGATTTCCGCCTTCCCGACTACACCGCGATGGACAAGGGCGTCGCCGTGCTGGCCGCCGCCGCGGGCACCGTCCTGCGGGTGCGCGACGGCATGGAAGACGTGAATGTGAACGTCATCGGGCGTGACACGGTGATGAAGGTCGGGGGCGGCAACGCCGTCATCATCGACCATGGCGACGGCTGGCAGACCGCCTACCTGCACATGAAGCGCGGCAGCGTCGCGGTCACTCCCGGCCAGCGGGTGGAGGCCGGGCAACGGCTCGGCGACGTCGGTCTGTCGGGACTGACCGAGTTCCCCCATCTGCATTTCGGCGTGCGCCACAACGGCGCCGTCGTCGATCCCTTTGTGGGCCAGCAGCCCTTCACCGCCTGCGGCCAGCCCATGACGCCGCTGTGGAACGCCGCCACGGCCAAGACGCTGGCCTACCGCCCGACCGCCGGGCTCAGCGCCGGCTTCGCCACCCGCCGCGTTCCGGAGGCCGAGCCGGCCCGCCATGGCGAATTCGCCGGGGAGGTGCTGACACCGGACGCGCCCCTGCTGGTGCTGTGGTCGGACATCATGGGCGTCCGCGACGGCGACACCCAGCGGATCCGCATCCTCGACGGCGATGGCCGCACCCTCTTCGACAACAGCAAGGGCATCACCGGGGACAAGGCCGTCTGGTTCGCCTATCAGGGGCTGAAACGCCCGGCGGCTGGATGGCCCAAGGGACCCTACAAGGGCATCGTGACGCTGGCCCGCGACGGCAAGACGGTGGTCACGCTGGAGCGCCGGCTGGAGGTTCGCTGAGCCGGCACCCTTCCGTTACTGGGCCGACCCCGCCTTCATATTGTCGGGAGCGCTCTGCGTCAGCAGCGTGGTCAGCCAGCGGAAGTTCGGCGCGCTGTCGGCCTGGAGCGCGCTCTGCACCACCTGCATGGCCTCCTCGGCGTTGGGCGCCCGCATGTCGGGCGTGTGGCCGTCGGCGGTCTGGCCGCCCGTTGCCTCGTCCGCTCCGCTCTGTGCGAAGACGCTGACGGCGCCGACACCCAGCCGGTGGGCAATCGAGGAACTCCCCGTCACCGGCCCCGCCGCGGAGGACGCCATCAGGCCCGACGCACCATCCTCGCCGCCGACGCCGTTCAGCTGCTCCAGCATCGCGGCGAACTGGCCGGCGAGCTCCCCCGCCTGCCGGGGCGCACCCGTGCCTTTGCGCTCCAGAAGCTCTTCAGCCCGGATGCGCATCAACTGGGAAGCGTCGGCGTTGGCCGGTATCGACATGGCGCGTGGACCCTGCGGCGTTCGGCTACCGAAGCAGGGCAAGCAAGGGACGGGCCATCATCGGAAGAGGCGGAAGGCCGGGTGGCGAGGCCCTCTCGCCGCCCGCGCACCCGGCAAAAATTTCCGCCCCACCCGGCAAGAATGACCGGCCAGCCGGCAAAATTCGCCCCAGCGGGGCCTGGGCCGGCCGTCAGTCCCGGAAGTTCACATACTGCAGGGGCTGCTCGATCTTCAGCCCGC
Source organism: Azospirillum baldaniorum (assembly GCF_003119195.2). Taxonomy (NCBI): domain Bacteria; kingdom Pseudomonadati; phylum Pseudomonadota; class Alphaproteobacteria; order Rhodospirillales; family Azospirillaceae; genus Azospirillum; species Azospirillum baldaniorum. The sequence continues at coordinate 192,291 of NZ_CP022254.1, read as the reverse complement.
GCACCAGGGCGATGGCGTCCTGGAGGTCGTCGCGCTTCTTGCCGGTAACGCGCAGTTCGTCGCCCTGGATGGAGACCTGGACCTTCATCTTGGCGTCCTTGATCGCCTTGACGATGGTCTTGCCGAGGTCCTGGGCGATGCCCTGCTTGACGGTGACGACCTGGCGCAGCGCGTCGCCCGCCGCCCGCTCCGGCGGCTTGGAGTAGTCCAGCGCTCCGGCGTCCAGCTTCCGCCGGGTCACGTAGACCCGCAGCAGTTCCTGCATCTGGTCGAGCTTGGGGGCGTCGTCGGCCAGCAGGGTGATGTCGTTCTCGGTGCGCTCCACGGTGCAGCGCGAGCCCTTGAAGTCGAAGCGGGTCTCGATCTCGCGGCGCATGCCGTTCAGCGCGTTGTCGATTTCGTGGATGTCGGTCTTGGACACGATGTCGAAGGACGGCATGGGACTCTCTTTGCTCGAACGGACGGAATCGCGGAACCGTAGACGAGGCCGCACCCCGCCTTCAAGAGGCCTTCATGGACGCTGTGACGGAAAGCGGTCCGCAGGCGCCACCAGCCTGCCGAACGTCTCAGGTCGGCTGGCCGGGATGTTGGAACTCGATTCCCGGATTGCCGCCCGGCCCGCCGTTGCCGGGCGCGTTCTCATAGGGCTTGTCCGGCATCTTCGGCTGCGGCTGCGCGTAGAAACGCGGTTCCCGGTCATCCCAGGACCGTTCGAAGGGCAACCGCATCATCGGGTTGGTGCCGTTGCGCTGGGCCTCGCGCTGCGCTTCCTGCAACTGCTCCGCCATGCGGCGGTCCCAGGGCAGGCGGTAGAGGTTGGGCGCCTGCTCCCAGAGGAGGGTGAGGTAGATCGCTTCGTTCTCCACCAGCGTGGCGCTCAGCACCTTGGCCTCGCGCACGTTGGCCCCCATCCATTCCAGCGTGACCGGCTTCGCCCGGCCCAGCAGCGCCGCCGGCGCCGCGTAGGCCGCCGGCAGCAGCAGGGCGAACAGCAGCAGGATCACTACGCGCGCCATCCGGCTGCGCGTCCAGCGCAGGGCCGACAGGACCAGCAGCAGGGTGACGACGGCAACGAAGCCGAAGATGACGGTCAGGCTTTCCATGGCGCACTCTCGATCCGACGGGTCAATTCTTGGCCGAGCGCAGCGGCTTGAACACGGCGTTCAGGGACCCCGGCACCAGTTCGCCCCGCTCCGTCAGGGTGAAGCGGAAGGCGGTGATCTCCTGCCCTTCGTGGTCCAGCCGGACGCGCGTGGCGGCGATGGTGGCGGCCCCCGACTCATGCTCCGCCTTGACGCGGGCGACCACCCGGACCCAGATGGGAAACACATTCTCCAGGTTGCGGAACATATGCACGTTGACGGTGTATTCCCCCGGAGGAATACCGCGCGAATAGGAGGTTTCGAAATTGATCTCCGTGGGATCGGCGTAGGCGCCCAGATCGTCGCGCAGCAGGTTGAAGATCAGCCCCGACTTGTTCGAGTAGCCGACCGGCACGTCGCCCGGCGCCTGCACCCACAGATCGACGTCGCTGCGCAGCTTGTCGTCCCAGCGCGCCTCGATGATGACGTTTCCCGGCGGCTCCATGCCCGCCGCGGCGGACGAGGAGGACTCGTTCTGCTGGTTGGCCTCGGTCTTCTTGGCCTCGTTGATGAAGGGAACCGCCAGGACCGCGCAGGCCACAAAGCCGCACAGCAGCAGCGTCAGCAGGTCGCGCGCGACGAGCACACCGGTTTGGTCCTCGCCCAGAAAATCGTTCATGGTGTGGCCTCGCCGCGCAGGGCGCCGTAGGGGGCCGCTTGCGGCGCGGCGAAGTCCGGCGTTCCTGTCCGCGGAGCAAGCCGCGAGCGGGCGTGGGCCTCGTCCATGATCAGCGCGCACAGCGAGGCCGTCGCCCCGCGCAGGAGCTGGAGGTTGCAGGTGGTCCACAGACACAGGGCGCCGCCGAGCATCGTCGCGTAGATCGCCACGCCCAGACCGCTCGCCAGCGTGGTCACCATGGCGCCGGCCGACGCGGCGTTGCCCACCATGTCCGGCGTGATGTTCGCGGCGAACAGGCTGAAGCCCCAGGCCGTGCCGATCAGGCCGAGCATGCCCAGCGCGTTGGCGATGTGCTGAAGATGCGAAATCCGGGAGAACAGGCGGATTTCCAGGGCGCGTTCGCTCTCGACCTTCATCAGCCGTCCGCCGCCGAGCTTGGCCCGGTCCAGCTCACCGCCGATCTTCCACACCCGGTAGGCCGACATCACCAAGCCGACCACGAACACGATTCCGATGATCGCGGTCGCCACGGCGATGTGCCCGGTCAGGACCCGATCCAGCCACCCCTGCGCGTACAGGACGAAAACGAACGCCGAAATCGTCAGATTGAAAGCGACGAATTTCGCCTTGAGGAGCCACTGTTCTTCCATGGTTTTGACCCTGTGACGGTTGCGTGTGTCTCCGGATCGTCATGTTCAGACGGCGATGGCGCGTAACGGCGGCGCCGCGGAAAGCCGGGCGGTGATGGCGGGATCGGGAGAGCGGAAGACGAATGTGCGGCGGCACGCGCTAGGGGCGCCGGCGCCGTTGGCCTGGGCGCTGGTGGCGGGACGGCTCCGTGTCGGCCATCGGTTCATCGGCGCACCTTCGCCGGAATTGCGCGACGACGGAGCCATTCAGGAGTCATCCGTCACCTCATGAACCCCGGCCCCGGCCAAGAGTTCCCGACACCCGGCGACGGACCTGCCGGGTTGACGCGCGACACGGACGGGGAAAGCCCCGTGGCGGGAGAGAGGAAGGGAGCGACCCGGGGCGTTCCGTCCCGGCAATCGTCCTTAGGGAAATGGCCCTTTACGCCACGCCCTTTTCCTTCAGGAAGGGGCCGTACTTCTTGTCGGTACCCTGGATGTGCTTGATGAGCCAGTTCTTCAGGAAGTTCATCACCTCCATGCTCAGCGTGGCGGTGACGCCGGCGTGGTACTTGCGCTGCACCTCCAGCACCTGACTGGCCAGCGCGTCGTGTTCCGCCTTGTGGGCGTCGCGGTCCGGATAGCCGAGGCGGGCGAAATGCTCCTCCTCATGGGTGAAGTGGGACTTGGTGTAGGCGACGAGGCTGTCGAGGATGCCGCCCAGCGCCTCCTTGCTGCGCCCCGCCTGGACGGCGTCGAACAGTTCGTTGACCAGGGCGACCAGTTGCTTGTGCTCCTCGTCGAACTGCGCGATCCCGACGCTCAGCTTGTCGTTCCACACCATCAGCGGCATTTCGTTCCGTCCCTTCGCGCTGGACCACACCTCACCGGCCGGGGATAACCCCAGCGCGCGAAAGGGTAACGCCTTCCGCATGGCGCTTCAACGGTCGGCGAGTCCCCGGAAGCCAAGGTTGGGAACCAATCCCATCGGCGGCTGTTCGACAGACGTTTCCAGCAGAAAGGAACATTTCATGAACGTCAAACGCAGCGACGAGCGTGAGAAGCACCCACAGAACCATCGCGGAGACGCACCGAATTCAGGTAGCAACCCGAAAACCGCGGACGCCGGGGGTGCCGAACACTCGAACCGCGAGAAGGACCCGGACGACTGGACGACGGGGGACGAGCCGATGACCGGCGCGCAGGCCTCCTACCTGAAGACGCTCAGCGAGGAGGCCGGCGAAGGCTTCGATGGGGAGTTGACGAAGGCCGAAGCCTCCAAACGCATCGACGCCCTCCAGGAGAAGACAGGCCGCGGCGCCTGACGGGAGACGCCGCGGCACCCGGACCTCAGGCCATCTCTTCCGCGAAGTGGCAGGCGACCAGCCGCTCGTCCACGGGGCGCAGCGCCGGCACCTCGGTCGCGCAACGCTCCGTGGCGTAGGGGCAGCGCTTGTGGAAGGGGCAACCCGGCGGCGGGTTCAGCGGTGAGGGCAGTTCGCCCTTCGGGATCACCCGCTCCGCCCGCAGAGCCGGGTTCACCCGCGGCGTGGCGGCCATCAGGATGCGGGTGTAGGGGTGGCGCGGGCGGGAGTAGACCACGTCCTTTGGCCCGTGCTCCACCGGCCGGCCCAGATACATCACCATGACCGCGTCGGCGATGTGCCGGACCACGCTGAGGTCGTGGGAGATGAACAGGTAGGCGAGGTTCAACTCCTCCTGAAGATCCATCATCAGGTTCAGCACCTGCGCTTGGATCGACACGTCGAGCGCCGACACCGGCTCGTCGGCCACCACCACCCGCGGGTTCAGCATCAGCGCGCGCGCGATGGCGATGCGCTGGCGCTGACCGCCGGAGAACATGTGCGGGTAGCGGTCCACCTGATCGGGGCGCAGCCCGACCTTCGCCATCATGGCGACGGCCCGCTCCCGCCGCTCCTGCTTGCCCATCGGGGTGTTGATGACCAGCGGCTCCGACAGGATCGAGCCCACGGTCTTGCGCGGGTTCAGCGATCCATAGGGGTTCTGGAACACCATCTGCACGGTGCGCCGGAGTTCCTTCATCTCCGACGCGGTGCGCCCGACCACGTCGCGACCGTCGTAGAGAAGCTGGCCCGACGACGGCGGCTCAATCATCGTGACGGAGCGCGCCAGCGTCGACTTGCCGCAGCCGGATTCGCCGACCACAGCCAGCGTCTTCCCGGCTTCGAGCTGGAAGGACACGCCGTCCAGCGCCTTGACGGTGGCCGCCGGCTTGAAGGCGCCGCGCTTGACCGCGTAGTGCTTGCGCAGGTGGATGGCTTCCAGAACCACCGGACCGGTGGCCGGCATGACGTCGGCGAGGATGTCGGTCATCACAGAACCTCCCCGGCGCCGACCGGAGCGTCGGCCAGCGGATAGAAGCAGCGCGCCTTGCCGGCATCCACGTCGAACAGGGCCGGCCGCTCGATGCGGCAGCGGTCGGTGGCGAAGCGGCAGCGCGGGTTGAACAGGCAGCCCTGCGGCCGGTCGCCGATGCCCGGCACCACGCCGGGGATGGTCGGCAGCCGGCGCTTGCCCAGCGCCCGCTCCGGCAGCGCATCGAGCAGCGCGCCGGTGTAGGGGTGGCGCGGCGCCTTGAACAGGGCGTCCACCGGGCGCGTCTCGGCGACCTGCCCGGCGTACATGACGACCACCCGCTGCGCCGTCTCCGCCACCACGCCCATGTCGTGGGTGATGAGGATCAGCGCCATGCCCCGCTCCTTCTGGAGGCGGACCAGCAGGTCGAGAATCTGCTTCTGGATGGTCACGTCGAGCGCCGTCGTCGGCTCGTCCGCGACCAGAAGGCGCGGGTTGCAGGCGATGGCGATGGCGATCATCACGCGCTGGTTCATGCCGCCCGAAAGCTGGTGCGGGAAGGCCGACAGGCGGCTTTCCGGGGCCGGGATGCCGACCTGCTCCAGCAGTTCGATGGCGCGGTTGCGCAGCGCCTTGCCGGACAGCCCCTCATGCACCTTCAGCGTCTCCATGATCTGGAAACCGACGGTGAAGCAGGGATTCAGGCTGGTCATCGGCTCCTGGAAGACCATGGCCACGTCCTTGCCGGTGATCTTCCGGCGCTGTGACGGGCTCATCGCCAGCAGGTCCTTGCCGCCGAACCGCATGCGGTCGGCGACCACCGTGCCGTTGGAGCCGAGCAGGCCCATCACGGCGAGCGAGGTCACGGACTTGCCGGACCCGGACTCGCCGACGATGCCCACCACCTCGCCCTCGTCCACGGTGAGGTCGATCCCGTCCACGGCGCGGAAGGTGCCAGCGCGCGTGGTGAACTCGACGGACAGGTTCTTGATGTCGAGAAGAGGCATGACAGGCATCAGCGTTTCAGCTTGGGGTCGAGCGCGTCGCGCAGCCCGTCGCCCAGCAGGTTGAAGGCCAGCACCGTCACCAGGATGGCCACGCCGGGCCAGGTGACGACCCAGGGGGCCCGCTGGAGGAACTGGAGGGAGGAAGCCAGCATGGTGCCCCACTCCGGCGTCGGCGGCTGCGCGCCGAGGCCGAGGAAGCCCAGCGCCGCAGCGTCGAGGATCGCCGTGGAGAAGCCGAGCGTCGCCTGGACGATCAGCGGCGCCACGCAGTTCGGCAGGATCACCACCAGCATCAGCCGCAGCGGCCCGGCCCCGGCCACGCGGGAGGCGACGACGTAGTCCTTGTTGGTCTCCGCCATCACCGCGGCGCGGGTCAGGCGGGCGTAGTGCGGGATCACCACGATGGACACCGCCAGCATGGCATTGACCAGCCCCGGCCCGAGGATCGCCGCCACCACCACGGCCAGCAGCAGGCTGGGCAGCGACAGCAGGATGTCCATGAAGCGCATGACCAGCGCGTCGGTGGCGCCGCCGAAGAATCCGGCGATCATGCCCAGCGCCAGCCCGACCGCCAGCGACAGCGTGACGACGATCAGGCCGATCATCATCGACAGCCGCGCGCCGAAGATCAGGCGGGACAGCATGTCGCGACCGATGTCGTCGGTGCCGAGGAGGAAGGCCCAGCGCCCGCCCTCCTGCCAGACCGGCGGCACCAGGATGGCGTCGCGGTACTGGATGTTGGGGTCGTGCGGCGCCACCAGCTCGGCGAACAGCGCCACAACGGCGATCAGCAGGATCACGGCGAGGCCGGCCATGGCCCCCTTGTTCTGCCGGAAATGGTACCAGAACTCGACCAGCGGGTGCGGCGGCTGGGAAACCGGCGGAGAAGCGGCCGGAAGAGTCTCCGGAACGCCCGTCGTCGTAGGAGTCGTCATGGCTCACCTCACCGCGAATGGCGGATGCGGGGGTTCAGGACGCCGTAGAGAACGTCCACCAGCAGGTTCACGGTCATCACCGTCGTCGCGATCAGCAGCACCCCGCCCTGGAGCGCCGGGTAGTCGCGGCGGTTGATGCTCTCGATCAGCCACTTGCCCACGCCGGGCCAGGAGAAGATGGTTTCGGTCAGGATCGCGCCGCCCAGCAGCGTGCCCACCTGAAGACCGATCACGGTGACCACGGGGATCAGCGCGTTGCGCAGGGCGTGCAAGCCGATCACCCGCTTGCCCGCCAGCCCCTTGGCCTTCGCGGTGCGGATGTAGTCCTCGCCCAGCACCTCCAGCATGGCGGAGCGCGTCATGCGCGCCACGACGGCCAGCGGAACGGTGCCGAGAACGATCATCGGCAGGATGAGGTGGTGCAGCGCCGACCAGAAGGCGCCGTATTCGCCGGCCATCAGCGTGTCGATCAGCATGAAGCCGGTCACCGGCTCCACGTAATAGAGCAGGTCGAGCCGCCCGGACACCGGCGTCCAGCCCAGCCCCACCGAGAAGAACAGGATCAGCAGCAGGCCCCACCAGAAAATCGGCATGGAATAGCCGGTCAGGCTGATGCCCATCACCCCATGGTCAAAGATCGAGCCGCGCCGCACCGCCGCGATGATTCCCGCGGGCAGGCCGACCACCGTGGCGAACAGCATGGCGAGCGCGGCCAGTTCCAGCGTCGCCGGGAACAGCGTCACGAATTCGCTGAACACCGAATTGCGCGTCACCAGCGACACGCCGAGGTCGCCCTGGAGGACACCGCCGATGTAGTCGAGGAACTGGTGCCACAGGGGCCGGTCCAGCCCCAGTTCGTGCCGCAGTTCGAGAAGCCGTTCGGGGGGGATCCCGCGCTCGCCGACGCGCACCTCGATGGGGTCGCCGGGGACAAGGCGGATCAGAAGGAAGGTCAGGAAGGTGACGCCGAGAAAGGTCGGAATCACCAGGCTCACCCGCGTCAGGATGAAGCGTAGCATCGGATCGTCACCGGGGGCTCGAAACGAAAGCAAGGGGGCCGCGGCCCCCTTTTTTACCTCTGCATCCGCAAAGGGAAGCCGGGGGTTTAATGCCCCGGCGACCGCTTTGTAAAGCCGCTTGCTACGCTGAGTTTATTGTTTCAAATCGACGCCGTAGAAGCGATGGATGCCGAACGGGTCCATCTTGTAATCGACCACATTCTTGCTCAGCGCCATGTGCACGACCGAGTGCGCGACGGTCAGCCACGGGGCCTCTTCCTTGAAGATGACCTGCGCCTGCTCGTACAGCTTGGTGCGGGCGGCGATGTCGGTGGTGCGCTTGGCCTGGACGACGAGGTCGTCGAACTCCTTGTAGCACCACTTGGCGATGTTCGACCCGCCGGCACGCGCGGCCTCGCAGCCGAGCAGGACGTGCAGGAAGTTGTCCGGGTCGCCGTTGTCGCCGGTCCAGCCCAGCATGCCCATCTGGTGCTCGCCGGCCTGGAGGCGCTTGCGGTACTCACCCCACTCGTACTGCACGACCTTGGCCTTGATGCCGACCTTGGCCAGGTCAGCCTGCATCATCTCGGCCATGCGCTTGGCGTTGGGGTTGTAGGGACGCTGCACCGGCATGGCCCACAGGTCGGTCTCGAAGCCGTCCGGGAAGCCGGCCTCGGCCAGCAGCTTCTTCGCGCGCTCCGGATCGTAGGGATAGTCCTCGATCTCCTTGTTGTACGACCACATGGTCGGCGGGATCGGGTTCTTCGCCGGGACGCCGGCGCCCTGGTACACCGCGTCGACCACGGCCTTCTTGTCGATGGCCATGTTCAGCGCGCGGCGGACACGCACGTCGTCGAAGGGCTTCTTGGTGACGTTGAAGGCGAGATAGCCGACGTTCAGGCCTTCCTGCTCCATCAGGGTGATGGCGCTGTCCTTCTTCATCGCCTCCAGATCGGCCGGGTTCGGGTACGGCACGATGTGGCACTCGCCGGCCTTGAGCTTGGCGTAGCGGACGGCGGCGTCGGGCGTGATGGCGAAGACGAGGTTGTCGAGCTGCGCCTTGCCGCCCCAATACGGCTCGAACGCCTTGTAGCGGATGACCGCGTCCTTCTGGTAGGCGACGAACTGGAACGGGCCGGTGCCGATCGGCGCCTGATCGATCTTGTCGATCTGGTTCTTCTTCTGCAGAGCCTCGGCGTATTCGGCGGACTGGATGGGCGCGAAGGGCATCGCCAGATTGGCGATGAAGGGCGCCTCGACCTTGTTCAGCGTGAACTTGACCGTGTAGTCGTCGACCTTCTCGATCGACTTCAGCAGGTCCGGCATCGCCATGTCGTTGAAGTAGTCATAGGCGCCGCCGGATACCTTGTGGAAGGGATGGTCCTTCTTCCACTGGCGGTTGAACGACCACAGAACGTCGTCCGCGTTGGCGTCGCGGGTCGGCTTGAAGTCGTTGTTGCTGTGCCACTTCACACCCTTGCGCAGGTGGAACGTGTAGGTCAGCCCGTCCTCCGACACCTCCCACTTCTCGGCGAGGCCGGGGACCACCTTGGTGCCGCCGTACTCGAACTGCACGAGGTTGTTGTACACGGGCAGCGAGACGTCGAAGCTCGTTCCGGTCGTGTTGACCATCGGGTTGAAGTTTTCAGGGCTGCCCTCGGAGCAATAGACGAGGGTCTTGGCGGCCTGGGCCGGCGCAGCAAGCGCCAAGGTGGCGGCAACGCCGAGCCCGGCACCCAGCAGGATGCGCTTCATTCCTAACAACCTCCCGTGTTCGGTCGAATGGCCGCCCGTTCTTTTCGGCGGCCGGTGATGCGGGTTCATTTGGCGCGTGGCCGAATCGTCTGTCAACACGCAACCAAGCGGCATCACGCAAGCTCCACGGGAGGCGTCAGGCCAAGCGGAACTTCAGGCGCGGCCCGATCTCCGTGAAGCCTTCGCGCTTGTAGAACCGCAGGGAATCCGGCCAATCCGCGGCGGACGGCGCCCCCACCTCGACCCGCGACCAGCGATGGCGGCGGCCATGGTCGAGAACGGCCCGGATCAGCACCCGCCCCACCCCGGCGGAGCGCGACTCCGGTTTCACGTACAATTCACGGATCGTCCCGAACCGGCCCAACGTGGAGATGCAGACGCCCTCCGACAGCGTCGCGACGCCGAGCGGGCGACCCGCCGCATCCTCGGCCAGGAAAACCGTGTAGGACGGGCCGTCGCCGCTCAGCAGGGATTCGGCGACGGCCAGCATGACGGCCCGCGGCGTGTCGTTCTGCCCGGCGGAGAGTTCGGAGAGCAGCGCTGCCACGAGGCCGGTGACCGTGCCCGCGTCGGCGAGCCCGGCCTTTCGCACATGAACGTCCCCCATTGCCGCCCCTCCCCCGATCTTTTCTTGTGGTCAGCAAGCCTCCGCTTCGATGGTCAGGCTGTCCAGGAGAAAGCTGCCGTCCTCCAGGATGTCGAAATGGCGGCGCACCTCATCGGAGGCGAGGTCCTGGAGAGCGCGGATGGCCTGGGCGCGCAGGTCGGGGGTGGAGGTGCGGGCGGTCCAGACGGCGAACTCCATGCGCAGGCGGCGCGGCGTCAGGCCGGTCACCGCGAAGCCGGCGCGCGACAGCGCGCCCATCCATTCCGCGGCGCTGTAGTTGCGGACGTGCGAGGTGTCGCGCAGCAGTTCCACGGCCTGGAGGTGGGTGTCCAACAGCGGGTCCCCCGGTGACACGATGTCCACGAAGACCGCCCGCCCGCCGGGGGCCAGCACCCGCCGCGCCTCGCGCAGGCCGGCCTCGGCGTTCAGCCAGTGATGGGCGCTGAAGCGGCTCAGCACCACGTCGAAATGGCCGTCCGCGAAGGGCAGACGCTCGGCGGGGGCCTGGGTGGTGGTGATGTTGGTCAGCCCGCGCTCCGCCGCGTTGCGGGCCACCGCCTCCAGCATCGGGGCGGTGACGTCCACCGCCACCACCTCGGCGGCGTGGGGTGCGGCGCGGTAGGCGACATGGCCGCCGCCGCAGCCGAGATCCAGCACGCGGACGGCGTTCCGGCCGCGCAGCGTGTCCTCGATCTGGTCCAGGTCGGCGCCCGAGGCGTGGACGGCGCTGGTCACATAGGCGTCGGCGCGCTGGCCGTACTGCGCGGCGACGACGCCGTGGTGGCTGTTGGTCATGGTGGCGATTCCGTTCGTGTTTGTTGGGGCGTGTCCGTTGTGATGACCAAGCATCGGCCGTTCGGCAAACTGGTACAAGGCAAGCGCTTATCCTGGTATAAGCGCTGCCACCATGAGTTCGGACGACGATGCCCGGCACCGGCTGGGCGCCTTCCTGCGCGCCCACCGGGAGCGGCTGACCCCGGCGGAGGCCGGCATCCCGCAGACCGGCTCGGCCCGCCGCCGCACGCCCGGCCTGCGGCGGGAGGAGGCCGCCCAGCTCTGCGGCCTCAGCCCGACCTGGTACACTTGGCTGGAACAGGGGCGCGAGGTCTCCGTCTCGCCGCAGGCGCTGGCGCGCATCGCCGGGGCGCTGCGGCTGACCGCGGCGGAACGCGCCTATCTGTTCGAGCTGTCGCGCAAGCGCGATCCCGACGCCGACGCGAAAGACGGACCGGACCCTCGCCCTGCCACGCTGCTGGCCGCGCTGGAGGTTGTGGCGGCACCGGCCTACCTGCTCGACCGCGTCTGGACGGCGGTCGGCTGGAACGCCCCCGCGGCGCATCTCTTCTCCGGCTGGCTGGGCGGGGCGGAGCGGAACCTGCTGCGCTACGTCTTCCTCGACCCCACCGCGCGGGGTTTCATCGCCGACTGGGAGGACCGCGCCCGCCGGCTGCTCGCCGAATTCCGCGCCGACACCGCCCGCCGCGCCGGGGATGCGGAGGTGACCGCTCTGGTCGACGGCCTGCGCGCGGCCTCGCCCCGCTTCGCCCGGCTGTGGGAGGATCAGGGCGTTCTGGAGCGGGAGGGCGGCACCCGCGGCTTCACCCATCCCCAGGACGGGACGCTGGTCTACGAACAAGTGACGTTGTGCCCCGCCGGACGATCCGACTACAAGCTGGTGATGCTGCTGGGGCCGCAGGCTCCGTAAGACGCCCACCGACTTTCCCGGACGCCCCATGGACCGCCAGCCGCGCAACGCCCCCCAAAGCAATGCCGTCTTCACAGCCTATGCCCTGTATCTGCTCTCCTCGGCCTTCTTCGCCTCCAACGTGGTGATCGGCCGGGCCGCGGCGGCCATCGTGCCGCCGGTCGGGCTGGCCTTCTGGCGCTGGGTGCTGGCCTTTCTGATGATCCTGCCGCTGGCCCTGCCCGGCCTGATCCAGCACCGCCACGCCCTGCGCTCCTCGTGGAAGCGCTTTCTTCTGCTGGGCGCGCTGGCCCAGGGCGTGTGCGGCGCCGTCGTCTACATGGGGCTGGAGCGCACAAGCGCGACCAACGCCGCCCTGATCTACGCCACCAGCCCGGTCATCATCCTGATGATCGCCGCCCTGTGGCTGCGCGAGAAGGTGACACCGCGGCAGGCGGCGGGAATCGCCGTCGCGATGGCCGGCGTTCTGGTGATCCTGACCCGCGGCGACGCGCAGGCGCTGCTGCATCTGTCCTTCAACGCCGGCGACCTGTTGATCCTGGTGGGGTCGGCGACGTGGGCGGTCTACACGGTGCTGCTGCGTCAGACCCGCAGTTCGCTGCCGGTGGTGACGGTGTTCGCGGCGAACGCGCTGGCCGGTGTCGTCGTGCTCGCCCCCTTCTACGCGTGGGAGACGCTGGCCCTGCGCCCCGTCCCGCTGAGCCTGGACGCCGCCGTCCGCATCGCCGGGGTGGCGCTGTTCGCCTCCGTCCTGGCCTTCCTGACCTACCAGAAGACGATCAACCTGATGGGTCCGGCGCGGGCCGGCACCTCGCTCTATGTCATGCCGCTGTGGGCGGCGGTGGCGGCCTGGGCGCTGCTGGGGGAGCAGTTCCAGATGTTCCACCTGCTCGGCGTCCTGCTGGTGCTGCCGGGGGTGGCGCTGGCGACCCTGCCGCCGCGCGCCACCCCCGCCAAGCCGGTCAGCCGATCATCGGAAGCGTGAGCCCCTGCTCCTTGGCGCAGTCCTTGGCGATGTCATAGCCGGCGTCGGCGTGGCGCATCACGCCGGTGCCCGGATCGTTGGTCAGCACCCGCTCCAGCCGCTTGGCCGCGGCGTCCGTCCCGTCGGCGACGATGACCATGCCGGAATGCTGGCTGAAGCCCATGCCGACGCCGCCGCCATGGTGCAGCGACACCCAGGTCGCCCCCGAGGCGCAGTTCAGCAGCGCGTTCAGCAGCGGCCAGTCGGACACCGCGTCCGAGCCGTCGATCATCCCCTCCGTCTCGCGGTTCGGGCTGGCGACGGAGCCGCTGTCCAGATGGTCGCGCCCGATGACGATGGGGGCCTTCAGCTCGCCCTTCGCCACCATCTCGTTGAAGGCGAGGCCGAGCCGCGCCCGGTCGCCCAGCCCCACCCAGCAGATGCGCGCCGGCAGGCCCTGGAAGCGAATGCGCTCGCGCGCCATGTCCAGCCAATTGTGCAGGTGCGGGTTGTCGGGGATCAGCTCCTTCACTTTGGCATCGGTGCGGTAGATGTCCTCCGGATCGCCGGACAGGGCGGCCCAGCGGAAGGGGCCGATGCCGCGGCAGAACAGCGGCCGGATGTAGGCGGGCACGAAGCCGGGGAAGGCGAAGGCGTCGGCCACACCTTCGTCCTTGGCGACCTGCCGGATGTTGTTGCCGTAGTCCAGCGTCGGCACGCCCATGGCGTGGAAATCCAGCATGGCGCGGACATGGGTCGCCATCGACGCCTTGGCCGCGGCGACCACCGCCGCCGGATCACTGCGGCGCTTCGTCTCGGCCTCCTCCATCGTCCAGCCGGCGGGCAGGTAGCCGTTCAGCGGGTCGTGGGCGCTGGTCTGGTCGGTCACCGCGTCGGGGCGGAAGCGCGGGTCGGTCTTGGCGCGGCGCACCAGCTCCGGGAACACCTCCGCGGCGTTGCCGAGCAGACCGACCGACACCGCCGTGCCGGCGGCCTGGGCCTCCCACAGGATCGCCATCGCCTCGTCGAGGCTGGTCGCCGAGCGGTCGAGATACTTGGTCTCCAGCCGCCGCTCGATGCTGCGGGCGGAGCATTCCACGGCCAGCATGGACGCCCCGGCCATGGTCGCGGCCAGCGGCTGCGCGCCGCCCATGCCGCCCAGCCCGCCGGTCAGGATCCAGCGGCCCTTCAGGTCGCCGCCGTAATGCCGCCGCCCGACTTCGACGAAGGTCTCGTAGGTGCCCTGCACGATGCCCTGGCTACCGATGTAGATCCAGGACCCGGCGGTCATCTGGCCGTACATCATCAGGCCCTTGGCATCCAGCTCCCGGAAATGGTCCCAGGTCGCCCAGTGCGGCACGAGGTTGGAGTTGGCGATCAGCACGCGCGGCGCGTCGGCGTGGGTGCGGAAGACGCCGACCGGCTTGCCCGACTGGACCAGCAGCGTCTCGTCCTCGTTCAGGGTCTTCAGCGACGCGACGATGGCGTCGAAGCAGTCCCAGTTCCGCGCCGCCCGCCCGATGCCGCCATAGACCACCAGCTCGTCCGGGTTTTCCGCAACGTCGGGGTCGAGGTTGTTCATCAGCATGCGCAGCGGCGCCTCGGTCAGCCAGGACTTGGCGGACAGGTCGGTGCCGTGCGGCGCCCGGATGACGCGGCGGTTGGCCGGCGGCTTGGTGTCGGACATGTGACTCGTCCCTCTCGAATTTTGCTTGATGCGTTTGTTGTTTTCAGACGGGAACAGTGCCGCCGCCCAGGAGGACGGTCAACGTCTCCCAAGGGGTGGAGCGGGTGCGGGCGTGCAGGCGCTTGTCCAGCGTGACGAGCGGTGCGCCGAGTTCCTCGGACAGCGCCAGATAAAAAGAGTCGTAGGCCGGGTGATCGAGGGTCGCGGCAATGGAGAAGGCCCGCCGGATCAACCCCGACGTCGGCACGAGCATCGTGTAGGCTTGCGGAATTTCCGCCAACGCCCGGTTCGCCTGCTCTTCGCCGATGAGACCGGACCGCCGCATCTTCCACAGGGCGTTCGTCACCTCTGGCACCACCAGGTCGGGGGCGACGAGCATCCCGTCGCCGCTGACAAGCTCCTGGGCCAACGGCGTGTAACCGTCCTGGATCGACCATCGCAACGCGACACTAGCATCGACGACGTTCACCGGTCGCGGTCCTCCCGGATGAGGTCCGTAATATCCGCATCCATATCCGGCCGCGTCATGGCGGCTGTCCGCCGCATGCGCTCCAGCAGGTCGCGGCGGCGTGCATGCTCACCGGCTTCGCGCGCAAGAGCACCCGCCAGCAGGAGCTTCGCTTCCTCCTCCGGCGTTCGTCCGGTGCTGCTCGCAAGCGCCTTCAGACGATCGAGCGTGCCTTCCTCAACATCCTCAAGAACGATCTTGCCCATCGCGCCCTCCAGATGGGTTCAGAATACGCCATCGTACCGGCAACGTCACTCCACACCGCCCCGCACCAGCCGCCCGCCCCGCACCACCGCCGCGCAGGGGTTGGCGCCCAGCCAATAGCACAGCTCCGCCGGGTCGCCGACGTTCCACACCGCCAAGTCGGCGGCCTTGCCGGGCTCCAGCGTGCCGTGGGTGGCCGCCATGCCCAGCGCCTGGGCGGCGTTGCGGGTGACTCCGGCCAGCGCCTCCTGCGGGGTCAGGCGGAACAGGGTGCAGGCCATGTTCAGCATCAGCAGGAGCGACACGGCGGGCGAGGTCCCGGGGTTGCAGTCGGTGGACACCGCCATCGGCACGCCATGGCGCCGGAACAGTTCGATGGGCGGCAGCTTGGTCTCGCGCAGCGTGTAGAAGGCGCCGGGCAGCAGCACCGCCACCGTCCCCGCGTCGGCCATCGCCCGCGCGCCCTCCTCGCCGGTGTGCTCCACATGGTCGGCGGATAGCGCCTTGTAACGCGCGGCCAGCGCGGCCCCGCCGCCGTCCGACAGCTGGTCGGCGTGCAGCTTCACCGGCAGGCCGAGCCGCTGCGCGGTGTCGAACACGCGGGCCGTCTGCTCCGGCGAAAAGGCGATCCGTTCGCAGAAGGCATCCACCGCATCGAGCAGCCCCTCCGCAGCCAGGGCAGGCAGGATGTCCTCGCAGACCAGCGCGATGTAGTCATCCGCCCGCCCGGCGAACTCCGGCGGCAGCGCGTGGGCGGCCAGCCCAGTCATCCGCACCGTGACGGGGAAACGCTCACCCAGAGCCCGCGCCGCGCGCAGCATCCGCCGCTCCGTGGCGAGGTCGAGGCCGTAGCCGGACTTCACCTCCACCATCGTCACGCCCTCGGCCAGCAGCCGTTGCAGGCGGACGGCGGCGCTGGCGATCAGGCCGTCCTCATCGGCGGCGCGGGTCGCGGCGACGGTCGAGGCGATGCCGCCTCCGGCGCGCGCGATCTCCTCGTAGGTCGCGCCCTCCAGCCGCATCTCGAACTCGCGGGCGCGGTTGCCGCCGAAGACGAGGTGGGTGTGACAGTCGATCAGTCCCGGCGTGACCCAGCGCCCACCCAGGTCATGCTCCTCGGCGGCGCGACCGGCGGGGCGGTCCTTGGCGGCGCCGATCCAGGCGATCCGCCCGTCCTTCACGGCGATCACCGCGTCCCGCACGACGCCTCCCGGAGCCATGGTGGCCGCATGACCGTTGAACCACAGGCTATCCCACTCCATCATCCCCTCCCCGGCTTTGCGCCGCTGTCCGTCCCACCTTACATCGCCATGCCCGACACCGACACCACCCCAGCCCCGCGTTCCGCGCATCCGGTCCTGCTCTGCGCCGATGACTACGGCCTCGCGCCCGGCGTCAACGAGGCCATCCGCGACCTCATCGCCGCCGGACGGCTGACGGCAACCTCGGCCATGACGCTCTGCCCCTATTGGGCGGGGGGAGCGGCGCCGTTGAAGGAACTGGCCGACAAGGCGGACGTTGGGCTGCATTTCACCCTGACCGACCAGCCGCCGCTGGGGTCCCTGCCCAAGCTGGCGCCGGACGGAAAGCTGCCGCCGTTGGGGCGGTTGATGAAACTGGCCTACACCGGCGGCCTCGATCCCAAGGAAATCCGGGAGGAATTGGCCCGCCAGCTCGACGCCTTCGCCTCGGCCTGGGGCGGCCCGCCCGCCTACATTGATGGCCACCAGCACGTCCACCAGCTTCCCACCGTGCGCGACGCTGTCGCCGACGCCCTGGCCACTCTGCCCGGCGCCTATGTCCGCCTGTGCGCGGAACCGGTGGGGGCCGTCCTGCGCCGCGGCGTGGCGGTGCCGAAGACGCTGCTGATCGGCGGGCTGGGCGGCGGGCTGACGCGGCTGGCGCGGGCGCGCGGCATTCCCGCAAACGACCGCTTCGCCGGTGTCTACGACTTCTCCGGACGCCAGCCCTTCCCGGAGCTGATGGCGCGCTTTCTCGACCGTCCCGCCGGGCGGCTGCTGGTTATGGTCCATCCCGGCACCCCGGACGAAGCCCTGCGCCGCGCCGACCCGCTGGTGGACCAGCGCAAGGTGGAGCATGACTATCTGAGAAGCCCGGCCTTCGCCGCCTTGCTTGGGGAGCGCAACATCCGGCTCGCCCGCTTCGCCGAGTTCCCGGCGCCCTGATACAACCTCCCGCTTCTCCGCCCCCCGGCGGCATAGTTCCGCCGGTCATTCTTGACCGTTGCGATTGTTCGCCCCTACCATCATTACGACACGGCCGGATCGAGGGGGCTCTTCCGGGAGAAGAGACGAACAACAAAATCCCCTCGGTAAGAAGCGGCCCACAAAAGGGGATGCGGGATATGCACGACAATGGGACGTCGTCCGGGCCACCGGGCGGCCAGGGCTCCAGCGGCTGGGTCGATTTCTGGAACCGCCCCAACGCCATCTACGCGAACCAGCGCAATTTGGAGGCGCATTTCGCCTGCCTGCAGAACGACCTCGACGCCCATCTTCCGGAGGGGGGGACCGTCCTGGATTTCGGCTGCGGCGACGCGCTGGCGGCGGAGGCCATGGCCAAGCGCTGCCGGAACGTCTGGCTGTACGACGCCGCCCCCGCGGTGCGGCAACGCCTGCGCGAGCGGCTGTCCGGCCATCCGGGTATCCGGGTTCTCGACGACGACGATCTCGCCACCCTGCCGACGGGCAGCGTCGATCTGGTGCTGGCCGTCTCCGTGCTGCAATACATCCCGCGCGAGGAGTTGGAGTGCGTCCTTCACCGCTGGCGCCACCTGATCGGCGCGCGGGGGCGCATCCTGATCGCCGATGTGGTGGAGCCCGACACGCCGATGCTGCGCGACATCGCCAGCCAACTCAGCATGGCGCGCCGGCACGGCTTCCTGATGGCGGCGCTGATGGGGCTGGGGCGCATGGCCCTGTCCGACTACCGCCGCATCCGGCGCGAGGCCGGCTTTTCAACCTACACACCGGCGGAGTTGCAGGCCCGGCTGTCCGCTGCCGGGCTTCGGGGCGATCGTCTGGCGAAGAACATCGGCCCGACGCCGCACCGCCATTCCTTCGTCGCCCGGCTCCATACTCAGTCGGCGGGCGATCCGGCCTTGAAGGTCCAGTAGCGGTTCGCCCCGAAGCTCCACAGCATCACCAGCGCCGTGGCGGTGAGCTGGGCCAGCAGGTAATGCAGGCCCAGCCGCTGCGCCAAAACCCACATGATGGCGCTGTTCACGAACAGCCCCACCGCCGCGACGGCCACGAACTTCGTGGCGGTGGGCAGATGATCCTGCTCGCTGCGGAAGACATGGCCGTAGTTCAACAGGTAGCTGATGACGCCGCCGACGAGGAATCCCGCCGCCGAGGCCAGGACCGGCGGGGCCGCCGCCAGCTCCGACAGGATGATCAGAACGCCGTAATGGCCGACCGCCGCGGCGCAGCCGACGATCGCGAAGAGCAGGAACTGCACCAGCGGTGCGTGCGCCGCCCGGTCCCCGGTCAATCCTCGTTCTCGACCCATTCCCTCTGCCGCAGCTTGTAGCGCTGGATCTTGCCCGTCTCCGTCCGCGGCAACTGCTCCAGGAACTCCACCGCACGGGGGTACTTGTAGGGAGCGATCCGGTCCTTGACGTAGCATTGCAGCCGTTCCGCCAGATCGTCGCTGGGCCGCACGCCGTCGCGGGTGACGATGAAGGCCTTGGGGATGGAGCCGCGCAGCGGATCGGGCGCCGCGATGACCGCGCACTCCTCCACCGCCTCGTGGCCGAGCAGGACGTCCTCCACCTCCAGACCGGAAATCTTGTAGCCGGCGGAGACGATCAAGTCGTCGGTCCGCGCGTGATACCAGAAATAGCCGTCCTCATCCATGCGGAAGGCGTCGCCGGTCAGGTTCCAGCCGCCCTGCACGTAGTTCTCCTGGCGCGGGTCGTCCAGATAGATGCAGCCGGTCGGGCCGCGCACGGCCAGCCGCCCGATCTGGCCGGGAGGCAGCGGGGTCAGGCTGTCATCGACCACGCGGGCCTCGTATCCCGGAACCACCATCCCGGTGGCGCCGGGCCGGACGGCGCCGGGCGGCGAATGCAGGACGGCGTTCAGCATCTCCGTGGTGCCGAAGCTGTCGAGGATCTCCATTCCCGTCACCGCCTGCCAGCCCTCCAGCGTGGTGGCGGGCAGCGGCTCCCCCGCCGAGACGCAGGCGCGCAGCGTGCGCAGCCCCTCGGCCAAGGACGCGTCCTCCTCGATCCGTGCGGTCATGGCGCGGTAGACGGTCGGCACGGTGAACATCACCGTCGCCTTGTGCTTCGCGGTCACCTCCAACAGCCGCTCCGGCGTCGCCCGGTCCAGCAGCACGACCGACGCCCCCACCCGCAGCGGGAACAGCAGCATTCCCCCCTGCCCATAGGCGAAGGCGAGCGACGGCGTTCCGCAGAACACGTCGTCGCCGCCGGTCCTCAGCAGCGATTGCGGCGACAGGTCGGCCACCGCCAGAAGGTCACGGTGGAAATGCGCGGTCGCCTTGGGCTTGCCCGTGGTGCCGGAGGTGAAGGCGATCAGCGCCACATCGTCGGCGGCGGTGTCCACCACGGCGAAGCCCGCTTCGGTCTCTTCCAACCATCCTTCCAGGTCGCCGCCGTTGAAGGTCACGACAGGCATCCCCCCGCCCATCGATTCCGCCGCCCCGTTGAGATCCTTGGCGAAGCGCGCGTCGCACAGCGCCAGCGAGACGGCGGCGCGCTCGATGATGCTTTCCAGTTCCGTCGCGCGCAGCAGCGGCATGGTCGGCACCACCACCGCGCCGGCCTTCAGCACCGCCAGCCAGCAGGCGGCCAGCATCGGCGTGTTGGTCCCGCGCACCAGAACGCGGTTGCCGGGAACGATCCCGAACCGCTCGGTCAGCAGGCGCGCGATGCGGTCCACCGTGTCGCGGAAGCGGCCATAGCTCCACACGTCGTCGTTTCCGATGACGCAGGGACGCTCGTCCCAGCCGCGCTCCCGCCAAACGTCCAGCAGGGCCGCGGCGGCGTTCAGACGCTCGGGATAGGTGAGTTCGGGCCGGTCGTAGGAAAAGTCAGGCATCTGCTCCGGCGGCGGCAGCCGGTCACGCGTGAAACTGTCGATATGACCGGACCGAATCATCCCCTGACGCCTCCGCCACGCACCGTGTTCTTGAGCTTTCCCAACAATCCCATCAACTGCACCATGTCGCCGTGGGGCATTCCCGCCGTCAGCTCGGCCAGCCAGCGACGTTGCGCCGCCGCAATGGCCTGCGCCAGGGCGCTGCCTTCGGGGGTGATCCGGACGAACTGCATGCGCCGGTCGTTCGACGCCGCGGCGCGCGTGACCAGCCCGTCCGCGGACAGCCGTTCTACAATGCCGGTGACGTTGCCGTTGGTGACCATCATGCGCTTCGACAACTCGCCCATGGTCAGCCCTTCCGGCTGACGGTCGAGCAGGCACAACAGATCGAAACGCGGCTGGGTGGTGCTGAACTCATCACGCAAACGGCTGCGCAACCGGGCGCCGATGAGAACGGCGCACGCCGAAAGACGCAACCAGAGGCGCATCTCCGGGGAGGCGGCAAGGTCAGCCGCAGCCTCCACATCGACCGACACGTCCCCCTGCGCCCCGGCCGATGCCTCGGCCGCTGCGATGGCGGGTCCCTTCACGGTCTGTCTCCACTCCCGGTGGGAGGCATCCGCCGCAGCGCCGCCTCTTCTTCGTTCGAAGGCTTACTGTAGTTGGACGCTCGGCCTTTGAGCCATGCAAGGAAGGAATGCTTGGTGCACAAGCAATAATCATCTGCGCAGAGATCGGGCGCCTTCACCCCAAGAGTTCGACCGCTCAGTCGGCGCTCAGATACAGGTCGATTTCGCCCTGCTCCATGACATGGGCGGTGCCGTGGATGATGCCGTTGGCGACCTGGATGATTCGGTGGATCATCGCGACGGAGGTCTGGCAGTCCAGCCGCAGCTTGTCGGTCGCCCCATCCTGGATGTCGATGGACACGCGCTCAAGCGTGTGACGGACCACCTGATGCGCCTGGGCGATGGTGTCCTCGAACGGTCGCTTGAACTTGGCGGGGACGTGGCCGTACGCCTCAATGGCCAGTTCCTTGTCCGAGAAGCCGCTGTCGCGGAAATGCTCCTGGTAGCTCTTGGGCTGCCAGATCAGGCATTCCTCCAGCATGTCCGGCATGTCCGGAATCATCTCGATCAGCATCACGATTTCGTTGAAGTGATTGAGATAATCGGTCGCCAGCAGGGTCTTGTCGGAAATGTTGGTGCCGACCACGCGCTGCCGCCAGGCATGGAAGTCCGACAGTTCGTCCGGCGCCATGCCATCCGTCACCGGCGGATCGGAATCGGGCCGATCGGAGTCTGCCGGGTCGAAATCTGGTTCGGTCATACGCGACTCTGGCATGCGCGGCCCTGGCATACGCGGTTCGACAGGCACGGGTCTGGCGTGTCGGTGCCGGACGGTTTCCAAGCCGTTCCACCACCGGTGCGCGACGCCGGGGACAGTCAGTAATATCGCACTCATCCCGGCGCAAGCCCACCAGCGCGCTTTTTTTTCGATGCCGTGCAAAAAAACGCCGCCGGCGCGTCCCCGCTGGGACAGGCGCTGCGGCGGCAGTGACTGGCGGTTCAGGGAGGAATCACACCATTGGCAATCCCAACAACCGGCCTTTGCCAATTGTTCCGCTTCCCTCGCATGTGCAGCGAACGGAACGGGGGCGGACCGCCCGAAAAGCCCCTGCGCCCAAGCGGACGAGGTATGACGTCGCCCGTCCGGCGACGGGACTTAATCCGATCAAGCTATCCCGAATAACCCTTTCGTCGTCACTCCCGATACGGCGCGAACTGCGCCATATGAACTTAACTTTGTAAGCGATCGGACGGGAACATTCGGCAAAGTCCGGGAAACGCGGCAGGCAAGCCAGCGCCCCCTCGGCGGTCCGCACTGGCTGGAGGTACGGGGAAAAAGTCATGGATCAGAACACCCGCCACCTGATGGAACATCTGCCTTATCTGCGACGCTACGCGCGGGCCTTGACGGGAACGTCGACGCAGGGGGATGCCCTGGTGACGCGCACGTTGGAATGGTATCTGGACGGGCCGGTCGGGTCGGCGGCGGTGGACCCGTCGCGCGGTTCGCTCTACCGCTACCTGAACCAGCTGCAGGACAGTTCCGGCGCCCGGGCCGGCGCCCCCGGCGCCCACCCGGTCGAGGCGGCGCTGCACAGCCTGGACGAGATGGACCGCCGGCTCTACCTGCTGGTCAACCTGGAGGACCTGCCGGTCGCCGACGCCGCCACCGTTCTGGGCATCGCCCCGGAAGACGCGGTGGAGCGGCTGAACTTTGCGCGCGAGCGGGTGCGCTCGAAGCTGACGGCGACCATCCTGATCGTTGAGGACGACGCCATCATCGCCTTCGATCTGGCGGAAACGGTGCGCGGCATGGGCCACACCGTCTGCGGCAACGCCGCCACCATGGACGAGGCGCTGACCCTGGCCTCCCGCCATGCGCCAACGCTGGCGCTGATGGACATCCGTCTGGCCGAAGGCGACAACGGCATCGAAGTGGCGCGGGAGCTTCGCCGCCAGCGCTTCCTGCCGGTGATCTTCGTCACCGCCTTCCCCAACGAACTGGCCAAGCAGGGGCTGGAGCATCTGGGCCCGGTGATCCCCAAGCCCTTCACCCGCGAGCAGATCGAGCAGGCGATCACCCGCGCCGTCTTCACCCCCCACCCCGAGGAAGCCTCGCTCGCCATGAAGCACTGAGGTTCCCGAAGGGTCGGAGAAGGCCAGCCGCCTTACTTGAAGACGACGGTGCGTCCGCCGTTCAGCAGGACGCGGTGTTCGACGTGGTAGCGGACCGCCCGGGCCAGCACGATGTTCTCGATGTCACGCCCGATGGCCACCAGGTCGTCGGGCGTCATCGTGTGGTCGACGCGCTCCGCCTCCTGCTCGATGATCGGCCCCTCGTCGAGGTTCGAGGTGACGTAGTGGGCGGTGGCGCCGATCAGCTTCACGCCGCGGGCGTGCGCCTGATGGTACGGCTTGGCGCCCTTGAAGCTGGGCAGGAAGGAGTGGTGGATGTTGATGACCCGCCCGGCCATCCGCTCGCACAGGGCCGGGGACAGCACCTGCATGTAGCGGGCGAGCACGACCAGATCGATCTTCTCCTGCTCCGCGATCTCCAGCAGACGGGCCTCCTGCTGGGCCTTGCTGTCATTGGTCACCGGCAGGTGATGGAAGGGAATGTTGTGCCACGCCGCGAGCTGGTAGAAGTCGCGGTGGTTGGACACGATGGCCGGGATCTCGATCGGCAGATAGCCGGTGCGGTAGCGGTACAGCAGGTCGTTCAGGCAATGCCCGAACTTCGAGACCATGATCAGCACCCGCTGGCGCCGCCCGGCGTCGTGCAGCTTCCAGGTCATGCCGAAGCGTTCGGCCACCTGCTCGGCGAAGGCCGCCTGAAGCTCCGCCTGCGACGGCCCCGCAGCGGCGGCCGAGAAATGAATGCGCAGGAAGAACAGATTGGTCCCGCGGTCGCCGAACTGCGCGCTGTCGATGATGTTGCACGACCGCTCGGCCAGGAAGCCCGACACGGCGTAGACGATGCCCACGGCATCGGGGCACGAGACGGTGAGGATGTATTCAGAAGCGGTGCCGGACATGCGCGCCTACCGTTGCGACCTGGAATCGAGGGCGGATTCCCTAGCACGATCGTCCGCGGGATGCATCGTGCAATGTGGGAATACCGGAACGCCTTTCCGGCAGCATTTGGTAAGGATTCCCATGCGACAATGCGTCGTTTCGGCATTGGGCCGAACCGGGAGGCGAGCCATGGGCATGGGCGGGAAGATCATCGGCGAGTATGCCAAGGGCAAGGTTGACAAGCTGCTGACGCCGGAAGCGGCGGAAAACACGTCGCGGCACCGGATCATGCACTTCCTGGAGAACATGGAAGCGGCGGTGCTGGAGGCGAACTGCGAAGTGATGGGACGCGAGCTTCCCAACCTCAACCAGACGTCCTTCCTACGCATGGCTGTCCGGGTGGCGGAGCTGCGGGCCGACTATCTGCGCGCCGGGCTGAAGGTGGCGGATCACCGTCATCCCGATGCCGCCGCCATCGAGGAACTGGCCCGCGTCCGCCGCGCCTACGAGGAGATGCAGGCGGTCTTCGAAGCGGCGGAACGGGTGATCGAGCGGGGGTACGTGAAGCTGGGATGAGGAGCCCCGTACCCAGCGTCACGATCCGGTCGCGTCCAGCGCGTCAGGCATCCATGCCGGGGTGGCGGTAGACCATCGGTCCCGGCCCGCCCTCCTCGCCGTTCTTCTCCGGAAGCTGGGGCTGCGGCAGGGCGTAGAATTTGGGCTTGTCGGGGTCCAGGGTTTTCTCGAAGGGCAAGGTCATGGCCATGCCGGATCGGTTCTTCTCCGCCTCGCGCATCGCCTGCTGAAGCTGTTCGGCGAGCTTCTGATCCCAGGCCAGCTTGTAGTAGCGCGGCTCGGCCCCGCCCTCCAACTGGAGCCACAGGTAGATCCCCTGCCCCTCCTTGATCTGGGCGCCCAGAATGGTGGCCTGGGCGGTGGCGCTTTGCGCCCACTCCATGCGGACCGGCTTCGGCTTGCTCAGCAGGTCGGCCATGCCGGCGTAGGCGACTGGCATGAAGCCGATGGAGACGGCGACCGCCGACACCTTCACCCACAGCCGGCGCGGCGCCCAGATGGCGATGGTGGCGAGCGTGGCGGCCAGCGCGACCGCGGCGACCTGGAAGTCGAGCAGTTGGGTCATGATTTCCTCCCACTGCGCAGGGGCTTGTAGAGACTGTGCACGCTGTCGCCGACCAGTTCGCCGGACTCCGTCAGCTTGAAACGGAAGACGGTCAGCTCCTGCCCCTCCCGGTCGAGCTGGACGGTGGTGGCAAGGAGCTGGCGCGCGTTGTCGCCGTCCGGCCGCTTGGCGCTGACCACCACCGTGACCGGAACCGGGAAGACCGTCGCCTTGTTCCGGTAGAGATGCAGGTTCACCGCGTATTCGCCGGGCGGGATGCCGCGGCTGTAGCTGGCCTCGTAGTTCAGCTTCGTCGGGTCGGCGTTGCGGCCGAGATCGTCGCGCAGCAGGTTGAAGATCACGCCGGACTTGTTGGAATAGCCGACCGGCACGTCGCCCGGCGCCTCCACCCACAGGTCCACGTCGGCGTCCAGCTCGTCGGGCCAGCGCGCCTCGACCATCACGTTGCCGGGGGCTGCGACTCCCGCCGTGTCAGCCTGCTTGGCCTCCGGCCGGATGTGGGGAAGCAGCAGGATGACCACCGCCACGAAGCCGCAGAGCGCCAGCGTGATGACGTCGCGGAAGACGGTGCCGGCGTCGTCCTCCTCGAACTGGTCAAGGGCCTGCATGGCGTTCCCCCACGGCGACGATTTCGGTGATCAGATTCACCGTGGCGCCGGACAGCAGGCCGATGTTGATGTTCAGCCAGATGTTCAGGACGCCGCCGACCAGCGTGGTGTAGAGCGCGACGGCCATCCCCTCGATCAGCTTCGACACCATCGGGCCGATGGCGGCGACGTCGCCGGCCTTCTGCGGGTCCACCCCCGACAGGGCCATGATGAAGCCGATGACCGTGCCGATCAGACCGAGGATCACCAGGGTCGAAGAGATCTGCCGCACCGTCCCGATGCGCGCCGACAGCTTGAACTTTAGGGACGAGGCGGCGATCGACCGCGCCCCGGAATCCCGTCCGCGGATCTCCGCCAGATAGCGCGCGGCGCGCGACGGGACGGACGGGTCGAATTCCTTGGCGCGGTTCAGCTCGCGGCTGGCGCGCAGGATGCGCTGCGCCGACAGGCCCAGGCCGGCCAGGAAGACCAGGAAGATCAGCAGGCAGAGATGCGTGCTGTCGGTGGCGACGATGGGGTCGATCAGCCCCTCCGCCCAGGCGGCGGCGAGAAGGGTGAAGCCCGCGGCGTTGACGACCGCGAAGCGCAGAAGCAGCAGGTAGCGTTGCGACACCAGCGACAGGCCGGCGGTCAGTTGGCCGCCACGGCGGCGGCGCACGGTGGGCACGAGAGAATGAACAGTGACGTTCTGGGCGTCTTCGGCCATGGCGTCCGAAACAGCGTCCGACATCGGGCAGCCCTCCATCCAGGGAGCAGGGAGCGTTCGGACTGGCACTCCGCAACCGGCGTGCCAGCGGTTCATCGTCGGTCTCGCCCAATCCCGCAGCCCGCCGCTCCGGTCCGTTCATGTGCTTGGCCGGATGGGATAAATCGCCCCTGTGACAAACAGGCTACCCCGGAAGTCTGCCCGCTGCCCCCACGGTGTCCATTGCTTTGGATCAACGGATTCCACGATTTCGGCAGCGCCGTGATTAAATTCTGTTCAAAATCTCAAAGTCGATCTTTGCGCTGCTCACGAAATAAGCAAAACTATGCTGCACCGCAGCATTAAAACGCTGCACCGCGATAGACCCAGGGCAATGCGTGCGAATACAAAAAACCCCTTTCCCGCCACTGCGGGAAAGGGGTTTGCGGACGGTATTGTTCGTATTCGTGCGATCAGACGTCGCGGTAATGCTCCAGTTCGCGCCTCAGGTCGGTAACTTCGCGCTGCAACGCAACCACCCGGCCGACGTCGGGAGCCGTGCGGCGCTCTTCCTTTTCGAGTTCGTCTTCGACCTCGCGCTGCTCCTGCCGGATGATGTTGAACAAGGCTTTCCTCAACATCGCCACCTCCCGAGCTTATTTCTAAAATTTTAGCGCTTTCGGCCATCATCATCAAGGAATTCTTGGAAAGAGTCGAATCTTCATAGGGTGGCGACGCCCTCCATGATGGCTTGGCCGCGACAATTGGCGGAGCTAACCCGGCCGGCCTTGACAACCCTTTTGCGCGTCCCCATTGGTTAACGCTCACACCTTGGGCTCAACCTCAGGCCTGTTCGGGCCGGACGCCGCCTTTCCGATCGCGCTCAGGACTTTTGGTTTCGGCGGCCCCAACTCCTTGCGGAATCAGGGGCGAATGGAACGCAGACGTCTTCTCCAGCTGGCGCTGACCGTCCCCCTCGCCGGGGCCGGCGCCTTGCTGTTCCCGCACGCCGCGGGCGCCCAGACCAAGCCCCGCCCGGCTTCGCGTCCGCGCATGGTGGTGCTCGACCCCGGCCACGGCGGCATCGACCCGGGCGCCATCGGTGCGCGCGGCACCCAGGAAAAAGAGATCACCCTGCACATCGCGCAGGAGGTCGGGCGCCTCCTGTCGCGGCAACACAAGCTGGGGGTGACTCTGACCCGCGACGGCGACCGCTTCCTGGCCCTGGGCGAGCGGGTGGACGCCGCGCGCGCGGCGCGGGCCGACCTGTTCGTGTCCATCCACGCC
The DNA here is from genome assembly GCF_003119195.2 of Azospirillum baldaniorum. Taxonomy (NCBI): domain Bacteria; kingdom Pseudomonadati; phylum Pseudomonadota; class Alphaproteobacteria; order Rhodospirillales; family Azospirillaceae; genus Azospirillum; species Azospirillum baldaniorum. The sequence goes on along the minus strand of NZ_CP022254.1, from coordinate 164,802 downwards.
GACAGCGCGCCCAACCGCGAGGCCCGCGGCCTGTCCGCCTACACCCTGTCCGAGAAAAGCTCCGACTCCTTCGCCGCGGCGCTGGCCCGCAAGGAGAACGCGGTGGACCGGCTGGGCGGCGTCGACGTGAAGGATGCCAAGAAGGCCGTGAAGGAGATCCTGCTCGACCTGACGGCGCGCCACACCAAGCACGCGGCGCTGGTGGCCAGGCATGCGATCGTGAAGGGGGCGGGGAAGGAGATGCTGCTGCTCGACAACCCGATGCGCTCGGCCAACTTCGCCGTGCTCAAGGCGCCGGACATCCCGTCCGTTCTGCTGGAGACCGGCTTCCTGTCGAATCCGAAGGACGAGGCGATCCTGCGCGACCCCAAGGCGCGGCAGAAGATCGCCCGCGTTCTCGCGCGCGAAATCGCCGGGCTGGTGACGCGCGCGCCCTTTGCCTAGCCCGGATTCCTTCGCGCTCGCAGCGAGTGAAACATTCGTGCATCACCCCGGGACAAAACCACGATGAAGCCTGACACTCCCAAGATTCCCCATTGCCAACGCACCTGCGGCATGACTTTTTCCGCCCGCCCGCTCTTTCGGCGGGCCGGGGATCGGAGGCAGAGCGTGTCGGGGTTTGGCCGCCTTTGGGCGCTGGTCGGGATGGCCGCTGTCGCGGGTCTTGCGTCTGGCTGCGCGCCTGTCGTGCTGGGCGCCGCCGGGGGCACCGCCGTCGTCGCGGCCAGCGAGCACCGCGGCCTGTCCGGCTTCGCCTCGGACACCGAGATCAAGGCCCGCATTAACCATCTGTGGTTCCAGCATTCGCTGGACATGCACAGCCGCATCGGCCTGACGGTCGACCAGGGCCGCGTGCTGCTGACCGGCCGCGCCACCGACGCGCAGATGCGCCTCGACGCCGTGCGCCTGTGCTGGCAGGTGGAAGGCGTCAAGGAAGTCATCAACGAGATCCAGGTGGACACCGATTCGGGCATCATGGACAGCGCCCGCGACACCTGGATCACCACACAGCTGCGCACCAAGCTGACCTTCGATTCACAAATTCATAGCCAGAATTTCAGCATCGATACCGTCAACGGCGTCGTCTATCTCATGGGTCTGGCCACCCACCAGGGCGAGCTCGACCGCGTGATCGAGCACGCCCGCACGCTGCCGAACGTCCAGCGTGTCGTCAACTACGCCCGCGTCCTCTAGCGCACCAGGGTCTCCGCACCGCCATGGCCATCCTGCCCGCCCCCGCCCGCCGTCTTGCCGCCTCCGCCGCCATGAGCCTGCTCCTGGCGCTGGCGGCGTTCACCGTGGCGGCGGGGGGCGTCGGCACCCCGGCGATGGCGCAGCAGCAGCCGCTGCCCGACCAGGGGCCGGCCAACCGCCTGTTCGTCCAGGCGATGCAGATGATCCGGCAGGCGGACAACACCTACGACATCGCCGAGGAAAGCCGCTTCCTGAAGGAGGCGGACCGGCTGCTGAACGAGATCGTCGTCAAGTATCCGGACAGCGCGCTGGCCGTCCAGCTCGTCACCAACCAGTTCGTCGGCGACTTCGACTTCTTCGAATTCCGCTCGCGCATCCGTTCGCTGGTGTGCAACGAGCCGATGACCTCGCTGTGCTTCCTGCACCGGGTGGCGGAGATGCTTCCCCCGGTGGAGACGCCGATCACCGCCGCCCGCTGGGACTGGCTGTCGCTGGCCGTCGCCTACAACACCATCGGCGATACCGCGCGGGCCAAGGAGATCATCGCGCCTTTCGTCAGCGCGGTGCGGCGCGGCGCGGCGTCCGACGGGGCCGGCCAGGACTTGTTCGTCGCCCGCGCGCTCGCCCTGATGGGGCAGAACCAGCTCGCGCTCGACATCACCCGGCAGATCCCGGAATGCTCGACCCGCATCTACAATCTCGCCGACATCGCCAAGGCGGCGGCGTGGCGCGGCGACATGGCCCTGGCCGGGCAGCTCGCCGAGGAGGCCAAGGCCTACGCCACCGCCCGCAACTGCAGCTGGGAGCTGGGTCTGGTCGCCCAGACGCTGCTGCGCGCCGGGAAGGAGGGCGCGGCCCGCACCCTGTTCCTGAACACGGTGGAGACGCAGTTCTCCAAGTTCCGCGAGACCAAAACCGACTGCTGCCCGCCGGAGCTGGCCGTCGCCGCGGCGGAGCTGGGCGACACCAATCTGGCGCTGGGCCTGCTGCGCACCGTGCAGGACGAGAATCCCTGGACGATCCCGGCGGTGCTGGGCCGCATCGCCCGCCGCTCCGACGCCTCGGTGGCGCTGTCCTACGCCGAGCAGGTGCAGGACCTCGACATCCGCGGCGAGGCCCTGGCCGAGCTGATCGAGGCGGCGCTGAAGCGCGGCGACCCGACCAGCGCCAACGAGCTGATGAAGCGGCTGACCCGTCTGGTGGACGATTCCGCCGGCCGCCGGCCCGGCCTGCTCGCCCAGAAGGCCAAGGCGGAGAAGGTGATGTACGGCGACGACCGCTGGCGCAAGAGCTTCCAGGGCTCGCTCAACGCCGCGGACCGGGCGAGCAACTTCGTCCGCCGCGATATCGGCGCTCCGCTGCTCGCCGCCCTGGTGCGGATCGAGACCGGCCTGCCGATGCTCGACTGAGGTTGGCGGCGGCCCCGTCAGGGCCGCGTTGCCAGCACCACCAGCCCGGCCACCGGCGCGCCGCTCTCATGGCGCAGGGTGTCCGGAGCAAGGCGCAGGATGGTCAGCCCCGCCGCGCTCAGCCCGTCCCGCACATGGCCCTCCGTATGGGCGTAGCGGCCGTGCGGGCTGACCCGCCAGGGCGCCCCGCCCTCCTCCAGCCGCTCCACCGTGAAGGCCAGCCGTCCGCCGGGACGCAGCGCCGCGGCGGCCTGCGCCAAAATTCCGTTCAACGCGCCGAAATAGCAGAGCACGTCGGCGGCCACGATCAGGTCGAAGGCCGCCGGGCGTTCCGACAGGAAGGCGCCGAGTTCCGCCTCATCCAGCGCGTCGTACAGGCCATGGGCGGCGGCGCGCTCCAGCATGCCGGGGGAGAGGTCCACCCCGACCAGCCGCCGGGCAGAGCCCCGCAGGAAGGGACCGCACAGGCCGGTGCCGCAGCCGGCGTCCAGCACATCCAGGCTTGAGTCCTGCACAATTCCCACGTTGCTCAACGCCTCCGCGAGCAGCGTCGGCGCGCGGTAGCCCAGCTCGCCCAGCAACTTGTCGTCGAACTCCCCGGCGAACAGGTCGAACACCTGCCGGACATAGGCGTCGGACGCCCGTTCTTCGGCGTCCAGGCCGGCGACGGCGGCGCCGATATGGCGGGCCACCGGATGGTCGGGATGGTCGCGCAGCCAAAGCCGGGCGAACCGCGCCGCCTCCTCGTGCCGTCCCTCCTCGTGAAGCAGGTAGAGGGCGCCGGACAGGTTGTCGTGCGCCTCGTCCCACGCAGGCCGCAAGGCCAGCGCGCGGCGGTAGGCGGTGGCGGATTCGGTCAGCCGCTCTCCGTCGCGCAGCAGATTGGCGAGGTTGTTGAACGCCTCCGCATAGGCCGGTTCCTCGGCCAGCGCCCGGCGGAAATGCCGCTCCGCCGGCGCCGCGTCGCCCGCCGCCTTCAGGGCGGAGGCCAGATTGTAGTGGACCAGCGGATGGTCGAGGCCGCAGGCCAGCGCCTCGCGGTAGGCCGCCACCGCTTCCTCCGCACGGCCCAGGGCGCGCAGGACATTGCCCAGGTTGTTGTGCGCCTCCGCGAAGCGCGGGTTCAGAGCCAGCGTGCGGCGGTAGGCGGCTTCCGCCTCCGCGGCCAGCCCGTCCGAGGCCAGGGCGTTGGCCTCGCCATAGAGGCGCATCGCCTGAGCGGCCAAACCACCCAGCCTCCCCACGCCACGGGCGAGCAGGCCCGGACGCGGCGACGGGGAACGGGGCGGATCGCTCGGCTCGGACACGGAACGGCTCCTGAATGGGACATGGGCTAAACAGCATCTTTACCGGGAACCGGTGAACATGGCACTCCCTTCCGGCAACAGACCGGCGGCAACAGACCGGCGGAATGCCCCGCAACCCGGGGCCGGATCGGGCAGACGGAAAAGGCGAACCTCATGAACCAGCCCCCCGACCAGGCTTCGCCGACGACGCCCGACGCCCTCGCCGCCCGGCTCGGCCGCGCCGTCGACCACCATCGGGCGGGACGGCTGGCCGATGCGGAGCGCGACTACCGCGCCGTCCTGGCCGCCGACCCGCACCACCCCGACGCGCTGCACCTGCTGGGCGTGCTGGCGCTCCAGGCCGGGCATCCCCGCCCTGCCGTCGAGCTGATCGAAGAGGCGATCCGGCAGGCCGGTGGCGTCGCCGACTACCACGACAATCTGGGAAGCGCGTTCGCCGCGCTGAACCGTCACGCCGAGGCGGCGGACGCGCACCGCATGGCCGCCGCCCTGAATCCCCTGTCGGCCCAACCGCGCCACAATCTGGGCAACGCCTTCCAGGCGCAGGCGCTGCCGGGATTGGCGGCGCTGGCTTTCACCGCGGCGGTGGAGATTGAGCCCGGCTACGTCAAAGCTTGGTACAATCTTGGCAACGCGCTGCGCGCCCAGAACCGCCTGGACGACGCCTTGCGCGCCTTCGCCCGCGCCGCGGTGCTGGCCCCCGCGATGGTCGAGGCCCACACCAATTTCAGCGACGCGCTGAGCGCCGCCGGGCGGTTGGACGAGGCGCTGGCCCAAGCCCGCGCCGCGCTGCGGCTGCGGCCCGACGACCCGAAGGCCCACCACAATCTCGGCACCGCCCTGCAACGCAAGGGCGCCTACGAGGGCGCGGAGATCGCCTACCGCGAGGCGCTGAAGCGCGCGCCCGACAATCCGGTGACGCTGAACGATCTGGGCAGCGTTCTTCTGAAGCTGGGGCGCCCCGCCCAGGCCGAGCAATGCTTCCGCAAGGTGCTCGGCCGGAACCCGCACGCCGTCGAAGCCATCCACAATCTCGGCAACGCCCTTCGGGCGCAGGGGCAGTTCACCAAGGCGGAAGCCTGCTACGAGGAGGCGCTGGCCCATGACCCAAACCTTGCCAGCGCCAGCGACAACCTCGCCGTCATCGCCCTTCTGCACGGACGGCTGGAGCGCGGCTGGGAAGGCTACGAACGGCGCTTCGCCGCCGGCCGGGTTCTTCCCGACCGGCGGATCGACGCACCGCGGTGGCGGGGCGAGGGGCTGCGCCGGCGCCGTCTGATGATCTGGCGGGAACAGGGAATCGGGGACGAGATCCTGTTCGCCTCCTGCTATGGCGATGTCATCGCCTGGGGCGGCGGGCCGGTGACCATCGAGACCGACCCGCGGCTGGTCAGCCTGTTCGCCCGTTCCTTTCCGCGCGCGACGGTGCGCGCGGAGACGCTGGATGCCGAAGGGCGGGAAACCATGGTTCCCCCCGACGCCGACCTCCAGGTTCCGGCGGCCAGCCTGCCCGGCCTGTTGCGGGGAACGCTCGCCTCCTTCGACCAGTTCACGCCCTGGCTGAAGCCCGATCCGGCCCGCACCGCCCTGTGGCGGGACCGGCTGGATGCCCTGGGGCCGGGTCTGAAGATCGGAATCGGATGGCGCAGCCAGTTGGCGACGCCCGAGCACAAGGGCGCCTACACCACGTTGGACCAGTGGGCGCCGCTGTTCGCGCTGACGGGAATGGTGTTCGTCAATCTGCAGTATGACGACTGCGCGGCGGAGATCGCGGCGGCGGAGGCGCGCTTCGGCGTGACCATCCACCGTTGGGACGATCTGGACCTGAAGGACGATTTCGAAGCAGCGGCGGCCCTGACCGCCAATCTGGATCTCGTCATCACCCCGGCGATGGCGGCGGGCGAACTGGCCGGCGCCTTGGGCGTGCCGGTGTGGCGCTTCGGGCACCGCGACTGGACGCAGCTCGGCACCGGTGTCCGCCCCTGGTTCCCGACGATGCGCCTGTTCCAGCCACGCCCGGGCGAAACCTTCGACGAGGTGCTGGCGGGCATGGCACGCGGCCTGGCCGCGATGCGGCCCGCTCCGGCTCCTGTTCCCGACCGCGCGGACACTCTCCCCCCGGCCCCGCCATCGCCATCGCCCGCCGCCGATCCGGAAGCCTTGCTGAACCACGCCATCGCCCTGCACCGGGCGGGGCGGCTGGACGACGCCATGGCGGCCTATCGCGCGGTCCTCGATCTGGCGCCACGGCACGGCGACGCCCTCCATCTTCTCGGCCTGACCCAGCATCAGGCCGGCCAGCACGCGGAGGCGGAGCGCAACATCGCAGCGGCGCTCCGGACCGATCCGGATTTCCCCACCGCCTGGAACCACCTGGGCCTCGTCCGGCAGGCCATGGATCGTCCGGACCAAGCCCTCGCCTGTTTCCGCCGGGCGATCGCGCTGCGCCCGGATTTCCCCGAAGCGATGACCCACATGGGGTTGAGCATGAACGGGCCGGAGCGGCTGGCCGAGGCCAAGCGCTGGCACCGGCGGTCCATCCATCTGGCACCGGCCAATCCGGCGGCCCACACCAACCTGGGCTTCGCCTGCGAGGTGGAGGGACGCTTCGACGAGGCTGCGGCCCATTACCGGCGCGCGCTGACCTTGCGGCCGGACTCCGCCGACACCCTGAACAACCTGGGCACACTCGCCAAGATGGCGGATCGTCCGGCCCTCTGCCGGCATTTCCTCGACCGCGCCCTGCGGGTGGCCCCCGGACTGGCGCTCGCCGCCTGGAACGTCGGGCTGCTGGCCCTGGCGGACGGCGACCTTGTCACCGGCTGGGCCGGCTACGGGCGGCGTTTCTCCGCCCGCCAGCTTCAAAGGGCGCGCCGCATCGCGCTGCCCGTCTGGAATGGGGAGCCTCTGCACGGGCGCCGCCTGCTGGTCTGGCCGGAGCAGGGGCTGGGCGACGAGATCCTCTTTGCCTCCGTCTTCGGCGACCTGAAGGACAGCGGCGGAACCGTGGTCCTGGAATGCGATGCGCGGCTGGTGTCCCTTTACGCCCGCGCCTTCCCCTGGGCGGTCGTGCGGGCGGAGTCCCTCACCGCCGATGGGCGGGAGCGGTTCGACCCGCCGGACTGCCACCTGCAGATCCCCGCCGGTTCCCTGCCCGCCATCCGGCGGGACCGGCTGGAACGCTTTCCTGTCCGCCCGTCCTTCCTGTCCCCCGATCCGGAGCGGGCTGCCCTCTGGCGGGAACGGGTGGAGGCGCTTGGCCCGGGCCTGAAGGTGGGCATCAGTTGGCGCAGCCAGATCATCACGGCGCATCGCGAAGGCGCCTACACCCGCATCACCGACTGGCTGCCGCTGCTGGAGGTGCCGGGTGTCCGTGCCGTCAACCTGCAATACGGCGACTGCGCCGCCGAACTGGCCTCCATCGAGCCCGACGGCGCGCAGCGCGTCCATCGCTGGGACGAGCTGGACCTCAAGAACGATCTGGAGGGGGTGGCGGCCCTGATGGCGGCGCTCGACCTCGTCATCCTGCCCGCCACCGCCGCCGGAGAGTTGGCGGGTGCCCTGGGGGTACCGGTCTGGCGGCTGGGTGGTCGGGACTGGACCTGGATGGGCAGCGGCGCGCGGCCCTGGTTTCCCACCCAAAGGCTGATCGCCCCGCTCCCTGGCGAGACCTCCGCCGATATGGTCCGCCGCATCGCCCGGATGCTGGCCCGGATGGCGCCAAACCATATCTCTAAAGAGTTATGACTTGGCAAGAAAAATCAATCTTTTGGTATAATCCCGCAACGAATGGCAAGAGGCAGTCCTATGCGGCGGATTGTCCTACTCCCCATCGTAAGGGGCGGTCACTCCCCGTCTTTGGAGTACTAGGACAAAAGTTTGGGGTTGTTTGGCGGCACGGATGGGTGAACACTATGGTTTCCGGCCTGCCGGACTTGGCAGGAGCCGGTTCGATCTGACGGAGAGCAGCCCATGCACACTGATGCTCGCCTATCTTCCTTGCAGGAAAAGCACCTGCGTCTCGACCGCGCCATCCTCGACGAGGAGAAGCGTTCGTGGCCTGACGAAAGTGCCATCAAGCGGATGAAGCTTGAGAAGCTCCACCTCAAGGAAGAAATTGATCGCTTGGCAAGAACCAGTCACAGGGTGAATTAGCACCCTTCCGGATCGATCCGATTCGTAAAGTCGGGGGCGGCGGACGGTTCGCTCCCGGCTTTCTTTATCAAGTGCCCGCGATATCAAGTGTCCGCGTTGCCGCGCCAGGCCGCGGCACGAAACTCGGCCAAACGGCGTGCGATCGTCGGCAAGGCGCCCGACGCCGGCTGTCCCGGCGGTGCGGTGATCAGCGCCATGGTCGGGAACCAGGGCCGCGCCCCAGTGCCGAGCGCCGTCCAATCCCCCTGCAACCCGAACCGCCAGACCGGCACGCCCAGCCCCCCCGCCAGTTCCCCCACCGAACTCGCCGGCGTGATGACGAGGTCGAGCGCCGTCATCAGGGCCGCCACGCCGTCCAGGTCGTCCTTCAGATCCAGATCGCCCCAGCGGTGGATGGTCACCCCGAACCGGCGCTCCGCCTCGGCGATCTCGGCGGCGCAGTCGCCGTATTGCAGAGTGACGAAGATCGCTCCCGGCACCGCGAACACCGGTCCCCACGCGTCCAGCGGGGCATAAGCTCCGCGGCGCTCCGCCGTCATCAGACCACTGCGCCACGCGATTCCCACCTTCAGGCCGGAGCCGAGCGCGTCCACCCGCTCCCGCCATTGGGCGGCCCGCTCGGGGTCGGCGGTCAGGAAGGACGGGCGCGATGGAAAGCGGTCGAAGCGGGGCCGCAGCCAGCGCGGCAACGATCCCATGGCGACATGGCGGTCGATTCCGGCGCAGGGCGCCTCGGGGTCCGCAGGGGCCGGTCGCCACTCCGCGCGGGGAAAGGACCGCGCGAACAGCGGCACCAGCCGCCGGTCACACTCCACCACCACGGCGGCGGCCCGCGCGATCAAGTCGTCCAGGCAGCCGGCGAACAGGATTTCGTCACCGATCCCCTGCTCCGCCCAGACCAGAAGGCGCAGGCCGGCGGGGTCCTCCCCCTCCCAGGCCGGGACGGCGACGGCACGGGCGGCACCGGACAGCTCACGGGCACGGAAGCGCGCGTCATAGCCGGCCCAGCCCGCTTCCAGTCTGCCGCGGGCAAGATCCAACAGGCCGAGATTGAAGGCTGCCGCCGGGTGCCCCGGTTCCACCCTCAGGGCGCGGCGGCACCAGCGCTCCGCCGCTGCGGTCTCGCCCCGGTCGCGCAACAGCCGCCCCAGATTGGCCAACGCATCTCCTTGCGCCGGCGCCAGGGCGAGCGCACGGACCAGGGTCCGCCGGGCCTCATCCAGCCGTCCCGCCCGGCGGAGCGCCACCCCAAGGTTCAGCCAGCCGTCCTCGCGTTCCGGGGCCAGGCGCAGGGCATGGCGATGGCGCTCCTCGGCCGCCTCCAAGGCGCCAAGCCGGGTCAGCACCGCGCCCCAGTTGTCGTGCGCCTCCGCCAGCGTGGGGTCGGCCAAGGTCGCCCGCCGGTGGGCCTGCGCCGCGGCGCGCAAATCATGCACCGCTTCCAGCGCGTTGCCGAGGTTGGTCAGTGCCGCCGCGGCGCCCGGTTGCAGGGCGAGCGCCAGCCGGAATCGGCGCACCGCCTCCGGCGCACGGCCAAGCGCCATCAGCACGGTCCCCAGGCTCGACTGGGCGGCCCCGTAGGCGGGCAGCGCGTCCAGGGCACGGGCGATGCGCCCCGCCCCCGCAGCGGAGTCGCCGGACTGGTGCGCCAGCAATCCCGACAGGTGGAGCGCGACCGGGTGGTCCGCCCGCGCCGTCAGCACACGCTCGTACAGCGGAGCCGCCTCGGCCAGCCGCCCGTCCCGATGATGGGCGGCGGCGGCTTCCAGCAGGAGGTCCGGGTCGATCGCGGCATCCCCACCAGTTGGCGGTTCGTCGTCCACCGGCATGAGCCGGCGCAGCGTGATCGCCATCCGGCCCGTCACGGCGTCCAGCCCTTCGCCGGGGCGCGGCTGGAAGAGTCGCATGGACGGGAACCAGGGACGGACACCGGTGCCGAGCTGCGTCCAGTCGCGGTGCCCGAACCGCCACACCGGCACACCCAGAGCGCCGGCCAACTCGCCGGAGGAGACGGCAGGGGTGAGGACGAGATCCAGATTGGCGGTCAGGGCCGCCGCGCCCTCGAAATCATCCTTGAGATTCAGGTCGTCCCAGCGGTGGATGGTCACGCCGAAGCGTGCCTCCGCCGCCGCGATCTCCGCCGCGCAATCCCCGTACTGCAGATTGACGAAGACCACGCCCGGCACGGCGAACAGCGGCGCCAAGGCGTCGAGCGTGACGTAGGCGGCCCGCCGCTCCCCGTCCATGATCTGGCTGCGCCACGCGATGCCGACCTTCAGTCCCGGCCCCAGAGCGGCCAGCCGATTCCGCCAGCGGTCCAGGCGTCCGGGCTCAGGCACCAGCCAGGGCTGGGCCGGGAACCGCTTCCAGTCGGAGCGCAGCAACCGCGGCAGCGACGCGGCGGCGACCTGCACGTCCACGTCGCGCGGCTCCACGGTCGGCGGACGGACCGTCGCTCCGGGGAGGGAGCGCGCGAAGAGCGACACCAGACGGCGGTCGCATTCGACCACCAGATGCCCGGCGCGGCGCAGCAGATCGGGATAGCAGGAGGCGAAGAGAATCTCGTCGCCCACCCCCTGCTCCCGCCAGACCAGCAGGCGGGCGGAGGCGATGTTCTCGCCGCGCCAGGGCCGCACGGCGAAGCGTCGCTTCTGGTCACGGAACTGGGGGGTGTCGAAGCGCCAGTCATGCTCCGCCCATCCGGAGCGAAGCTCTCCCTGCTCCAGAAGCAGGAGCGACAGGTTGTAATGAGCGGTCGGCAGCGCCGGATTGATCCGGATGGCTTCGCGGTAGGCGGCGATGGCCTCGGCCGGGCGCTGCCGCCGCGCCCAGTGCATGGCGAGATTCGCCTGGGCCTCCGCCATCTCCGGCGCGCGGCCAACCGCCCGGCTGTGGCAGGCGAACGCCTTCTCGACGCGCCCCAGCCGGTCGAGCGCGCTGCCCCGGTGGCTCCAGGCGATGGCGGCGTGCGGTGCGGTCACGGTGGCGCGTCGCAGCAGCCGCTCCGCTTCTGCGGGCTGATCGGCCCTCAGGCGGAGCGCGCCGAGATTCACCAGCGCGTCCACCTCCGACGGCGTCAGGGCTAGCGCCCGGCGATGACTCCGCTCCGCCCCGGCCCGGTCCTCGCGCTCGGCGAGCAGGTGCCCCAAATGGGTGTGCGCCACACCGAGCGACGGGCGGATCCGCAGGGCGCGCCGCGCGCAGGCCTCCGCTTCGTCGCCCGCGCCGCGCTCCCGCAGGAGGGCGGTTCGGTTGAGCCAATGCTCCGCCGCGTCCGGACGGAGAAGGACGGCGTTGCGTTGCGCCGCCAAAGCGGAATCGTGCCGGCCGGCCGCCTTGCACGCATCGGCCAGCGCGGCATGGGCGGCGGCGTTGTCGGGATCGGCCTTCACCGCAAGAGCCAGCACCACCGCCGCCTCCCCGGCATCGCCCTGGCGAAGCCGCAGAATCCCCAGGAGATGGAGGGCCACGGGATGGTCCGGAACGGAGTCCAGCGCCGCCCGGCATTGATCTTCCGCATCCTTCAGCGCCCCGGCGCGGTAGCCGGCGACGGCCTCGGCGACCAGTGGAGCGACATCCACGGGGGCCGCGGGCGGGCGGCTTGTGACGCCCTCAACCGGCCGTGCCAAGCCGCGCAGGGTTTGGGCGATCCGCGCCATGACAGCGTCCAGCGTCTCGCCGGGGCGCGGCTGGAACAGGCGCATCGTCGGGTACCAGGGGCGAACGCCGGTGCCGAGTTGCGTCCAGTCGCGGGCGCCGATGCGCCAAGCCGGCACGCCCAGGGCTCCCGCCAGTTCACCGGTGGACACGGCGGGCGCGATGACCAGATCGAGCGAGGCGGTCAGGGCCGCCGCGCCTTCGAAGTCGTCCTTGAGATTCAGGTCGCTCCAGCGGTGGATGGTCACGCCGAACCGCGCCTCCGCCGCCGCGATCTCCGCCTCGCAGTCGCCGTATTGAAGATTGACGAGCACCACTCCGGGAACCGCGAACAGGGGCTCGAACGCTTCCAGAGTGATGTAGGCGGCCTTTCGCTCGGTGGTCATCAACTGGCTGCGCCAGGCGAAGCCGATCTTCAGCCCCGGCCCCAGGATGGCCAACCGCTCCCGCCAGACGGCAAGGCGTTCCGGGTCGGGGACCAGCCAAGGACGGGGCGGGAAGCTCGCCAGGTCGGGACGCAGAAGACGCGGGAGAGCGCCCGCGGCGATGTGGGCGTCGCCATCCGGAGAAACCAAGGTCTCCGTTCCGTGGGGAGCCGCGGCTTCCCCCCGGACGGTGGCCCAGGGAAAGGAGCGGCTGAACAGGCTGACCAGCCGAGGGTCGCATTCCAGGACGACCTGACCGATCCGACCCGCCGCCACCCGATCCGCCAGGGCGGGATAGCAGGAGGCGAACATCATCTCGTCCCCCACCCCCTGCTCGCGCCAGACCAGAAGCCGGCGGACGGTCGCCGCGTCATCCCGCCAGAGCGGCGCCCCGATGGTGCGCTCCGGATGCCCCTTGGCCCTGAACCGGTCCTGATAGGCCTCCCAGCCCTCCGACAGATTGCCGCTCGCGAGGCTGACCAGGGCGAAGTTCAGCCGCGCCGCAGCCAGGGTCGGGTCGATGCGCAGGGCGCGGCGCAGGGTTCGCTCCGCCTCCGCAACGCGCGTCGACTGCCATTGCAGCATGCCGAGGTTGGCATAGGCTTCCGCGTGCCCCGGATCGATGGACAGGGCGCGCCGATGCGCGGCCTCCGCCTCTTCGTTCCGTCCCAGCACGTTCAAGGCAAGACCCAGGGTGGTCCGCGCGATGGCACTCCGCGGGGCCAGGCGCACCGCACGCCGGTGCAGGCGCAGCGCGCCCTGCCAGTCGTCCCAGTCCTTGAGGACGTTGCCGAGGTTGGTGTAGCTGTCGGGATAGTCCGGCTGAACGATCAACGCCCGCCGGTACAGCGCCTCGGCCGCTTCCGCCCGTCGCGCGACCCGGCGGGAGTTGCCGAGATTGTTCAGGGCCTTGCCATAGTCCGGCTGAATGATCAGCGACCGCCGGAAGACACCGGCGGCGGCCTCCGGCCGCTCCACGCCGTCAAGGCCGGTGCCCAGGTTGTTGAAGGCCACCGCATCGGTGGGACGCAAAGCGATGCACGTCCGCAGCACCCTCACCGCGGCGGCGTGGTCCCCCAGATCAAGCAAGGCCACGCCGAGATTGTTCCACGCCCCCGCCAGCAGCGGGTCCTGGAGCAACGCCTCTCGATAGCGGGCGACCGCCTCCGCCAGCCGTCCATCCCCCTGCAGCGCGCTGCCCAAATGGAAGAGCAGGCGCGCGTCCCGGCCCGTGTCGGCATCCACCGCCGGAGCCAGAACCGCCACCGCCTCGGCGAAGTCGCCGCGCTCGTTCAGAAGCGTCCCCAGATCCCGCGCCACCTCGCGGTCCGTCGGATCATCGGACAGGGCGCGGCGCAGGCACAGCTCCGCGTCCGAATGGTTCAGGACGCGCAGCACGAGCGCAAGGCTGCGCCAGGCCTCGGCATGGTCCGGCTGGGCCTGGACCACCCGGTAGAAAGCCAAGGCGGCCTCGTTCAGGCGACCGCGGCGGCGAAGGAGCACCGCCAGATCGAAGCGGGTCGCGGTGCGCCCGGGATCGGCGCGCAGCGCCGCCTCGTAAGCGGCGATGGCGTCGTCGATCCGCTCCTGCGCCTGCAGAAGCAGACCGAGATTGCCGAGCGCTTCCGCATAGCCGCCCTGAAGCGCGATGGCTCGACGATAGGCGCGGGCCGCGTCGTCCGGACGGCTCCGGTCGGCCAGGACGTTGCCCAGGCTGTTGTAGGCGGCGGCGAAGGACGGATCGATCGCCAAGGTCGCCCGGAAGCACGCCGAGGCTTGCGCAGCCTGACCGGCCTGATAGGCGGCGATGCCGGACAGGTGGCGGGCATCGGTGTGGGATGGGTCGGCGGACAGGATGCGGCTGTAGAGTGCCCGTGCCTCGTCCAGATTCCCCGCGCGATGCTGTGCGATGGCGTCGGTCAGAATGTCGTCCGCCGACCGGCCCTCCCAACCCTGCAGGTCCGCTTCGATCACGGCGCCGGATCGACCGCCGGGCTGTCCGCTGCACCGTCGGCGGCGTTGGATGACGCTTCGGACCCGCCCTTGAACATCTTCCGGCAGATTTTCAGGGCGCGGTAATGGTTGCGCGCCTCGACCAGCCGTTCGATCTCATCAAGGTCATCCCGGCAATCCGGCCGGGCTTCGCGCGTCTCGGCCAGAATGGAAGCAAAGCGTTGCAGGTTGAGCACCGCATCTTCCGGAAAGATATAGATGAGCTGAATGACGAAGTAGAGCTTCTTCTCGATGCAATCGATCTGCTCTTCCTTCAACACCTCTCGCCCACGAAGGAAGTTGGCGGTGTTGTAGAGGAAGAAAGAGCCGGGACGATCGCCGGCCCCGATGACCGCACCGTTGATGATGACCTTTTCATTGGGGCGGAGAACGAACTTCAGAGGCATGAAACGAACCCGGTCCTTGTCTCGGCGGCGCGCGGAAGCGGAAAGCGATTGCCGGAAAGCGCCGCACCAAATGAAACGGGCGGCGGCTTGCGCCGCCGCCCGCCGGGCGTAATCCTACCCGAACTCTCAGGCTTAGAACAGACGCAGGATCGACTGCTGCGACTGGTTGGCCAGCGAGAGGGCGATGGTGCCGAGCTGCTGACGGGTCTGCAGCATCAGCAGGTTCGCACCTTCCTCGTTCTGGTCGGCCAGCGTCAGCTTGCTCGCGCCTTCCGTCAGCACGTCGCTGAACTCCTTGGTGAAGTTCTCACGGGTCGTGATGACGTTCAGGTTGGTCGACAGCGTCTGCGAAGACGACCGCAGGTTCTGCTTCGCGTAGTCGATGCTGGCGACCGCCTTGTCGATGTCGGCGCGGTCGGTCCAGTCGTTCTGCGCGTAGTCCAGACGCAGGCCCTGGCCGCTGGTGGTCAGGTTCTGGGCCTTCACCGTGATCGCGTTGGTGTTGCGCTCGTTGAGCTGCACCGTCAGATCGTTGGAGGTGTTGGCGTCGGTCACCTGCACCGAGACCAGGTTGGCCGCGGAGTTGGCCGCCGCCGCCTGCTTGATGGTCTTCTGATCGACGTTGAAGCGCACCGTGCCGGTGTCGAACGCGTAGGCGTTCTCGCCGTCCGCCAGCTTGCCCTCGCCGCGCTTGGACATGCCGTCGCGGGTCACCGTGGCGCCGCTCAGGTTGCTGACCGAGATCTGGATGTCGACCTTCTTCTCGATCGACGAGACGCCGTTGCCGCCGTTGGCGGCCTGCTCCAGCAGCTTGCGGTCGACCGTGAAGGACACGATGGTGCCCGACGCGAAGCTCTCGGAGATGCGCTTGGTCAGGGCGTTCTCGGCGGTGGCCTTGACCGTCATCTCACGGGCGGAGTTGGTCGTCGTCGCGCCGGACAGCGTGATCGTGCCGCCCGAGTTGACCGTGACGGTCTGGACGTCCTTGCCGCTGAGGCGGCCGTTGGCGCCCAGCGCGTTGTTGATCGACGCCTTGAGCTGGTTGGCGATGTTGTTGCGCGCGGTCTGACCCGTCGCCACGTCGCCGGCGGTGGCGGTGTAGGTGAAGGTCTGGTCTTCGACGGTGATGGTGAAGCTGTCGCCGGCTTCGATCGTGCCGCCCAGCGTCACATTGGTAAGCTGCGCGGTACCCGTCGAGGCCGTCCTCGTCGTGTTGGCGGCGATGGTCTGGCTGTTGTCGAAGTAGGTGATCGTGCGCGACTCGTTGCCGTCCGTAACGATGAACGACCGCTCGCGGCCCGAGGCGCCGCGGACCTCGATCTGCACGTCGGAGAAGCTGCCCGCCGAGGTGGTCATCGTGCCGGACAGCTTCAGGCCGACCAGGCCGTGGGCCATTTCGGCGCTGTTGATCTCGCCGGCCGCGCCCTCGATGGAGCCGTCGCCCTTCACGCGCACCGTGTAGGTGTCGGTCGACACCACGTTGGTGATGCGGGCGTTCTCGATGCCCTGGATGGTGTTGACGGCGCGGCGCGAGT
Source organism: Azospirillum baldaniorum (assembly GCF_003119195.2). Classification (NCBI taxonomy): domain Bacteria; kingdom Pseudomonadati; phylum Pseudomonadota; class Alphaproteobacteria; order Rhodospirillales; family Azospirillaceae; genus Azospirillum; species Azospirillum baldaniorum. The sequence continues at coordinate 148,721 of NZ_CP022254.1, read as the reverse complement.
CGCTGGTGGAGTCCAGCCGCAGGCCGTTGCCCGCCAGCAGGTTCTTGCCACCGTAGGCGGAGTCGCCGGCCAGCTTGTCGATCTGCTCCTTCAGCGCGTTGAACTGGTTGGAGAGCGACTTGCGGGTGGCGACGGAGCCGGCGTCGGTGCCCAGAGCGGAATAGGCGGCGGTGGTCAGGCCGCGCGCCTGCTCGATCATGTCGTCGATCGAGGACAAGCCCTTGTCGGCGGCCTTGATGGTGCTGATGGCCTGACCCATCGTGTCCTTCAGCGCGGTCAGATCGCCGGCGCGCTGGGTCAGGTTCTTCGCGGCGAAGAACGACGTCGGGCCGTCGAGGGCCGAGTTGATCTTGTTGCCGGTCGAGAGGATGTTCTGCTTCTTCGCGATCGAGTCCTGGACGCCCTGCAGCTGCAGCAGGTTCGTGCGCATCGACGACGAGAGGGAGATGTCGCTGGTAGCCATGGAGTCACTCCTTTTGGAGGATTTCAGTCCGTACGACGGTGCGCGCACGGAGAGGGACTAATTCCCTCGGGCTACCAGTAGGCAATAAATGGGCCAGATCGAATTTGCCGCCCAGGCGAGGCAATTCCTGCCTCCGGGCAAATCAGGGCTCGGCAATTTTTGCCGAGGGCCCGGCAAGAATTGCCTCCCGCCCGGCACCCTTTGCCGGTTGCGCTTCCGACCCGGCAGATTCTGCCGGGCTTGCAGGAAGCGTCATCACCTCGCAAACGGCGAGCGGACCGGCGGTCAGCGCCACGCTTCCCCAGGACCAGCCGACGCCGAACCCCGACAGGACGAGGCGCAAGGGTCCGTCGCACAACGCCGTCCCCAGCTCGGAGGCCAGCGCCAGGGGAATGGAGGCGGAGCTGGTGTTGCCGAATCCGGCGAGCCCGACCACCGTCTGATCGGGCGTGGCGCCGAGCTTCTGCGCGAGGTGGCGGATCATCTGGGCGTTGGCCTGATGCAGGACCAGACGGTCCACCGTTCCCATCGTCCAGCCGGCGCGTTCCAGAACGGCGCGGATGTTGCCCGGCACTTCGCGCAGCGTGAAGGCGAAGACCTGGGTGCCGTCCATGAACAGGTGCGCGGGCTCGCCGGGCCGCCGCAGGCCGCCGCCGGGAACGGCGAGGTAAGGGGCGCCGGCGCCGTCGCTGCCCAGCACGAAGGCCATGGGTGCCCCCCCCTCCTCCATGACCAGCGCCGTGGCCGTGGCGGCGTCGCCGAACAAGGGCGCCACGGCGCGGTCGTCGGGGTCGAGCACGCGCGATGTCGTGTCGCCCGCGACCAGAAGGGCGCGCCGCCCGCCCGCCGCCTTCAGCATCGCCGAAGCCGTCCAGAGGCCATGCACGAAGCCCGAGCAGCCGAGCGTCAGGTCCAGCACCGCCGCCCCCTTGCCCAGTCCCAGCCGATGGTGGAGCAGATAGCCCGAGGCCGGCAGGATGTGGTCGTGGGTCTGGGTGACCATGACCAGCAGATCGACGCTGTCCGTCGCCCAGCCCAACCGGTCCAGCAGGCGCCGCGCCGCCGCTTCCCCCAGGTCGGAGGTGCATTGGTGAGGGGGCACCAGATGGCGCGCCTCGATTCCGGTGGCCTTGGCGATCCGGCGGGCGGCGTCCTCGCCGAAGCGGGCGGCCAGATCCTCCACCGTCTCGCGCCGTTCCGGAACGCAGGCGACGATTCCCGCCAGGGCGACGCCCTCGATCACGCTGGCCACCATGGGGCGTCTCCTTCCGTCAGCCGGTGATGCCGCCGTCCACGACGATGGTCTGGCCGGTCACGAAACCCGCCCCGTCGCCCAGCAGGAAACGGACCACCGGCACCACGTCGGCCACGTCGCCCAGCCGGCCCAGCGGCGTGCGCCGGACGATCTGGTCGCGCTGCCCGTCGGCCAGCGTGCCGGACATCTCGGTGGCGAGATAGCCGGGCGCGACCGAATTGACGGTGACCTGGAGGCGCCCGACCTCGCGCGCCAGCGCGCGGGTCAGCCCGTCCAGCCCCGCCTTCGACGCCGAATAGGCGGACAGCCCATTGTAGCCCCGCTGCCCGATGATCGACGAGATGTTGACGATCCGCCCCGGCCCCCGCTTCACCAGCTTGGCGCGCAGGAAGGCACGGGCAACCTGGATGGCACCGGTCAGGTTGACCTGGATGACCTCCTCGACGTCGATCTCCGGGAAGGTCGCCAGCACGCCTTCGCGCGCGATGCCGGCGTTGTTGACCAGCCCCCACAGCGGCGATCCGCCGCCCCAGTCGAGAGCGGCGTCCATGAAGGCGCGCACCGCCTCCCCGTCGCCGATGCGGCAGGGTTGCCAGAACAGGTCGGGACCGGCCAACCGTTCCAACGCCTCGCCCGGCGCGCGGCTGCAGGTGGAGACGCGGTAGCCCTCGGCCAGCAGCGCCTCGACGATCCCCAACCCCAGCCCGCGGCTGCCGCCGGTGACGATGACGTGCCGTTTGCCGCTCATGCCGTTCCCTTCCGCGTCTTCTTGCCCGCCGCCCCCAGGGCGATGCTCCCGGTCATGGTCACCAGACGGGGACGCGCCGCCGGCGGCAGGTCGGCCACGGCGGTGCGGATCGCGGCGCGGAGCACGGCCTCCTCCACCCCCGGCGCCGGGACCACCAGGGCGGTCAGGATGTGGCCGGTCACCGGGTTGGCCGCGGCCTGAACCAAGGCGTCCCGCACGCCCGGCACGTCCAGCAGCACCTGCTCCACCACCTCCGGCGAAACCTTGACCCCGCCGACATTGATCCGACCGTCCAGCCGCCCGGCGAACAGCGCGCGGTCGCCGCGCACCTCCACGACATCGCCGGTGGACAGCCAGCCATCCCCATAGCCGAGCATCGCGCGGGGGCTGCTCACCTCCAGCACGCCGTCGCTCAGGCGCAGGCCCACCCCGTCGATGCCGCCATCCAGCCAAGCGGCGGGAAACCCGGCCTGTCCATCGCCCACCGCAAACAGCGCTCCGGCCTCCGTCAAGGCGTAGATGTGCCGAAGCTTCGCGTTCGGGAAACACTCCGCCAGCCGGTCGAGCAGCGGCTGGTCGGCCACCTCCCCGCCCAGCGTGACGACCGCCAGGGGCGGCGCCTCGCCGTCGAGCGCCAGCAGGAAGGCACGCCAGAAGCTTGGCGTCGCGCTGATGTGGGTCACCGCGTGCCTCACGGCGAGACGCGCCAGTTCCCCCGCAGCGGCGCCGGGCGCCGACACCAGCGTCGCCCCCGCCGCCAGAGCCGTCAGGATGACCTGAAGCCCGGCGAAGGCCGCCGGCTCATAGGCCAGCAGCCAACGCGCGTCCGGATCGGCGGCACCGCGCAGGCGTCCGCGCAGGCGCTGGAAGTCGTGGCGTATCAGCTTCGGCGTGCCCGTGGTGCCGGAGGTCTCCAGCAACACCGCGAAGCCCGGCCCATGGGGCTTGCCGTCCGTCTCCGCGGAGGCGCGGCGCGACAGATGCAGTTCCACCCCGACCCGTTCGGCCGCGACAAGGGCGGCAACGAGGGCCGGCACGCCCTGCGGCGGCAGGACCGCCCTCCCTCCCGCGGCCCGGAACGCCGCTTCGAAAGCATCGGCCTGCGCGGCGATCTCCACCCAGCCGACGCTTCGCCCCGCCTCGATCAGGCGGACGCCGGGATGCAGCCAGGAGGGTGGCGGCCGGTTCATCGGGACCCGGCGGGCATGTCCGGACGGTGGAGGGCCGGACGGTAAAGGGCCGCCAGTTCCCCGACCGTGTTGAACTGGACGAATCCGGCGCGGAAGGGGTCCTTGCCGGTGCGCTGTTCCAGCACCACCAGCAGCGTGGCGAGGTCGAGGGAGTCGATCGGCAGGTCCCCGCCGAGGAAACGTGTGTCCGGGCCGAGCGCCGGCAGGGTCTCCCCCTTGTCGGCGGCGATGCGGGCAAGCTCTTCGGCGATCAGCGCAAACATGGAATCGGTCATTGGGGGAAATCGGTCATCGGGGGTCGCATGCGGACAGGAAGTCGCGGAGGGTGGCCGTGACGGGGGTCGCCGCCTCACTATGCGGCAAGTGCCCGGCCTTGTCGAAGAGATGAAGCGGCGCTTCGGGGGGCAGGCGGTCGGCGGTCGGCACCGGGATGATGCGGTCCTCCCGCCCCCACAGGAACTGGATCGGCATGGGGAAGACCGTCCAGTCCACCGGGTCGGGCGACCGGTGCGCCTCGGCGAAGGAGCCGGCGATGATCCGCTCCAGAGCGGCGCGGCGGCGGGAATCGGTGGCCTGGGCGTGCATCACCTCGCCGACGCGCCCCGCCAGCAGCCAGGGCCGGGCGAACAGGCGCGCGGCGCAGTCCCGCCCCTCCTCCACCGTCTCCAGCGCGGCGACCCGCCGCAGGAACTCCAGATCGAAATCGGGGCCGAGGCCGGCGCTGGCGACCAGCGAGAGGCTGGCCACCCGATCCGGTGCCAGACGCGCCAGTTCCAGGGCGACGTATCCGCCCATGGAGTGGCCGACGGCGTGGACGCGCGGAATCTCCAGGGTGTTCAGCAGGCGCAGCAGCCACGGCGCGAAGGCGGCGACCCGCCCGTCCCCGACCTCCAGGGTCGAGGCGCCGTGCCCCGGCAGATCCACCGCCAGGACCCGGCGGTCGGCGGCCAGCGCCGCGGCGTTGAACTGCCAGGTCAGCGAATCCCCGGCGAAGCCGTGCAGCAGCAGAGCCGGAACGCCGCCCCGCCCCATCGACAGATAGGAGGCCGGACCGCCGTCGATGTCCGCCCGTCCGCGCCTCGGGGAGCGCTCGAACCTTCCGGTCACCTGGGACTCAGGCCGTCACGGCGATGCCGGCCAGACCCAGCAGGTCGTCCACCGTCTTCGCCTTGACGAGCCTCTCGCCCTCCACGACGTGGCCGAGCTTCTCATCGACCAGGGCGATGAAGCTGATGACGGCCAGCGAGTCCCAGGCGTCGATGGAGTCGAGTTCTTCCGCGCCCGTCAGGGTGCCGGCGTCCAGTTCCAGCATCTCGTCGAGCGCGAGCAGGAATTCCTTGCGGTCCATGGTGGTGTCTCCGTTTCAGTGGAGCGTGTTCTGACGCACGCTGCCGTTCAGGTCGGCCCATTCAGGGTGCTGGCGCAGCAGATTGCAACAATCCTGCCAGCCGAAGCCGGGATTTTCGGGAAGCAAGGCGCCCAGCAGGCGGCGGACCAGTTCCAGGTCGGCGGCCTCGTCCACGCACCAGCGCTGGTCGAGGACGCTGCCGTCCTCCGGCGCGAGGGGGGCGCCGATGCGAAAACGCTCCGGACGGCGGTAGATATGGGCGGTGACATGCTCGCGCTCCGCCGGGTCGGTGGCGGAGGCGGAGGCCTCGTCCAGAGCGGCGCGGGTGAAGACCTCGCTGTCCAGGCCGCGCGGGAAGCGGGTGACGTCCAGGCTGAGATAGTCCAGCGGCGGCGCCGATTCCAGGAAGGCGGCCACCACGCGGTCCACCAGCGCCGGGTCGATCAGCGGGCAATCGGCGGTGACCCGCACCACCACGTCGGCGCCGGCCATGGCAGCGGCCCCGGCGAAGCGCCCGAGCACGTCCTGCTCGTCGCCGCGAAACACCGGCACCCCGAGCGATCTCGCCAATTCCGCCACCGGGTCGTCGGTGCCGTTCACCGTGGTCGCCAGCACCAGCGCGTCGAGCGTCCGGCAACGCGCCAAACGCTCCAGATGATGCGCCAGCAGCGGACGCCCAGCCGCCTCCATCAGCACCTTGCCGGGCAGTCGGGTCGAGGTCATGCGGGCCTGCGAGATGCAGACGACGCGCGGCTTGGCCGTGGCGGCGCTCATTCGTCCTCCGGGGCCAGCATGTCCCAGCGCAGCGGCTCGCCGCGCTTCAGCGCGCGGGCGGCGCGGCGGCCGAGCACGGCGGGGAGATGTTTCGGCTCCATTCCGAAGCCGGGGCGGATGGAGCGGACGCTGGCGGCGCTCAGCGCCTCGCCCGCCGCCACGTCGGCGGTGACGTAGAGGGAGCGGCGGTAATCACGTCCTCCCGCCTCGCTCGGCTTCACCCCGTAATGGACGCGGCCCAGAGCCGCCCAGGCGGTGCGCACGGAATCGGCCATCGCCTTGAACTCCGCCGGCTCCAGGGAAAAGGCGCTGTCCACCCCGCCATCGGCGCGGGACAGGGTGAAGTGCTTCTCGATCACCACTGCCCCCAGCGCCGCCGCGGCGACCGGCACCGCCACGCCGTGGGTGTGGTCGGACAGGCCGACATCGACGCCGAAGGCCTGCGCCAGATGCGGGATGGTGCGCAGGTTGCAGTCCTCCGGCGGCGTCGGGTAGCCGCTGACGCAATGGAGCAGGACAAGCGGCGTGTCTCCGACAGCCTCCACCGCCTCCGCGATCTCGCCCAGAGTGGCGAGGCCGGTGGACAGGATCAGCGGCTTGCCCGAGCGGGCGGCCCGGCGGATCAGCGGCAGGTCGTTCAGCTCGAAGGAGGCGATCTTGAAGGCCGGGGCGTCCAACCGCTCCAGCAGATCCACCGCCGTGTCGTCGAAGGGGGAGCTGAAGATGGTCAGGCCGATGGCGCGCGCGCGCTCGAACAGCGGGCGGTGCCACTCCCAGGGGGTGTGGGCCTCGCGGTAGAGGTCGTGCAGGGTGCGGCCCTTCCACAGCCCGCCCTCCAGCAGAAAGCCCGGCCCGTCATGGTCGATGGTCAGGGTGTCGGCGGTGTAGGTCTGCAGCTTCACCGCATCGGCGCCGGCCTCCTTGGCGGCGTCGACCAGGGCGAGCGCCCGGTTCAGGTCGCCCCTGTGGTTGCCCGACATCTCGGCGATCAGATAGGGCGGATGGCCGGGGCCGATGGGACGGCCGTTGATGATGACGTCGCGCGGCACGGAGGGCGGTCTCGCTGTGATGGTCGGGTTTCACTCTGCCACGGAAGCGGACGGCGGGTCTTCCTTTTGTGCGCCCGCCTTGGCCGCAGCCCGCAGAAGGTCCCGCGCCTCCTCGCCATAGGCCAGCAGCCGTTCGGCGCAACGGTGACGGTCGCCGACGGTCTGGAAACGGATGCGCGACAGCTCCGACTGCCGCTCCCGCAGCGCCGGGTCGGCGACGAGGGCGGCGGCCCGCTCCACGTAGGCGGCGGCGTCCGGAACGGGAATGCCGGCTCCCGCCACGCTCGCCACGTCGCCCCAGGCCAGCGTGACCACCGGCAGCCCCTCCGCGATGGCGTAGGCGGCGCTGCCGCCGCCGCCCTGGCGCGACGGGTTGAGGTAGGCGTGGCAGCGCCGGTAGAAGGCGCGGATGTCCTTGAGATGGCCCAGGCTGCGCATCCGCGCGCCGTTGCGCGTCGCCTTCAGGCGGGCCGGCAACTGCTCAACCTCTCCCGCGAAGACGATCACCGCGCCGGGGCAACGGTCGAGGATGGAATCGGCCAGCGCGAGGAATTCCGCGGTCACCTCGATGTCCAGGCGGGTGCCGACCACGGCGAAGACGAAGGCGGCGTCGCCCAGATCGGGTGCGCCCTCGACACCCGCCGTGGGGGGCGGGGAAAAGCCCAGCGTGAAGGGCCGGAAGCGCCGCGCGAAGGGACCGCGGTAGAGCGCCGGCATGGCGTCGGTGTGGTTCCCTTCCTCATAGCCCAGCACCAGATGGGCCAGCGAGATGGTCATGCCCGAAGTGGTGGGCAGGCAGACCACCGGCCGCGCGCCGGTCACCGCGAACAGGTCGCCAACCACGTTGGCCCCGCCGAAGGTCACCAGCAGGTCGGGGTCGTAACCGTCGATGGCGCCGACGATGGTGGACAGCTTGTCCTTGGAAAAGGCGCGGTCGGTGAAGGACGCCATCTTCACCTGTTTGCCGAACATCTTCAGGGCGAAGACACCCTCGTAGTCGGAGACCAACCCCGCGACCATCGGTGGTACGAACAGGCTCTCGGCCCGCAACGGCATGGTGTTGCAATTGATGATGGCGACATCGAGTCCGAAATCGTCCTGGAGCCGGCTGGCGTAGTCGAAGCAGTCGCGCGAGGGCTGGTGCTGGTCGTTGGTGAACTGGTTGGTCAGCACGGCCACCCGTCGGATCGGCCCGGCGCGCGGCACATGGCGCGGCGGAACGACGCCCCAGCGCCGCGCCACCGCCCAAACCAGATCCTCGTAGAAGCGGAACAGGTCGCAGGGTCCGAAGGCGCCCAGCTTCTCCGGTGCCGACGCCGCCAGGAACAGCTGCCGCGCCATGCACCAGTAGGTGTAGTGCATCAACTGCGGCCCCACCCGCTCCCCACCCAGCAGCAAATAATGAAGAATTCGCTCGTAGTGGTAGAGGTCGCCGGTCAACTGGAACAGCACGGAGTGGAGCAGCACCGTCTCCCCGGTCGGCGGGTCGCGGCGAAGCGCCTCGGCGATGGACAGGCGGACATCCCGATCCAGTTCGCGGCGCATGCGCTCGCAGTGGGTCGTCAGGGCGTTGAGGCGGTCGGCGTTGAACTGACGCTCGGCCAGCAGGGCCTTCAGCGTGGCAGCCTGTTCCCCGGCGATGTCGGACATGCGGATCCCCCAACCGGCGCCTGTGGTGCGCCCCGCCTCCTGATAGCCCCGGCGTGGTTAAGGTTTCAAGAACGCGCCGCGTGTTCGGCCAGAGCCGCCGCAACCTCGTCCACCGCCGTGGCCCAATCGCCGGGGCGGGGCTGGCGGAACAAGCGGGCGGTCGGGTACCAGGGGCTGTCGGCGCGGTCGAGCAGCCAGCGCCAGTCCGGCGCGTGGGACAGCAGCACCCACAGCGGAACGCCCAGCGCACCGGCAAGATGGGCGGGCGCGGTGCAGGAGGACACCACGAGGTCCAGCGACGCCATGATCGCCGCGGTGTCGGCGAAGTCGCGAATCTCCGGCGCCAGATCGGTGAAGGACGGCGGCATTGTCCGCCGCGCCATCTCGTCATGGCCGGGGCCGAGTTGCAGGCCGAAGAAGCGGCAGCCCCGCACCGCCAGGAGCGGGGCCAGCGCCGCCAAGCCCGGCGATCGCTCCCGATCACCGGCGAACTGCGGGTTGCCGGCCCAGACCAGCCCGACCGTGAGACCGTCGCCGGCCAGCCGTCCCCGCCACGTCGCAGCGCGTGCCGGGTCGGCGGTCAGGTAGGGAACGGCGGCGGGGACGCTCTCCAGCCGTGTGGCGAAGGCTCGCGGCAGGCTGAGCAGCGGGCACTGCCAGTCGAAGGCGGGCAAAGCCTCGCCGCGCGCAAACACCCGCTCCACCCCCGGCAGGCCGCGGAACAGGGGAACCAGATCGGCCCCGACCTCCAGCAGCACACGAGCGCCGCGGGCGGCGACCAGCGGGGCGTAGCGGACGAATTGGATGGCGTCGCCGCGGCCCTGTTCCTCGTGCAGCAGGATGGTTTGCCCGGCGATGCCCTCGCCGCTCCACAGCGGCTGCGGCAGCCCGCGCGGACTGGTCGGGAAATCGGCCACGCCCCAGCGCGCCTCGTAATCCTCCCAGCCGCCGGTCAGGTCGCCGGCGAGGAGCCGGGCCAGGGAGCGGTTCCAGCGCGCCTCGGCGCTGGCCGGCTGCAAGCGGACGGCGCGATCGTGCAGGCGCAGCGACGCGGCGATCTCCCGCCGGTCGCGCAGCCGGTTCGCCAAACCGCTCAAAGCGTTGCGGTGATCCGGCTGAAGGGCCAGTGCGCGGCGGAGCGCCCCTAGGGCGCCGGGTTCGGCAAGCGACAGCGCGTACCAGCCGTTCGCCGCCTCCGGACGCAGCCGCAGCAGGCGGCGCAGCGCCGTCATGGTCTCCGCCTGCCCGCCCGTTCTGCGACGGGCGGCAGCGAGAAGCTCCAGCGCGCCGTCGTTCGCCGGATCGAGCGCCAGCGCGCCGCGCAGAGCCGTGGTGGCGGCGTCCCAGCATCCCGCCTCGTAATAGGCGCGGCCGAGATTGAGCCGGACCGTTGCGTCTTCCGGCAACAAGGCCGCGGCGTGCGTCAGCGCCGCCGGCGCCTCCGGGCTCTTGAGGCGTTGAAGCGCCACGCCGAGATGGTGCCACGCCTCCCCATGGTCGGGACGCAGCCGGACGGCGCGGCGCAGGGCCGTCACCGCCTCACCCGTCCGCCCCTCGTAGCGCAGCAGGATTCCGGCCTGGACCAGTGGCTCGGCAAGGTCGGGCTGGAGAAGGGTCGTGCGGCGATAGGCCGCCATGGCGAGCCGGCCCTGCCCCGCCTGCCGCGCCGCTCCGGCCAACGGAAAGGCGAGCGCCGCCGAATCGGGGCAAAGCCGCAGGGCGGCGCGGTACTCCTCGGCCGCTGCGGCGGGATTGCCGCGGGCCTGATGCAGCATGGCGAGGTTGGCTCGGTACTCGGGAAGGCCGGGGCGCAGCGCCACCGCCCGGTTCAGCAGCTCGGCGGCCTGCTCCAGACGTCCGCCCTGGGCGCAGAGAAGGCCGTAGAGATGAAGGGCGTTGGGCTCGTCCGGAACGGCGTCGAGAATGCGCCCGTAGAGGGCCTCCGCCTCCTCCGTCCGCCCGGCGGTGTGAAGGTCGAGCGCGATGGCCAGCGCCTCGTCCAGCGTCGCCACGGCGTCCGCTCCGCTCAGGTCTCGCGGCCGCCGATCACGCTGGCGGCGACCGCCAGACTTTCCGGCGTGCCCATGTCGATGAAGCGCGCCTTGGCGACGTGGCCGTGCAGCGTTCCCGGCGGCATCTTGTGCAGCACGTCGCGGGTCAGCGAACTGGCCCCGGAGGCCGCGATGCGGTCGAGGAAGGCCGCGGAGAAGAGATAGACTCCGGCGTTGATGACCCCGCGCCCCGGCGCCTTGTCGAGGAACTGGCGGACGCGGCTGTCCGGCCCAACCTCCACCCGGCCGAAGCGGGCGGCGTCCTCCACCTCCACGCACAGCACCGACGCTTCCGCCCCCGACAGGCGGTGCGAGGCGACGAAGGCGCGCAGGTCGGCGTCCAGGAAGGTGTCGCCGCTCATCACCAGGACGGTGCCGGCCTTGAGGTCCTTGCGGATGTAGGCGAGCGCCGCGGCGGAGCCCATCTGGCTCGGCTCGATCTGGCAGACGACGTCCAGCGAGCGGTTGGTGTCGCCCTGGGCCAGCCACGCCGTCACCCGGTCGGCCAGATGGCCCAGGCACAGCACCACCCGGCGCGCGCCGTAGGCCGCCAGATGGTCCAGCAGATGTCCGAGAAAGGCACGGCCCGCGATGGGCGCCAGCACCTTGGGCGTGTCGCCCGAGACGCCCCGCATGCGCGAGCCGAGACCACCGGCAAGCAGCGTGACGTCGATGTCCGTCAAGGCTTCCTCAGGCCGCACCGTGCTTCCCCTCATGCTCCCGGCGCCGCGGCGCCGCCCCCACCCCCGCCGCATACCGCGTCGGCGGTGGATTGGTCAAACATTCGGTGGGGGTGACGGCGAACTTTCCCGGCCGACCGCCCAACGTAAGCCCCCAGCCGCCTGGCCTATTCCGCGAAGGCGGCCAGCGTGGTTTCGCGCGGGAAGATATGGGGGTGTCCCTCCCAATCGCTGCGCAGCGTCTCGAACACATGGACGTCGTGGAAACGGCCGTATTTCTGAACATGTTGACGCAGCACCCCAACTTCGCGCGCTTTCACAACCCTTTGGATGCGGATGACCGTGTCGTTGCCCTCCATGAAATAGTTGAAGAGCTTGTTCATCCCCAAACCGTAGAAGCAATAATCCATGATGAAGCAGTGCAGGAAGCCGGCGAGCTTCCGCCTGTCCTTCTCCTCCACGATGTACGAGCCGGAGGAGCAGCGCAGATGCACGCGGTCGATGTCATAGTAGGAAAGATAGCCGACCGGGCGGCCCTCATGCTCGATGATGAAATGGCGGAAGTCCGCGCGGGCGTCCATCGCGGCCAGCCACGCGCGCTGCCGCTCGACGTCGGGGGTCGCCAGATCGGTGAACATGAAGCGGGTGATCGACGGCTCGGTTCGCCAGCGCAGCAGCATCTCGGCATCGTCGGCCGTCGGTCGGCGGAAGCGGAACATGGACCCTTACCCTTCGAACACCTGCGGCGTCACGTCGCCAGATAGCCGCCGTCCACCGGCAGCATCACCCCGTTGATCCAGCCGCTGGCCGGCGACAGCAGGAAGGCGATGGCCGAAGCCACGTCCTCCGGCTTGCCGAAGCCCATGGGATGGGCGGCGCGGATCGCCTCGAACTGCTCCGCCGTGGTGGTGCGGCGGAAACGCTCCATCATCTCCGTCTCGACCATCGCCGGAGCGACGCAGTTGACGCGGATGCCGTCGCGCAGGAACTCCATGGCCAGCCCGCGGGTGGCCGAGACCAGCCCGCCCTTGGCCGCCGAATAGACCACGTTGCCCGGCTGTCCGATCTCCGCGGCGACGGAGGACACCAGGACCAGCGCCGCCGGTTCGGCGTGGCAGCCCCTCTGCCGCAGGCCGCGGGCCAGCGCCAGAGCGCTCAGCAGGTTGGCGTGCAGGATGCCGTCGAAGAAGGCGCGGTCGACGCCGCGCACCGGCTTGCCGACCTGCACGCCGGCGCAATGGGCCAGACCGGCGATGGGACCGCCGGTTTCCGCCTGAGCCTTGACCCAGCCGGGAATGGCGTCGCTGTCCGACAGGTCGAAGGCCGCCGTCCGGTGCCCCTCCCCCGGCAGAAGCGCCGACGTCTCGGCCAACCGTCCGGCGTCGCGCCCGTTGAGCGTGACCCGCGCGCCGAGCCCGGCGGCCAGCAGAGCGGTCGCCCGCCCGATCCCGGCGGACGCGCCGGTGACCAGGACATGCCGTCCGGCGAGATCGACGAGCGGGCTCATGTCCCGGCTCATTCGGCGGCCATGCGGGCGAGCCACGCCCGGTGGAAGGCGGCGATGCGCTCCTCGCAGGAGCCGAGGACGGCCGGGGCCTGGACCTGCTTCAGCCCCTTGTGGGTGGCTTCGGCCACGCGCTGGTCCTCGCCCAGGATGGTGCGGTTGAAGCCGGAGACGTTGGCCTCCACCGCCTTGCGCGCGGCCCCGCCCTTGGTCTGCGGCTTGGACGTCTCGCCGAGGAAGAGGCGGTAATGCAGCTCGCAGCGGTCCGGCCCGATGGAATCGTAGGTCTGGACGCTCATCAGCGCGCCATGGGAGACGCCGATGGCGAGGTTGGGGAAGATCAGATAATGGTCGTAGCTTTCCAGCCGGTCGCTGCGCGGCAGCCCCATCTTCTGGCTCACCCCGTCCCACCAGCGCGCTGAGCCATCAGAAAGCTGGCTGACGCCCCGCGAATGCTCGCCTTCGTAGGAGCAGATCCACACCTTCTTGACGTAGCCCTTGAAGGTCTCCGGGTGGGTGGCGTCGACGTGGTAGACCTCCAGCGCGCTTTCCAGCGCCGCCTTCCAGTTGGCGTTCCAGGGCAGCACGCCCTCGTCGATGCGGTCGGTGAACAGGTCCGACAGATGGTCGAGCACGGCGCCGTAGGCGCCCAGCTGCTCGTCCAGCCCCGCCCCAGCCGGTTCCAGCCGGACGAAGACGAAGCGGCCCCGCACCGCCACCTCAAAGCGCCGCAGGGCAAGGCGCTTCTTCGCCGCGTCGTCCAGGCCGAAATGCTCGCGGTTGCCGGGGATGCCGACCGGAACGCCGTCGCGGTTGAAGACCCAACCGTGATAGGGGCAGACCGGCTTGCCGTTGCCGCAGGGCCGCAGGTGGATCAGCGAATAGCGGTGCGTGCAGACATTGTGATAGGCCCGCAGTTCCCCGTCGAAATTCTGGACCAGAACCGAGGTGCCGGCGATGTCCGCGGTGATGAAGTCGTTGTCGTTGCGCAGGTCGTCCGTAAATCCAACGAACATCCAGCAACGGCGGAAAACTCGCGCCGCCTCTTCGGCGTGATTGGCCTCGCCGGAGTAACGCTGGGGCGGGATCACCATGTCGGGCGGGAACGAAAGCTGGCTTTGCTGACCCCGGTCATCCATGGCTGATTCCATTTATCGGTTCGTTAATCATTCGACCCTAGCGTTCTTTCGGTTAATAGTCTCCGAATTCGCCCAAGTCCAGGACGGACGCAGCGGCGGCGGAGGGAGGGAGCAGCCGGTGAAGGCCATCATCGAGGGCGTGCGCATCGCGGGATTCCGGGCCGCCGTGCCGCCGCACCGCCATTCCTTCCTGGAGGACCACTCCCTCTTCACGGCGGAGGAGGCGGAGAAGCTGTTCGCCACCACCGGCGTCTACGAGCGGCGCATCGCCCCGCCGCACATCTGCGCGTCGGACATGTGCGTGGCGGCGGCGGAAGGGCTGCTCGCCCAGCTCGGCTGGGACCCGGCCAGCGTCGACGTGCTGGTCTTCGTGTCGCAGGACCCCGACTACAACGTGCCCGCGACTTCCTGCGTCATGCAGAAGCGGCTGGGGCTGGGGACGGGGGCAGCCTGCTTCGACGTCAATCTGGGCTGCTCCGGCTTCGTCTATGGGCTGTGGATGGCCGGGCGGCTGCTCGGCGGCTCGACGGGCCGGCGGGCCATCGTGCTGTGCGGCGACACCAGCTCGCGCCACCTCGTGCCGGGCGACCGCTCCACCCTGCCGCTGTTCGGCGATGCGGGCGGGGCCGTGGCCCTGGAGGTCAGCCAGGGGGCCGCGCCGATCCATGTCGTCGTCGGCACCGACGGCGGCGGGGCCAAGAACATCTGGGTCAAGGCCGGCGGGCGCCGCAACTCGCTGGTGCCGGGACGCGAGCCCTGGCCGGCGGAGAAGCAGGAGCAAATGTTCACCGACTCGCGCCTGTCGCTGAACGGGGCGGAGGTCTTCGCCTTCACGCTGCGCGCCGTACCGCCGCTGATCCGCGAGACGCTGGAGTTCGCCGGCGTGGGGGTGGAGGACATCGACCTCTGCGTGATGCATCAGGCCAACGCCTTCATGCTGGAGCATCTGCGCAAGAAGACCAAATTCCCGCCGGAAAAATTCCTCGTGGACATGCACGATTTCGGCAACACCAGCTCCGCCTCGATCCCGTTGGCGGTCAGCCACCGGCTGGGCGAGGCGCTGTCCACCGGCACGCGCAAGATGCTGCTGGCCGGTTTCGGCGTCGGCTGGTCCTGGGGCGCCGTGGTCGCCGACGTCGGGCCGATCCCCGCCCCGGCGGTGCAGGAGATCCCCGACGACTTCCCCTTGCTGACTCCCTGAGCCGCCGGGCCATGCGCAACCCGCTCGACCTCACGGGACGGCGCCTGCTGGTGACCGGGGCCTCCGCCGACAGCGACATCGGGCGCGAGATTTGCCGGGCGCTGGCCGGGCTGGGCGCCGATCTCACTCTGGTCGGTCGCCGCGCCGACGCGCTGGAGGCCACCCGCGCCCTGCTGGACGGGCCGGAGCGGCACAGCGTCGCCCCCTTCGACCTGACCGACCTCGACGCCATTCCCGGCTGGATGAAGGGGCTGGCGGAGGCGGGCGGTCCCTTCGCCGGTCTGGTCCATTCCGCGTCGCAGCAGGGCTACTCCGTGCTGCGGCAGGTCAACCGGGCGCAGTTCGACCGCTATTTCACGCTGAACGTCGGGGCATCGCTGATGCTGGCGCGCGGCTTCCACCAGAAGGGCGTCGTCTCGCCGGGCGGCGGGTCGATCGTCTATGTCGGGTCGGTTGCCGGGCTGAAGGGGCAGAAGGGCCGCTCGCTCTACGCCGCAAGCAAGGCGGCGCTGGTCTCGGTGGCGCAGTCGCTGGCGCTGGAACTGGCCGACAAGCGCATCCGCGTCAATGTGGTGGCCCCAGCGGTGGTGCTGGGCGCCAAGGCGGAGAAGCAGTTCGCCATGCTGCCGGCGGAGCAGAACGCCGCGCTCGCCGCCGCCCACCCGCTGGGCTACGGCGCGCCGCAGGACGTGGCCGACGCCGTGGCCTATCTGCTGGCCGACAGCGGGCGCTGGGTGACCGGGACGGTGCTGCCCGTGGACGGTGGCTTCACCGCGGGGTGATCGCCTCCGCCAGCGCACGCGCGATGCGCAAGGCGCCCTGGCCATCGACGATCCCCGCCAGTTTGCCTGCCATGGTCCGCCGCCGCGCCGGATCGGCCCAAAGCTCCAGCGCCACGTCCGCGATCCGCTCCGGAGCACCTTCGGTCTGTCCGGGCACCAGGGCGCACCAGCCCAGAGCCTCCGACTGGCGGGCGGCCTCCAGCTGGTTGTCGGCGATGGTGACGAGGACGGCGGGCGTGCCGATGGCTGCCAGTTCACCGGTTGTGGTTCCCGCCGCCGAGACGGCCAGCCCAGCCTGCGCCATCAGGTGCCCCATGCGCGGCGTGTCGCGGTGCAGCCGAACGCTGTCTTTGAAACACCCCGCCGCGGCCTCCACCGCGGACGCGTCGCGCACCGCGCCGCCGACCGCCACGTCCATCCGGACACCAAGCGGCAGGCGCGGCGCGAGACGTTCGATCACCGGAGCCGTCAGCCCCAGCGGGTCGGAGCCGCCGAAGGTGACCAGCAGGCCACAGCGTTCCTCAAGCGGTGGCTTGGCCGCCGCCGCGGCCTCCCGCACCTCCCGACGCAACGGCGCGTGAGCGGGGCCGAGCAGCAGCCGGGCGTCCGGGTTGCCCTTACGGTAGGGCAGCGACGCGGCGTCCGGCGCGGCGTTGACGATCAGTTCGGCGTGGATCGGCTCCCCCGTCCCGGCGTCGTCGAAGGCTAGGATCGGCAACCCCGTCTCGGCGAGCCCGGCCCGCCAGCCTTCGGAGAATCCATAACCGTCCAGCACGACGGCCGCGGTGCCGGCTTCCGCCGCGATGGCGCGCGTCGCGGCAAGGTCGGCGGCACTGCCGGAGGCCGCGTCGATCCAGTGAACGGCCATGCCGGCAGCGCGCAGACGGTCCTCCAAAGCTGGCGGCAGGCTCGCCGCGGCGAACAGGGCGTCGCCGCCCAGCTCCTGCACGGCCTCCGCCACCGCGAGGCAGCGCATGACGTGCCCGGCCCCGATGGATTCCCCGGCGTCGGCGCGGAACAGCACCCTCACGGGCCGTCTCCCGGCCTTCAATGCAGGGTCGGCGCGTTCGGCCCGGTGGGGCGCAGCCGCGTGCGGGCCGAGGACAGGCAGAAGGCGTGCCAGTAGAGCGCGACGAGGGCGCCCGGCATGCTGTCCAGCTCATGCCCCGGCAAAGCGGTGATGTTCGCCGCGTGGGCCATGGCGGCGTTAGCGGCGTTGAGGCTGTGCTGTGCCGCCGGACCGATCAGCGCCAGCGTCTCCGCCAGCGCGCGGGCGTCGAGGCGCAGGGTCGCCGGGGCGACGGTCACCTGGGCGGTCCCGTCGCGCAGGCGCCCGATGGCGATGTAGGCCTCCAGAAGGTCCGGCCGGTCCTCCGGACGAATCACCGCGGCGACCACGCGGTTGCCGGTCAGCGGGCCGGTGCCGTCGAACTCGAACACCACGGCGCGCTCGGCCTGCCGGGCCTCGGCCAGGGCGGCGGCGCGCTCCCCGGCGGAGACTCCGGCCAGCCGCATCGCCTCCTCGAACATCTCCGGACGCCCGCCGCCCTCGGCGTGGACGACCAGCGGGGCGTCCATCGTCGCGGCGATGGCGAGACGGCGCGCCATGATGTTGACCGCCTCCTCGGCCGTGTCCTCCGGAAGCGTGTCCTGCAGAAGCTCCGCGCCCTTGCGCAGCATCACCTCGGCGAAGCTGATGTCCGGGGCGGTGTCTGGGGTCATGGCGCGGTCTCCGTCGAAAAGGGGTCGGCTGTTGTACGCCAGCGTCGGGCGGGTTCTCAATGATCGCCGCCTTCAATGATAACCGCCATCAATGATAACCAATGGCGCCCGTTACCTTGCCTCGGAAAACCCAGTAGCTGTAGGCGGTGTAGATCAGGATCGTCGGAATCAGGAAGGCCATGCCGATCAGCAGGAAGACCTGGGTTTCCGGCGGGGCGGCCGCCTGCCACACGGTGATCCCCGGCGGGATCAGCACCGGCCACAGGCTGATCGCCAACCCCAGGTAGGACAGGGCGAACAGCCCCATGGCGAAGGCGAAGGGCAACACCTCCCGCCCCTCGTCCAACGCCCGCCACAGGCCGAAGGCGAGGAAGCCGACCATCAGCGGCACCGGCGACAGCAACAGGATGTTGGGAACCGAGAACCAGCGCGCGGCAATGGAAGCGTCCAGGAAGGGCGTCCACAGGCTGACCGCCGCGACCAGAACCAGCACCACGATGAGGAGTCGCCGCGCCACGCGGAAGCACCAGTCCTGCAAAATCCCGATGGTCCGCCAGATCAGCCACGTGCTCCCCAGCAGCGCGTAGCCGGCGATCAGCGCCACGCCGCAGAACAGGCTGAAGGGGGTCAGCCAGTCCAGCATGGTCCCGGCGAAGTTGCGCCCTTCCACCTCGATCCCCTGGATGAAGGAGCCGAGAACCACCCCTTGCGCGAAGGTGGCGAGCAGCGAGCCCAGGAAGAAGGCCTTGTTCCACAGATGGCGGCTGCTCCGCGCCTTGAAGCGGAACTCGAAGGCGACGCCGCGGAAGATCAGCGCAATCAGCATCAGCAGCAGTGGCAGATACATGGCCGGCAAAACGACGGCGTAGGCGATGGGAAAGGCCGCGAACAGCCCCGCCCCGCCGAGGATCAGCCA
Organism: Azospirillum baldaniorum; assembly: GCF_003119195.2. Taxonomy (NCBI): domain Bacteria; kingdom Pseudomonadati; phylum Pseudomonadota; class Alphaproteobacteria; order Rhodospirillales; family Azospirillaceae; genus Azospirillum; species Azospirillum baldaniorum. Next base: position 130,249 of record NZ_CP022254.1, on the reverse strand, counting down.
CGTCTCGTTGAAGTCCCAGACCGGCGCCACCGAGTTCATCATGACGTCCCGCGCCTCCTCGCTGGGGGCGAAGGGGTAGAGGATGCCGATGCCCAGATCGAAGCCGTCCATCAGCACATACATGAAGACGGCGAAACCGACGATGGCGACCCAGGCGAGGGTCAGCAGGCTGCCTTCCATGGACGTCACTCCGCAGGTTCGATGGATTCGCCGGGCACCGACAGGGGCCGCTTCGGCTGATGGCCCTGCGCCACCGCGGGGACCTCCAGATCCTCGTCGTTCAGCCGCGACGGCCCGATGGTCAGCAAGCGGAACAGGTAATAGGTCCCGGCCCCGTAGATGATCGCGTAGACCACCATGAACACGATCAGCGAGGTCAGCACCGCCCCGCCGGTCAGGGCCGGGGTCACCGCGTCCGCCGTGCGGATCATCCCGTAGACCACCCAGGGCTGGCGCCCGATCTCGGTGGTGAACCAGCCGGCCAGGATGGCGATGAAGCCCAGCGGCATGCAGCCGACCAGGAGCTTGTGGAACCAGTGCGGGCTGTAGAGCTTTCCGCGCACCCGCTGCACCAGATGGATCAGCGCCACCGTCAGCATGATCATGCCGATCCCCACCATGATGCGAAAGGTCCAGAACAGGATTTCCGGGTTGGGGCGGTCCGCCGCCGGGAAGTTTTTCAGGCCGGGGACCACCCCGTCCCACTCGTGGGTCAGGATCAGGCTCGACAGCGCGGGAATGGCGATTTCGGCGTGGTTGGTCTCCGCCTCGTTGTCGGGGATGGCGAACAGGATCAGCGGCGCCCGCGCCCCGCCCTCCCAATGGCCCTCCATCGCGGCGATCTTGGCCGGCTGGTGCTCCAGCGTGTTCAGCCCGTGCAGGTCGCCGAGGAAGATTTGCAAGGGCGCCAGGATGGTGATGAGCGCCAGCGACATGCTGAGGCCGACCCGCGCGTGCTCCAGAAAGCGGTTGCGCAGCAGGTAGAAGGCGCTGATGCCGGCCACCACGAATCCGGTGGTCAGGAACATCGCGGTGAGCATGTGGGCCAGCCGGTAGGGAAAGGAGGGGTTGAAGACCACCGCCCACCAGTCGGTGACGAAGAACCGCCCGTCGCGCAGTTCCGCCCCCGCCGGGGTGTGCATCCAGCTGTTCGCCGAGAGAATCCAGAAGGAGGACAGCACCGTCCCGGTGGCCACCAGAACCGCCGCCAGGAAATGGATGCCGCGCGGCACGCGGTCACGCCCGAACAGGAGGATGCCGAGGAAGGCGGCCTCCAGGAAGAAGGCGGTCACCACCTCGTACTGGATCAGCGGACCCAGAACGTTGCCGACGATGTCGGACCAGCGGCTCCAGTTCGTGCCGAACTGGTAGGTCATCACGATTCCCGAGACCACGCCCATGCCGAAGGAAATGGCGAAGATCCGCGTCCAGAATTCCGACAGGCTGCGGTACAGCGCCTTGCCGGTGATCAGCCACCGCGCCTCCAGCACGGCGATCCAGCAGGCCAGTCCCACCGTAAAAGAGGGGAAAAGAATGTGAAAAGAAATCACGAAAGCGAACTGGATTCGTGACAGAAGCAGCGGATCGAGGTCCATGGGCGTGGCCCTCCATTGGCGGTCACTGGGCCGATTCCGACCGGCCCGACCGACCCCCAACGCGGCCTGTCCCGGGGAGTTCCCATTTTCCGGCTGCGGATACTTTCTTTCCCCCCACCCCTTGAACCGCCGCCGCGATCTCTTATTTCTAAGCTCTTGCCGACATCCACACATTCACGGCCGGCCCTGGGCCACAGCCGATCTCAACCCCGCTCCGATGGCCCCGCCGGCCAACCGGGCCGGGGTCCATCGGTCCATTGCAGGGTGTTTCCCGAGGATGCCGGAATCAGGAGAAGCTCTTTGACGGAACTGGCAGTTTCTGGCGAACCCCTCACCCTCTTTCTAAAAGAAACCCGCAAGTACGACTACCTCACTCCCGAGCAGGAACGCGACCTCGCCATCCGCTGGCGGGAGCGGCAGGACCGCCGCGCCCTCGACAAGCTGATCGGCAGCCACCTCCGGCTCGTCTTCAAAATGGCCCGCGGCTATCAGGGCTACGGCCTGCCGCTGTCCGACCTGATCGCCGAGGGCAACGTCGGCGTCATGCAGGCGGCGCAGAAGTTCGACCCCGACAAGGGGTTCCGCTTCGCCACCTACGCGTCCTGGTGGATCCGGGCGGCGATCCAGGAATATGTGCTGCACAACTGGTCGCTGGTGAAGATCGGCACCACGGCGGCCCAGAAGAAGCTGTTCTTCAGCCTGCGCCGGCTGAAGGCGCAGTTGCAGGACGCCGAGAACGGCACCTTCGGCGGCGACCTGTCTCCGGAAGCGGTGGAGAGCATCGCGACGACGCTGGACGTCTCCCAGGCCGACGTGATCGAGATGAACCGCCGGCTGGGCACCGACCGCTCGCTCAACGCCACCCTGGCCGAGGATGGCGACAGCGAATGGCTGGACCTTCTGGCCGACGAGGGTCCCGACCAGGAGGCGATCCTGGCCGGTGCGCAGGAACGCAAGCGCCGGCAGCAGTTCCTCAAGCTGGGGCTGGGCGTTCTCGACGACCGCGAGCGGCAGATCCTGGTGGCCCGCCGCCTGCGCGACGAGCCGCTGACCCTGGAGGAGCTGAGCCAGCACTTCCACGTCTCGCGCGAGCGCGTGCGCCAGCTCGAGGTGCGCGCCTTCGAAAAGGTCCAGAAGGCGGTGATGGCCCAGGCCCGGCAGGCTCCCGGCACCACGGGCAAGGCGCTGCTGCCGGTGTGACCGGCAGCAGCCTCCGCACGATGCGTTACGGCGTAACGAAGCGCGGCGGCTCCGGCAGCACGGAGGTCCGCCGCCGCACGCCGCGCAGCGCGTGCTCCACCGTCGCGATCTGCTCCTCCACCGAAATCAAAATCTGCGACGTCACTTCCAGCGACCGGTCCTCGTAGACCCAGCCGTCCGGATGGCGGTCGCTCCAGGCGGCGACCGTCCGGTCGCGCTCGTGCAGCAGGCTGATGATCTGCGGCCGGAACAGCCGAATCATCGCGGTGATCCAGCGGTTCGCCGGCCAGGACGGGCGGGCGTGATCGACGGTGAAGCTGTCGAGCATGCGGATCACGTCCTCGGCCCCGTACCACGTCTCTCCCGTCACCCAGCGGTTCGTCGTGAACAGGCGCACCGGCTGCCCCGCCACGTCCATGGCGATCCCCACCAGATGGGACAGCGCGTCGTTGGGATTGTCCGGCTCCTCGTAATCCCGCAAGGGCACCGGCTCCATGCCCGGCGGCATCCCGAGCGGGCGCAGGAAGGTGTGGAAGTGCCCGTGCTCACCGTCGGGCCGCTCGTCCTCGGGGTGGCAATGATAATAGTACTGGGCGTGATACTCGGCGTCGTAGACGTCGCCCGGTGGGTAGTGGCGCCATTCGTAGAGCGTGCCGTGCCCGCGCAAAAGCTCCCCCACGACCGTGTCGCCGGTCTTGGCGAGCACCCGCTGGCACTGCCGGACCTCCCGCGCGGCCTCCGACATCGCCTGCAACTCGTCGCGCGAAAGCTCCGAAAGCTCCATCATCGGATGCTCTGTCCCGTCAGCCCCTGCCCTTCCCAGATCCCTATTACGTATGAGGCTTTGTACGCATAGCAAGCGCTTTCCTTAACGGACGCCCGCCGAACGGCCACGGCCGGCATCCGCACGGAACACCGCCTCGCCCCGCCGCAGGGTCCAATCCACCAGCGCGCCTTCCACCTGACCCAGCGCCGTGTTGAAGGCGGCGATCACGTCGGTGAAATCCGACCCGCGCACCGGGACCACGGCGTCGAAGGTCTCGCCCGCCTCGATGGTCCGGTTGGGCATGGCGACCAGCTTGGCCGACAGCCGGACCCGCACCCGGTCCGGAGCCGCGGCGCTGGCGGCGCTGAATTCCGCCTGGAAGTCGCGCAGTTCGGTCTTCAGCAGGAAATCGGAACGCAAGCCCGCGGAATCGCGCCCGACCGAGACGATCCGCCGGCTGTCCTCGAAGGATTGGACGATCAGACCCTGCACCATGTTCGGCGCCCGGTCGGCCCAGGACACCCCGGCGAAATAGTCGAGCGCGGTGGCGGAGCGGGTGACCGCGATGCGCGGCGTGTCGATCCCGGCGCTGGCCGCCGGAGGCTCCACCAGCAATTGCCAGCTCACCGGCGGCAGCCCGGACTCCGCCACGGTTCCCGGCGTCAGCGTGTAGAGGCTGGGCGCGGTGGGATTCAGCGCCGCGCAGCCGGTCATCAGGCCGACCGCCAGCAGCGCCGCCGCCACCCCCTTCATCAAACGGCTCGTCATCGTCCACGCACCTCCACGCCCTGGCGGGTTCCGCCGAACAGGAAGTTCGACGGGTCGTTCTCGATCCGCGTCACGACGCGGGACAATTGCCCCGACAGGTCGCGCAACTGCGAGATCAGCAAGGTCAGTTCATACAGCCCGCCACCGGTGAAGTCGCGGATCGCCCCACGGTTCTCCCCGATCATGGCGTTGAGCTGGTTGGCGGTCTTGTTCAGCGATCCGGCCAGCGTGTGCAGATCGCCGCTCACCGTCTTCATGCCGCCTTCCACCGCGGCCAGCGTGCGCTGCGCCTGGTCCATGGTTTCGCCGATCTGCGGCCCGACCGTCTCGAAGCCCTGGAGCGTCCGGTTGGCCTGGGCGAGCGTCGTGTCCAGCCCCTGGCTGGCGCGGGCCAGCTCGCCGGTCAGGTCGCGGGTGTTCGCCAGGATCTCGGCGATGGCCGCCTGGTTCTGCGGGGTCAGCAGGTCCGCCACCCTGTTGGTCAGGTCCAGCGCGCGGTTCAGAAGCTGCGGGGCGGCGTCGACGAAGACCGTCAGCGACGACGGGCGCGACGGGATCACCGGGATGCCGCCGTCATGCGCGGTGCGCAGAAGCTCGCTCATCTCCGTGCCGCCGGAAATCTGGACGTAGGCGCCGCCGGTGATGCCCTGGACCTCCAGCGAGGCGATGGAGTCGGTCTTGATCGGCGTGCCTTCCTGCACCTCGATCCGCACGCGCACGCGGCTGACGTCGTTGGGGTCCAGGCGGATGTCGGTCGCCGTGCCCACGGGGATGCCGCGGTAGCGCACCGGGCTGCCCTCCTGAAGGCCGGTCACCGAGCCGGTGAAGTAGATGTAATAGGGCTGGCGCGTCTCCTCCAGCTGGATCTTGGCGACCCAGACCGTGAAGACGAAGAGGCCGGCGAGCAAGGCCAACACGAAGCTGCCCACGAGGATGTAGCTGGTGCGGGTTTCCATGGCGTCCGGTCAGCTTTCTGCATGGCGCGCGGCGCGGCCGCGCGGTCCGTGGAAATAGTCGTGAATCCAGGGGTGCGGGTCGCGGAGATGCTCCTCCAGCGTGCCCACGCGAATCTTCTTGTCCACCAGCACGGCGATGCGGTCGCAGATGGAGGTCAGGCTGTCCAGGTCGTGGGTGACCATGAAGACGGTCAGCCCCAGGCTGCGCTGGAGGTTGCGGATCAGCTGGTCGAAGGCGGCGGCGCCGATGGGGTCCAGCCCGGCCGTCGGCTCGTCGAGGAACAGGATGTCGGGGTCGAGCGCCAGCGCGCGGGCAAGACCGGCGCGCTTGATCATGCCGCCCGACAGCTCCGACGGGAACTTGGCCCCGGCGTTGGCCGGCAGGCCGGACATGGCGATCTTGACCCGCGCGATCTCCGCCGACAGCGCCGCCGACAGGTCGGTGTGCTCGCGCAGCGGCACCATGACGTTCTGCGCCACGGTCATCGAGCTGAACAGCGCGCCGTTCTGGAACAGCACGCCGGTGCGCGCCTGGAGCGCCACCCGCTCCGATTCCGGCAGGCCGGCGGTGTCGCGGCCCAGCAGCTCGATCCGGCCGTCCGCCGGGCGGATCAGGCCGAGGATCTCCTTGAGCAGGACCGACTTGCCGGTGCCGGAGCCGCCGACCACGCCCAGCACCTCGCCCCGCCGCACGTCGAGGTCGAGCCCGTCATGGACCACCTGCGGGCCGAAGCGCGTGACCAGCCCGCGCACGCGGATCACCGCGTCCTGCGCACCGGTCCGTTGGTCATCGTCGAAAGGCGCCACGGTCCCTCACAGCCTGAGGAAGGAGAACAGGACGGAGAAGACCGCGTCCAGGACGATCACCAGGAAGATGGACTCGACCACCGACTTGGTGGTCAACGTGCCCACGCTCTCGGCGCTGCCGGACACCTTCAGCCCCTCGTAACAGCCGACCATGGCGATCACCAGCGCGAAGACCGGCGCCTTCACCAGTCCAACCAGGAAATGCGGCAGCGTGACGGCGCCGTGAAGCTGGCGGATGAACTGCCCGAAGGTGATGTCCAGCGTCGCGTAGCTCATCACAGCACCGCCGAACAGCCCCATGATGTCGGCGTAGAAGGCCAGAAGCGGCAGGGTGATCATCAGGGCCAGCGCGCGCGGCACCACCAGAAGCTCCACCACGTCCAGCCCCAGCGTGCTGATGGCGTCCACCTCCTGGTTCACCTTCATGGTGCCGATCTGCGCGGTGAAGGCGGAACCGGAGCGCCCGGCCACGATGATGGCGGTCATCAGGATGCCGATCTCGCGCAGGATCGACACGCCCAGCAGGTTGACCACGAACAGCTCCGCCCCGAAACGGCGGAGCTGGTCCGCCCCCTGGAAGGCCAGCACCACGCCGATCAGGAAGGACAGCAGCCCGAGGATCGGCAGGGCGTTCAGCCCGGTCTGCTCGATGTGGAACATCACCGAGCGGAAGCGCAGCCGGCGCGGATTCACGATCAGCCGCCCGAAGGTGATGGCGATGAGGCCGAGGAAGGAGAGCAGATCCCGCCCCTCGCGCAGCCCGTCGACGGCGGTGCGACCGGTGCGCTCCAGCATGTCGAGGATGGGGCGGTGCGTCTGCGCCCGCTCGACCGGCGGGGGACCGACCTCGCGCACGGCGTCGAACAGGGCGGCGTGCTCCGGGCGGATGGCGGCCAGATCGACGCCGTGGCCAGCCGCCTTCAGCCGGTCGGACAGGGCGGACAGCAGATAGGCCCCCACCGTGTCCATGGCGTCCAGCCGCGACAGGTCGAGGCTGACCGCCCCGCCGCCGTCCAGCGCGAAGCGGTCGAGCGTGCCCGACAGCGACCCGGCGGCCTTCAAATCCCAATGGCCGAGAGCCGCCAGCCGCCACTCACCGTCGCCGGCGCGCGACGATTCCAACCACGCCCTTTCGCGCGCCATGCCCCGTCCTGCCCTTCCCTTCCGGTGCCGCCATGCGGCGATGCTCATGCTTGTGGAGAGGAACTTGGCCGCAAGCCCCCCGATGGTCAACCTCAAGCCGGGGAAAAACAGCCGCACAGCGGTGGTTTGCACGCGGAGGTCCGCCCCGATAGTATGGCGCCGCCGTTGCACAGGAACCTTTTCATCATGCCGAACCCCATCGATCTGAAGAACCACATCCGCGGCATCGCCGACTTCCCCAAGCCCGGCATCCTCTTCTACGACATCTCTCCGCTGCTGGCTCACGCCGAGGCGTGGAAGGAAGCGGTGGACCAGCTCGCCGAGGCGCTGCGCCCGCACAAGCCGGAACTGCTGGTGGGCATCGAATCGCGCGGCTTCCTGATCGCCGCCCCGCTGGCCCTGGCGCTCGGCACCGGCTTCATCATGGTGCGCAAGCACGGCAAGCTGCCCGGCGACAAGGTCGCCCATTCCTACGACCTGGAATACGGCACCGACACCATCGAGGTTCAGGCCGACGCCGTGAAGCCGGGCCAGCGCGTGGTCGTCCTCGACGATCTGCTGGCGACCGGCGGCACCATGGCCGCGGCGATCAGCCTGCTGCGCCGCGTCGGCGCCGACGTCCGCGCCGCCGCCTTCCTGGTCGAGCTGACCTTCCTCAACGGCCGCGACAAGCTGGACGTGCCCAGCGTCTCGCTGATGAGCTACGATTCGTAAAAGCGCCTTCCGGAAAGGCGTCTGCCCATCGTTTGGGCACCCTCTCCCGCCCCGGGAGAGGGTGGCGCCGAAGGCGCCGGGTGAGGGTGCTGCCGAGGATCAGACACCAACCTGTGCCGGTACCCTCACCCTTCCCGCGCGTTGCGCGGGTCCCTTCCCTCTCCCGGGGCGGGAGAGGGAACGTCGCGACGGCCATCCGCCGGTCATGGCACAGCGCTTGCGAGAGTTGCCGGTCACAGTTGCTCGGCAGGGCGCCCCATGACCCATATGGCCCCGGTGATTCTCGAACAGCCGCCTCTCCTGGCCGTCCGGCCGCCCGAAACCGTTTCCATGCGGACGCGCGACGGTGTGCGGCTGGACGCCGATCTCTACCGCCCCGACGGGGTCGGCCCCTGGCCGGTCCTGCTGCTGCGTCTGGCCTGCGGGCGGCGCACGGCGATGACCAGCCATTACGCGCACCCGCGCTGGTACGCCGCCCGCGGCTACGTCGTCGTGGTGCAGGACGTGCGCGGGCGCGGCACGTCGGAGGGCCGATTCCGCCCCTTCGAAGCGGAGCGCGAGGACGGCGCCGACGCGGTGGCCTGGGCGGCTTCCCTGCCCGGTTCCAACGGCACGGTGGGCATGTACGGCAGCGGCTACGCCGGGATGGCGCAGCTTCTGGCCCTGGCCGAGCGGCCCGCCGCGCTGCGCGCTGTGGTTCCGGCGCTGGCCGGGTGGGATGTCTTCACCGACTGGGCGACGGAGGGCGGCGCCTTCCGGCTGGCCGACGCGATGGGCTGGGCGCTGCACTGCGCGGCGGAGTCCGCCCGCCGGCTGGAGGATGGCGCGGCCTACCGCGCACTCCTGGAGGCGATCCGCAGCCTGCCGCTGGACGACGAGATTCCGTCCCGCCCGCGGGTGCTGCGGGACTATGCGCGGCACTGCCATTACGACGACTGGCTGACCACGCCGGGCCCGGGCGGAAGCTGGGACGAGCTGTCTCCCCGCCACGCTCTCTCCGGCGGTATCGGTGAGGTCTCCGTCCTTCAGATCGGCGGCTGGTACGACCCGCGCCTGACCGGCACGCTGGAGGCGCACGACGCCTTGTCCGCCGGCTGCGATGGCACCGTCCGCCTGCTGGTCGGTCCCTGGGATCGCCATGGGGTGGCGGTCCATGCCGGGCTCGACAGCCCGAAGCCGGCCGACGTGCCGTCCTTCGACGCCCTGCAACTCGGCTGGTTCGAGCGCTTCCTGAAAGGGGAGATGAACGGCGCGGAGCGCGGCGGCCCAATCCGCCTGTTCGACGTTCTGGAACGCCGCTGGCGCGACCTGCCGGCCCTGCTGCCCGCCGCAAGGCCCCTGCATCTGTCGAGCGACGGACTCGCCACGCGGCGCGGCGGCGCCCTGCGCGACGATGCTCCGGACGAAGCGTTCCTCGACGTGCTGGTCCACGATCCGCGCGATCCGGTGCCCACCGTGGGCGGTCACGCGGTTCCGGACGCCGGCCCGCGCGACCGCGCCGCCGCCGACGCCCGCCCCGACGTGGCGGTCTACGACACCGCTCCGCTCACGGCGCCGCTGACATTGTCGGGATTGGCCGCCCTGGAAATCTGGGTGGAGGCCGACGCGCCGTCCTTCGACGTCAGCGCCGTCCTCTCCGCCGTGCTGCCCGACGGGCGCGTCCTGCCGCTCAGCCAGGGGCACGCGCGGGTGGAGCCGGGCGGCGAGCAGCGTCCCATGCCGGTGGCCCTGCGCGCGCTCTGCGCGACCCTGCCCGCCGGAAGCGCGCTGCGCCTCAGCCTCGCCGGGTCCTGCTTCCCGGCCTATCCCATCAATCCGGGGACGGGGGCGGAGCCGGGCGAAACCCGGCTGGTGGACGCGCAGCCGATCACCCTGCTCATCCACGGCGGTGGCGCCCGGCCGTCGCGCCTGCTGCTGCCAGCCCGAGGCTGACCGTCAGACCCCGTCAGGGGCGCCGGCCGTAGCCCTCGTCATGGTCACCGCCGAAGCCGTGTTCATCCTCGTCGGCCGGCTCGAAGTCACGGAGGGCGCGGGCGGCGCTGCGCAGGCACAGGTTCAGGCTGCGGTCGAGCAAGCGCATCATCAGGTCGCGGAACGGCGTCTTGTCGCCGAGCGACCAAGCGCGCTCGACCATCGCGGCGTACATCTCGCGATCCTCGTCCGTGATCACCACCGGCGGGAAGCCGGCACGGTTCAGGATCAGGTTGCACAGCAAAAGTGCGGTCGCGGCGTTGCCCTGGAAGAAGGGACGGACGCTCATCAGCCGGTGATGCGCCTCGAAGGCGGCCTCCGGCCCCGCTTCCGTCCGGCGCAGCCAGCCCGACAGCGCCGACATCGACACCCGCACCTTCGCCGGATCGGGAGAGGCCCCGGCGTCGTCCTTGAGCGCGCCGTCCCGGTAGCGCCCGGCGTTCGTGTCGATCCCCTGGTAGAGCACGCCATGGAAGGCCGCGATCGTGCGCTCCGTCACCACCCCGCCGCCCTGGAACGACAGGCGGGCCATCAGTTCCAGCGCGGCGCGGTGGTTGAGCGCGAGGCGCTGCGGCTCGGCCGGACGGCTGCGCAGCACCGCGCCGCGATCCAGCACCATGCGGATGTCGTCGGGGGACAGTTCCACCCCCTCGACGAGGAGGCAGGCGGTGGTCAGGCCGCGCTCGAAGCGGTCGGCCAGATCGCGGACCACTGTCAACGGCATTGGCCGGGCGTCGTCCAGAACCCGCTTCTTTTCCAGAATATCGTCCAGCAGCGCCATCGTCCCGAACTCCGCAGATCCCGTGCATTTTCATAATGCCTGGACGGCGCGCGGGGAAGCACATCCTTTGCCGGCCCACAAGGTCAACAGGGGGCGACGCAACCTCCGGCCTGCGGTTTTTTGCCGCTTGTGCCGCCGCGGTTGCCGGTTTTAACATCGCAATACAAGATTTCCGCGCCCCCTATACTCGCCTGACCCGGCCCTCTGAAAGGATTGATCCGATGCAACATGTTGCCTGGGATAAATCGATGAGCGTCGGCGTCGAAATTCTCGACGACGACCACCGAAAATTGCTCGACATGTTCAACCGGCTGCTGAAGGCCGGCATCGCGGAAAAGGACCGTGCCAGCCTGTCCGGGCTGCTGGGGGGCTTGCAGGAATACACGACCGTGCATTTCAAGCGGGAGGAGGCGCTGATGGAGCAGCAGGGCTATCCCGGCCTCGACGCCCACCGGGCCGCGCACCGCTATTTCATCGACGAGGTGCACAAGCTGACCTTGGACGATGACGACAGCAACGAGATGATGCTGCGCATCGACCTGATCCTTCTCCTGAAGGAATGGTTCATCGAGCACATCCAGTCGGTGGACAAGCAGTACAGCCCCTTCATGGCCGAAGACGCCGGCAGCACCACCGCCCATTGAGCGCACGCGCGAAAGCCCCCGCACCGGGTGGAGCGGGGGCGTCTCGTCAGCGCCTCGGAGGCCGCACTCGATCAGAAGGTCCTATCAGAAGGCCATGGTGCCGCCCGGCTCGCGAAGGCGCAGGTTGTTCTGAACGTGACGGACGCCGGAGATAGCGTCGGCCAAGTCCTCGGCCCGCCGCTTCGCCATGCGATCGTCCACCGTGCCGTCCAACGTGACCTCGCTGCCCGACACGGACACCGTGATGTCCGAGGCGTCGAGATAGGGGTCCTCGGTCAGCCGGTCGTTCAGATCGTCGCGGATACGCTCGTCCGACCGGGTGTAGCCCCGTGGGCCGCGGCCGCGGAACTGGGCGCGCCGCTCGTCCTCCTCGCGGCGGCGCTCGGCATCGTCATTGCCGAACCAGGAGGCGACCTCGTCACCGGCCTGCTCCCAGAAATTGCGTTCCCGCGCCATCCCGATGGGCTCGTCGCGATGGCGCTCATTCCGCATCCGGTCATCCCACCCGTGGTCGTCGCGATGCCATCCGCGCTCGGCATGGCCCCAGTCGCTGCCCCAGCGACGGCTGGGATCGCGTCCGCCGGAACCGCCGCTTTCGTAGTCACTCCGGGGATAACCGCCTGCGCCGTAGGCGCCACGCCCAAATTCATTGCGGTCTCGGACGTCGCGGCGGTCGTCCTCGTCCACGTTGCGGGCCTCGTCCTTCCACCGGTTCTCGTACTGAGACATCGTGCCAGACTCCCGTTCGCCGTTGCCCGCCGCCCGTTCGGACGGCCCTTTTGCAACAGGACGGCGCCGGGCTGCGTTCCCCTTTCGGCGCATCGCCGGAGTGTCCGCACAATCTGGCACGCGGATTGCTGCATTGCACACAGTCATCCACGCAGCCTTGGCCCCGGTCCTTCCTTCGGACCGGGGCTTCTTTTTTCCGGGAGGAGAGTTAAGCCGCGCTGACCCAGTGACGGATCGGGCTGCGCGACAGGGCGGAGTTGCTGTAGGCCGCCCGATGCGTAATCTCCGCCCCCACCCAATTGGGAAGCGGAACGACTTGGTCGGGATGGGACAGTTCGACCTCGGCGATCACCAGACCGGCGTTCTCGCCGCCGAACACATCGATTTCCCAGCAGAGACCATGATGGTGGACAAGGTAGCGGGTCTTCTCGATCAGCCCGCGCCGGCAACTGTGGCGCAGCAGGCCCAAGGCGAGGTCGAGGGGTATCTGGTGTTCGACCTCCTCACGGCACAGGCCGCGGCGGGGGCCTTTGACGGTCAGTGTGGCGTCCGGACCGGCCACCCGGACCCGCACCGTGCGGCCATCGTCGGAGGGCAGATAGCCCTGGACGATGGACAGGCCGTTTCGGCACAGGGGACGGATGTCCCTCCGGACCAGAAAGCGCCGTTCGATCTCAACCGCCATGATATCCGCCTTTCGGCATATCGGACGCCGCTGAGGATAATCGCCCGCGACGTTGCGGCGCAACCATGCCTCATACGCATGAAGTCCATTCCTGCGTTGCGGTATTACCATTTGGACACATCATCGAACAAGCGCCCACGACGCGGTTCCCGACGCTCCGTGGTGGGAGCCGCCACCCGTTCTGGGGTAGCATGCCGCCATGGCACAAGACTTCGCACCCTGGCTGATCCTGTTCGCCCTTTACGGCGCGCCCCTCCTCCATGTGATGCTGTCACGGCGCGGCGGCCCGTGGCGTCCCCCGCCCGGCACGCGCTGCCCCTTCGGCCCACGGGCCGGCTGGGTGGTGATGGTGCTGATTCTGGGGCCGATCGGCTGGCTGATGTTCGTCATGCGCAACGGGCGCCGTTCCCGTCCCGGCCGCAGCCCCGGAGCGTGACGCCCAAAGGCCGGTGGCGGAACGGGAACGGCGCCCGCGCGTTGGATTGCCCGGACGGGGTTGCCCGTCAGATGCGGCCCATCAGCAGCAGCACGATCAGGACCAGCAGCAGCACGCCGAGGATGCCGCTCGGGCCATAGCCCCAACCGCGGCTGTGCGGCCAGGCCGGAACCGCGCCGATTAGAACGAGAATCAAAATGATGAGCAGAATGGTGCCGATGCTCATGACGTCCTCCCAAATGTGGAGCTTTCGCTGAGAAGAACGCGAGCTTGGCCGGCTGGTTCCTGACCCCCTCCTGTTCTTTGGCGCCTGCCATCTCCATTCGGGGAAGCGACGCCCTACCCTTCCGGTCTTTCCTCAAATCACGTTTCCACCGGCCCTCCACCCGCTCAGAAGGGCGGTCCGGCGCGGCGACTCGGGCGCTCCCACACCTTCGCCAGCAGTGCCAGCTTGCTCCGCCCCGGCAGCCGTTCGTCCGACAGCGCTTCCAGGAAGTCGGCCAGACGCTTGGAGCGCATCACGCTGAAGGCGATCAGGCCAACCGTCGCCAGCAGGACGAACAGGAAGAACAGAACGCGCGCCGGCAGCGGGTCGTCGGCCATGGCGAGCAGGTTCATGCCGAGGAAGCCGGTGACCAGCGTGCCGATGGTGCTGACCACCGTGACCACGGTCAGCCGCAGCACCGTGTTGGCCTGCCGCCGCAGCCCGTCGCTGTCCAAATAGTCCGACATGTCCTGAACCTCGTCCCGCACCTCGGCGTAGAGGCGGTCGGTGCCGAGATGCCCGGCCCACAGACGGAACAGGTCGCGCAACGGCCCCTGGATCGACAGCTCGTGGAACCAGTAGCGGTGGGTGAAGCGCAGGAATATCTCGAACACCTGCCGGATGTCGCGCTTGAACCGCTTCACCGACTCCACGGTGCCGATGTCGAGCTGGCTGACCGCCAGCACCAGCCGATCGGACAGCATCACCAGGGCCGCCCGGTGGAAATGCACGACCAGCCCGAGCAGGAAATACTGGTGCCGGAACTGGCCGAGCAGCCCGGTTTCCGCATCGGTGAAGAAGGCATCGCCCTCCGGCCCCACCATGACCAGCGAATGGCCGCAGCACAGGATGCGGCTGCGCGTCCAGGCGCCGGGCGCCCGCGGGTCCCAGTAGCGGTCGTAGCAGTAGCGCTGCTCGAAGCCCTCCAGGAAGGCCGGGGCGAAGGGCATCACCTCAGGAGGTCCCAGCCCGGGCGACGTGGCGAAGCCCAGCCGCACCCAGTCCGCCCGTTCCAGCCGTTCCGGCTCGTCCAGCGACAGATAGGCCATGGCCGGCATCCGCTGATATTCGAGCTGGCGGTAGCGCAGCAGCCCGGTCTCCTCCGAATGGTGGTGGACCAGGGGACGCAGAAGGAACGACCAGTGGGCGGCGATGCGCGGCGCCCGATGGCGGCACACGAAGGACAGGTAATCGGCCTTCCGCTCATAGTCGGAAACGGCGAGCACGGCTCCGTCGGTGCCGATCCATTCGACGCGGTGCGGGCATTGCGCGGCGCTGCCGTCCGGCTCCCAGGCGGGCGGATAGGTGCGTCCCAGCCGGAACAGCGTGTCCTGCACGCGGTCCAGCGGCAGGTTATCGCCGAACAGTTCGACGACGAGGATCGCCACGTCAACGTCGTGGAAGAAATGCAGATCGACATGGGCAATGGAGAAACGCAGCGGCGCCTGCCCCCGCCGCAGGGTGACCGTCAGCGCCGCCACGTCGCGCCGCCGGAAGACGCGGATCGGAGAGCCGCCATAGCCGGGCCGGTGGTCGCGCGTTTCCCCCTCGCCATAGAGGAAGCGCTGGACATAGGGCAGGAAGGACACAAACTCGCTGTAATGGCGCTCGCTGAATTCGGCGGGGTCCTGGGTGAACTCGTCCGCCACCTCCTGCCAGGGGCAGCCCGGCCCGCCCAGCCATTCCCAATGGTTCTGGATCTGCGCGCCCTCCTTCAGCGGCATCAACTGCACCGGCCACAGCAGGATCTCGCGAAACCGGCGCACGCGGATCGGGCTTTCGTCCATGGCGCCCCTCCCCCTTGTCCTTCTTTTCCCACATCCTAGCAGAGTCCGGACCGGCGAAAACGCGGCACCAAAGTGGGATTGCCGGGCGTTCGCACCATCCCATCGAGCCGGACCATTAACCAGGACGAAAGCCCGGCCTTGGTAGCGTCCCCGTTCAGATCATGCGCCGAAGGAGGATTCATTTGCCCATGACGCGCCGGATCGGGCTGTTCCTGTTGGTGGCCGGGCTGGGAACGGCCACGTCCGCCCTGGCCGTGGAGGCCCCTGTCTCCAACATTGTCTCCGACACCGTCTGCGCCGGCGAGGGCGCCGGGCGGCGCTGCACCGTGTCGGCCGTCCAGCCCTTCCCCGACAACCGGGGCGGCCTCGGCGAGCTGAGCATCAGCGCGGTGCGCGACGCGGCCTGCACCTCCCTCTACATCGTGTTCGACGAGCCCATCGCGCTCGCCCACCCGATTGCCCTGGCGGTGGACGGCGCCCCGCCGCAGCGTTTCTACACGCCGCGACAGCTTTCCGACCTCGCCGATGCGCTCGATGGAGCAGGCCAGCCCGACACGGGGTCGGAAGGGGGGCCGCCCGAATTCAACCGCTTCCTGAGTCAGGTGGCCGAGGGCGCCATCGCCGACGAGGACGCGGGGGCGGAGATGCTGAGGCGCTTCGCCGCCATCAAGGAGCCGCGGCGCATCGGCCTGACCTGCGGCCCGATGGAGCGCCTGATGCCGCTGATCCGCTCGGACCGCCCGCTGCGGCTGGAGTTCCAAAAGCAGGCCAACAGCGCGACGCAGGTCTATCACTGGCCACGGCTCGACCGGCGGACCGTGGAGTTCCGGCTGGGCGGCCTGCTGGAGGCGCTGGACCGGGCCATGCCCGGTTCCTGACGGCGCCGCCAAGGAACGCCGTCCGGGGTACCCATTCCGGCCGCTTGACCGCACCCACTCTTTGCCGTCCGACTCGCCCCATGAGGATGAATTCGGTGAAGGCGTTCCGGGCAATCGGCTGTCCGACTTGAGAGCGCTCGCCGTCATCCCCATCCTGTCAAGGCAGGACCCACCCATCGAAGACGGAGGAGAGCGGAGCGTGTTCGGCTTTGCGCGCAAACTGTGGTCGGACCCGGAGCCCGTCGCGAGCCATGTGCCGCGGGGCGTGCGCGTCTACGCGGTGGGCGACATCCACGGACGCCTGGATCTGCTTGAGCAGTTGCTGGCGCAGATCGACCGCGACGCGGCGAGCGGCGCTGACCTCGTCAAGTATCTGGTCTTTCTCGGCGACTATGTGGACCGCGGTCCGGACTCCGCGATGGTCATCGAACGGCTGTGCCGCGAGCCTTTGCCCGGCTTCGGCGCCATCCACCTGCGCGGCAACCACGAGGCCGCGATGATGGACTTCATCGAGAAGCCGGAGGCCGGGCCGGACTGGCTGGAGTATGGCGGGCGGGCGACGTTGGCCAGCTACGGCGTTCCGGCCCCCGTCGAAGGCGCCCCGCCGGAGCATGTGGACGAAGCCCGCCAGCGCTTCGCGGCCGCCCTGCCGCCGCATCACCGGACCTTCCTGGCCGGGCTGCGCTCCAGCGTCGCCATCGGCGACTATCTGTTCGTCCACGCCGGCATCCGTCCCGGCCTGCCGCTGCACCGCCAGCGGGACGAGGATCTGCTGTGGATCCGTCGGGAGTTCCTGACCTCCCACCTCGACCATGGCAAGCTCGTCGTGCACGGCCACACCATCGTCGAGCAGCCGGACATCCGCTCCAACCGCATCGGCATCGACACCGGGGCCTACGCCTCCAACCGGCTGACCGCGCTGGTCCTGGAGGGCGGCGAGCGCCGCTTCCTCTGCACCATCTGACGCCTCACGGTGTGGCGGCTTGACGGCGCCAGTCCTTGAGGAAGTCGAGGAAGGCGCGCAACGACGCCGGGGGCTGGCGGCGCGAGGGGTAGTAGAGGAAGGGGCCGGGAAAGCTCTGGCTCCAGTCCTCCAGCACGGCGACGAGACGGCCGGCGGCGATGTGCTCGCGCACATACTCATCGAAGGTCATCAGGAACCCCAACCCGTCCAGCGCCGCCCGCAGCTGGATTCCGGTGTGCCCGGCGTGGAAGGGGCCGCCGGGCTGGATGCGCACGATGCGGCCGTCCTTCTCGAACTCCCAGGGCGGGTGGGCGCCGCTGGCATACACGGTTGAGACGCTCGGCTTGCCCAGGAGGTCCTCGGGCCGTTCCGGCACCCCGAAACGGTCGAGCACGGACGGCGCGGCGCACAGCACGAAGCGCTGCGGCGGGCCGAGCGGCACCGCGACCATGTCCTGCGCCAGATGTTCCTCGTAGCGCACGCCCGCGTCGTAGCCCTGCGCCACGATGTCGATCAGGGCGATGTCCACGGTGATTTCCAGTTCCACATCCGGAAAGCGGGTCAGGAAGGGCGTGACCATCGGGGCCAGCACGAGATCGACCGCCGGGGCCGGCGCGTTGATGCGCAGCCGCCCCGCCGGACGCCCCTGCCGCTCCCGCAGGTCGGACAGGGCGCCGGCCACCTCGCCCAGCGCCGGCTCCAGACGGCGGAGAAGCTGCTCCCCGGCCTCGGTCGGGGCGACGCTGCGGGTCGTGCGGTTCAGCAGGCGGACGCCGAGATGCTCCTCCAACTCCCGCATCCGCTGGCTGAGGCTGGAGACGGACACCCGCTGCTCCAGCGCCGCGCGGCGGAAGCTGCGATGGCGGGCGACGGCGGCGAAGGCTTGCAGGTCGCGCAGGTCGGTGTCGTCCATTCCCAGATTCCGATTGTTCGATGCAATGAACAGCCCATTCGGCATTGTCCAGCTTATCGGGTCAATGGCGCCGGGTCATCATCCCCGGGTCATCATTCAGGGCAAGGCGGCGCTGGAACGGCGCCGCGACGGACGGAGAGGATCAGGAACATGGAACAGCGCACACTCGGGGCCGCCGGCCCCGTCAGCTCGGTCATCGGTCTCGGCTGCATGGGCATGTCGGACTTCTACGGCCCCGCCGACCAGGAGGAGAGCATCGCCACGATCCACGCGGCGCTCGACGCCGGGATCACCCTGCTCGACACCGGCGACTTCTACGGCATGGGGCACAATGAACTGCTCATCCGCGACGCCCTGCGCGGGCGTGACCGCGACGGGCTGCTCATCAGCGTCAAGTTCGGCGCCCTGCGCGATCCGCAGATGGGCTGGAACGGCTACGATTCCCGCCCGGCGGCGGTGAAGAACTTCCTGACCTACTCGCTGCGCCGGCTGGGGGTGGACCACATCGACATCTACCGCCCGGCGCGGCTCGACCCGAGCGTCCCCATTGAGGACACGGTCGGCGCCATGGCCGACATGGTGAAGGCCGGCTACATCCGCCACATCGGCCTGTCGGAGGTCGGCCCGGACACCATCCGCCGCGCCGCCGCGGTGCACCCGATCAGCGATCTGCAGATCGAGTACTCCCTGATCTCCCGAGGGATCGAGGAGGCCATCCTGCCCACCTGCCGGGAGCTTGGCATCGGCGTCACCGCCTACGGCGTGCTGTCGCGCGGCCTGATCAGCGGCCACTGGAGCAAGGACCGGACGGGCCAGGATTTCCGCAGCCGCAGCCCGCGCTTCCAGGGCGAGAATCTGGACCGGAACTTGGCGCTGGTCGAGCGTCTGCGCGAGATCGCCCAGCGCATCGGCGGCTCGGTGGCCCAGGTCGCCATCGCCTGGGTGGCGGCGCAGGGCCGCGACATCGTCCCGCTGGTCGGCGCCCGCCGCCGCGACCGTCTGGCCGAGGCGCTGGGCGCCCTGGATCTCACCCTGTCGGCGGAGGATCTGGCGCAGCTGGCCGAAGCCCTGCCGCCCGGCGCCGCGGCGGGCGAACGCTACCCGGCGGCGCAGCTCGTCCATATGGACAGCGAGACGTACAGGCAGCGGTAAGGTTTGCCCCCACCCCGGCCCTCCCCCGCTTTCGCGGGAGAGGGAGATTTGTCCCCTCCCCTGCGAAGCTCTCGCGCAAACCAGAGGTTTGCGCTGACGCGGCAGGCGGACCTTTGGTCCGCCGAGAGCGGGGGAGGGTTAGCGAGAGGGCAACCGCCGCCCGCGCCTTACCCCTCGACCTGCACCACGCGCAGGTTGTTGGTGGTCCCCGCCTTGGCGAAGGGAATGCCGGCAACCACGACCATCTGGTCGTTGGGCTTGGCGAAGCCCTCCTCCTTGGCGAAGCCCAGCGCCCGCTCGACCATCTCCTCGTAGGTGTGGATGTCGGCGGACAGGACGCTGTGCGCGCCCCAGAGCAGGGACAGGCGGCGCGACACCGCGGCGTGCGGCGTGATCGCCAGGATCGGCACCGCCGGGCGGCGCCGGGCGATGCGGGCGGCCGTGGTGCCGCTGGAGGTGTAGGCGACGATGGTCGAGGCGTGGATCACCTCGGCCAGATCGGCGGCGGCGGCGGCCACCGCGTGGGGCGCGGTCTGCTCCTCGCCGGGGTCGGACGCGTCGATGATCGAGCGGTAGAGCTTGTGCTGCTCGGTGCTGCGGATGATGCGGTCCATCATCTCCACGGCCTCCACCGGGAAGGCGCCGCTGGCCGATTCCGCCGACAGCATCACCGCGTCGGCGCCATCATAGATGGCGGTCGCCACGTCGGACGCCTCGGCCCGCGTCGGGGTCGGCGCGTTGACCATGGAGTCGAGCATCTGCGTCGCCACGATCACCGGCTTCACGGCGAGGCGGCAGGCGCGCACCAGCTCCTTCTGGCGGCCCGGCACCTCCTCGTGCGGGATCTCGACGCCCAGGTCGCCGCGGGCAACCATCACCGAGTCCGACAGGCGGATGATGTCGTCGATGCGGTCGAGCGCCGCCGGCTTCTCGATCTTCGACATCAGCCCGGCGCGGTCGCCGATCAGCCCGCGGGCCTCCAGCAGGTCCGCCGGCTTCTGCACGAAGGACATCGCCACCCAGTCGACGCCCAGTTCCAGACCGAAGGCGAGGTCGACGCGGTCCTTGGCGGTCAGCGGCGACAGCTCCAGCACCGTGTCGGGCAGGTTGACGCCCTTGCGGTTGGAGATGGTCCCGCCGATCACCACCTTGGCGTCGATGTAATCGTCGCCCAGCCCGGTCACGGCGACGCGGACGCGCCCGTCGTCGATCAGCAGATTGTGGCCCGGCATCACCGCGGCGAAGATTTCCGGATGGGGCAGCGGGATCGCGGTCTTGTCGCCGTCGGCGCCGGACAGGACGAAGCGGATCGATTCGCCGGCGGCGACGGTGATCTTGCCGTCACGGATGGTGCCGACGCGGATCTTCGGTCCCTGCAGGTCCTGAAGGATGCCGATGGGACGGCCCATCTCGGCCTCCAGCGCGCGGATGGCGGCGTGAACCTTGGCGTGATCCTCGTGCGTTCCGTGGCTGAAATTCAGGCGGAAGGTATCGACGCCGGCCAGGAACAGCCGCTTCAGCATCTCAGGCGTGTTGCTGGCGGGACCGACCGTGGCAACGATCTTCGCGCGGCGGTGACGACGCATATAATTTCGGCCTCTTGGGCCGCCTCCTTGATGGAGTGTCGAACGGCGGGCATGCCGGGTGGGAAGTGGGCGGTCATGGAACCGCCCGGCTGCCGTTCACATTGGTGGGTAACGGCCCGCTGACAACCACCGAACCCGCAATAATACCCGGCTGTGGCAGAGCCGCCGCCAGGCCGGTTCCCGCGTCCGTTCGCGTCTCCAGTCATCACCGAACGGTCACGCAAGGCCGCCATCACTCGCGGCTCCATTCCGCCCGCAAGACATCCGCCATCACAGCATCGCGTCATGACAGGGAGCGTGCCCATGCCGACACGACAGGGGCTCTTGGCAACCGCGGTGCTGCACGGTTGCGTGGGCCTTCTGCTGTTCGCGTCCAGCCCGGCGCTGGCCCAGTTCGCGGTGACGGGCGGAAAGCACGGTCAGGCTTGCCGGCGGAGTTGGGCGACCGGTTCCATGCTTACGGCAGCTATAACGCCGACCTGCGCCGGGACGCCACCGGCCACACGCTGAGCGCCGGTCTGCGCTACCGCTGGCAAGGAACGGAATCCGGCTTCGGATCGGAGAGGCGTTCCGGAGCCAGCCCCTGTCGCGTCGCGGGCTGCGCAGCGTGGGAAGCGGCTCGATGAGGGGCCTTGCCCGGATCCGTGGCCTGGAAACGCGAAAGGCCGACCCCGTCTCCGGGGCCGGCCTTGGCGAACAGGTGATTTGGTTGCGGGGGCAGGATTTGAACCTGCGACCTTCAGGTTATGAGCCTGACGAGCTACCGGGCTGCTCCACCCCGCGGGTGTTGGGCTGCTGGGAACCGGCAGTGCGACGACGATTGTCAAGTGTGCTGGAAGCCTTCTGCGTCCACGTCCGTGGTGGTTTGGCGTGTGCCGTGGTGACCTGGCGGCGACCTACTCTCCCACGTCTTAAGACGCAGTACCATCGGCGCTGAGGCGTTTCACGGCCGAGTTCGGAATGGGATCGGGTGTTGGGAGCCTCGCCATGACCACCAGGTCACCAAGGCACACGCGAACCATCCGGATTGGACGGCAGAGGGGGCGTTGATCGAGGACGTTTTGCATTCTTGCGGTGTTGGCTCATGCGCCCAGGGCTTGCCGCTGCGCGCGGGCCGCCTGCTGGGAAGGATCAAGCCGATCGAGCGATTAGTAAGGCTCAGCTTCAGGCGTTGCCGCCCGTCCACATGCCTCCTATCGACGTGATGGTCTGTCACGGCTCTCAAGGGAGTTCTGGTTTAGAGGTGGGTTTCCCGCTTAGATGCTTTCAGCGGTTATCCCGTCCATACTTAGCTACCCGGCCATGCCACTGGCGTGACAACCGGTGCACCAGAGGTATGTCCATCCCGGTCCTCTCGTACTAGGGACAGATCCTCGCAAAACTCCGACACCCACGGCAGATAGGGACCGAACTGTCTCACGACGTTCTAAACCCAGCTCACGTACCACTTTAATCGGCGAACAGCCGAACCCTTGGGACCTGCTCCAGCCCCAGGATGTGATGAGCCGACATCGAGGTGCCAAACGACTCCGTCGATATGGACTCTTGGGAGTCATCAGCCTGTTATCCCCGGCGTACCTTTTATCCGTTGAGCGATGGCCCGTCCACATGGAACCACCGGATCACTATGGCCGACTTTCGTCTCTGCTCGACTTGTCTGTCTTGCAGTCAGGCGGGCTTATGCCATTGCACTCGTCGAGCGATTTCCGACCGCTCTGAGCCCACCATCGCGCGCCTCCGTTACACTTTGGGAGGCGACCGCCCCAGTCAAACTACCCGCCATGCAGGGTCCCGGCTCCGGATGAACGGAGCGCGGTTAGATGCCAGAGACCTCAAGGGTGGTATTTCAAGGATGGCTCCACCCGAGCTGGCGCCCGGGCTTCCTAGCCTCCCACCTATCCTACACATGAGATCCCTAGCACCACTGCAAAGCTGTAGTAAAGGTGCACGGGGTCTTTCCGTCTGACCGCGGGTACTCCGCATCTTCACGGAGAGTTCAATTTCGCTGA